>JBEBDN010000236.1:0-7047 GCA_041156945.1 Verrucomicrobiota bacterium | reverse complement strand
CGGGCCTTGCGCATGGCGGAGTGGAGGTCGACGACCGTCAGGCCAGGTCGCTTCAATTCCATTTCCCACGCCGCGTAGGCGGTCATCACGGAGTCGTAGTTGAACTCACCGGGCTTGGTGGTGGCGTCGAAGATCGGCGGGGTGACGAGGTAGAGCTGCTTGACGCCGGCGGCCTGGCACTGGTCGAGCAGCTTGTTCACGCCCTCCTTGAAGGCCTTGAAGCGCGCCTCGTCGAGGGGTTGGTAGATGCCATCATTGATCCCGTAGCAGGCGAAGACGATCTCGGGCTTCACCTTCTCCAAGGTGCGGCCGAGGCGCTCGAACAGGCACGGGCGGGGGAACTTGCCGTTGGCGTGTCCAGGTTCGCTCAGCCCGGAGAGGGTCTCGCTCGAAAGGCCCAGCGGGTAGACCTCGAAACGCCGCTGCGGCTGGGCCTTCTGCAGGAAGTAGTCCATGAACGACACGTAGGTGCCGCCTTGGGTGATGCTGTCGCCGAGGACGACGATCCGTTTGCCGGCGAGCGCCTCGGCGGATTGGGCGGAGGCGAGGACGACGGCACAAAGCAGGCAGGCGAACAGACGCAGGGGACTCATGGGGATGGGGACGAGCGAACTATGCCCCCGCCCCGCCCGCTGACAACCCGGGAGTCCAAGCCTCCTTCGGAGAATTGGCTGTCCCGCCCGACGAGGGAGGCTAGGTTGGCCCCGTCCCCATGCTGCGCACCTGCCTTCTCCTGCTCGCCGCCACCTTCGCCGCCCACGCCGCCGAGGCCCCGACCAAGCGCGCCTTCCTCCGGCTCGGGGGCGTCACGCAGATCCTCGACGCCGACGGCAAGGTCACCTGGCAATACCCGGCGGAAACCCGCGACGGCTGCGTCCTGCCGAACGGCAATCTCCTGCTCGTCCTCGCCAAATCGAAGGCCTACCCGGGCGGCGCCGTGCTCGAGGTGACGCGCGAGCCCAAGGTGGTCTTCGAATATAAGGGTACCCAGGCCGAAGTGAACACGGCGCAACGCCTGGCGGAAGGCCGCACGCTCATCAGCGAAGCCGGCCCTCATCCCCGTTTGCTGGAGGTCGACCCCACCGGGCGCATCCAAGTCGAGATTCCGCTGCGGTGTTCGGCCAAGGACCCGCACTTCCAGAGCCGCATGGCGCGCAAATTGGCCGACGGCCGCTACCTCGTGCCGCAGGACAAGCTCGTGCGCGAACTCGACGCCACCGGCAAGGTCGCCTGGGAGTACCAGGCGCCGGCGTCGACACTCGACAACCGCACCTTCTGCGCGCTGCGCAACGCGGCGGGCCATACGTTGATCAGCCTGACCGTCGGCAACCAGGTCGTGGAGGTCGACGCGGCCGGCAAGGTCGTCTGGGAACTCAAGGACGGCGACCTGCCCGGCGTGCCCGTGAACCGCGCCACCGCCCTGACGTGGCTCCCGAACGGCAACGTCGTCTTCAGCAACTACGCGGCCCGCGCCCCGCACCCGAAACTCGTCGAGATCACCCGCGACAAGCAGGTCGTCTGGACCTACGTCGACGCCGGCAAGCACGGGGTGCACGAGTTCCAGCTGCTGGACGCGGCAGGCCGGCCGCTCGCCGGCGCCCTGCGCTGAATTGTCCGCCCCGGCTTGCCTGCGACGGCCTTCCCCCTATCGCTGGGGGCCACCTCCCCATGCCCAATACCTCCGTCCGCGCCTTCGGCACCTCCGCCCCCGCCAACCCGCTCGCGCCCATGACCATCACGCGCCGGGACCCGGGCCCGACCGACGTCGAGATGGAGATCCTCTTCTGCGGCGTCTGCCATTCCGACGTCCATACCGCCCGCGGCGAGTGGCCCGGCACGAACTATGCCTGCGTCCCCGGCCATGAGATCGTCGGCCGGGTCACGAAGGTCGGCGCCAAGGTCACCAAGCTGAAGGTCGGCGACATCGGCGCGACCGGCTGCATGGTCGATTCCTGCCGCACCTGCCCCAGCTGCCAGAAGGGCCTTGAGCAGTTCTGCCTCACGGGGGCGACCTTCACCTACAACAGCCCGGACAAGCATCTCGGCGGCCACACCTTCGGCGGGTATTCGTCGAACATCGTGGTCGACGAAGCCTTCACGCTGCGCGTCCCCGCCGGCCTGGACCTCGCCGCCACCGCCCCCCTCCTCTGCGCCGGCATCACGACGTATTCGCCGCTGCGCCACTGGAAGGTCGGCCCGGGCCAGAAGGTCGGCATCGTCGGCCTGGGCGGGCTCGGCCACATGGGCGTGAAGTTCGCCCGCGCCTTCGGCGCCCACGTCGTCCTCTTCACCACCTCGCCCGGCAAGGTCGCCGACGGCCTCCGCCTCGGCGCCCACGAGGTGGTCGTCTCCACCGATGCGGCCGCGATGGCCAAGCACGCGTCGTCCTGCGACTTCATCCTGGATTGCGTCTCCGCGCAGCACGACCTCAACGCCTACCTCGCCCTCCTCAAGCTCGACGGCACGCTTTGCCTCGTCGGCGTCCCCGAGCGGCCGCTCGCGGTCCACGCCTTCAGCGTGATCATGCCCCGCCGCAATTTCAGCGGCTCCTGCATCGGCGGCATCCCCGAGACCCAGGAGATGCTGGATTTCTGCGCGCGGCACGGGATCGTCTCCGACATCGAGCTCATCCCCATCCAGCAAATCAACGAGGCCTGGAACCGCATGATCAAGCAGGACGTCCGTTACCGCTTCGTCATCGACATGGCCTCCCTCCGGGGGGCCTGAGGCAGGTTTCCCGCTTGGCAGGAGGCCGCCGAAGTCGAGGATGGGTCCATGCGACCCCTCGCCTTGCTCGCCGTCGGCCTGCTCTCCTGCCTCGCCCGCGCCGAGGAGCCCCGGCGCGATTTCTCCATCCCGCAGGTTGACCTCATGAAGGAGGACAAGCTCTTCACCACGGTGGAGCGCCGAAAGACCTACCTCGGCCACCCGTCGACGGTGCTGTTCCGCGACGGCAAGACCTTGCTCGTGGCCTACCCGGACGGCCACGGCCGCGGCAACCTGATCTTCCGCCGCAGCGTCGACGCGGGGCAGACGTGGGTCGCGCTCCCGCCCTCGGGCCAGCGCGTGATGGAGACGCCCGTGCTCTACCGGCTGGACCTGCCGGCCGGCCGCGAGCGCGTCCTGCTGGTCACCTGCCAGCCGCGGGCCAATGTCCTGGAGTGGATGTGGAGCGACGACCGCGGCGACACCTGGTCGGGGCGCCAGCAGTGGAAACTCGAAGGCCCGAAGGGCATCATCGTGGCCCTCGCCTCGCTGTGGCCGCTGCCGGGCAAGCAGCCGTCCTGGCGCGGGGTCTTCCATGACTTCGCCTTCGACAACTGGACGGTGGACCTGAAGGTCGAGTCCGCGCTGACCGGGCCGCCGACCCTGCGGTTCGAGAACCTGCGACGTATCGACTTCGCGACCCCCGCCGGCCGGGCCGCCGCCAACCGCGCCGGCCTGTGCGAGGCGGGCCTCGTGACCCGCCCCGACGGCCAGCGGATCGCCCTGCTCTTCCGCCCGGAGAAACGGCTCACGAACTCGATGGTGGCCTTCTCCGACGACGCCGGCCTGACGTGGACGGACCCCCGCGAGCTCCCCGGCGCGCTCACCGGCCATCGGCATGAGTCGGTGAACCTCGCCGATGGGCGGACACTGGTCTTCATGCGCGACTTCAGTCCCCTGCACGTCGGCAACCCGACGCACGGCGACTGGGTGGCCTGGATGGGGACGTTCGCCGACCTCGAGGCGGGCCGCGAAGGCCAGTACCGCCTCCGCCTCCGGCGCAACTACGGCAACTCGACGAACAACAACATCGGCGATTGCGGCTACACCGGCGTGGAACTGCTGCCCAACGGACAGGTCCTTGCGGTGACCTACGGCCACTGGCTCCTTGCGCCCGATTCGGTCCACCCGAACCACCCGGACGGCCGCGGGATGCCTCCGTTCATCCTGCAGGCGAGGCTCGACCCCAAGCAGCTGGACGCCTGGTCCAAGGACCCGGCCCGCCTGACCAAACCCGCCGCCAGGTGAGCGGCGGCGACGAGACGACCAGACCCTCCTCGTCCTCGGATCGCACCCCCGCGCATGACCGCATCGGCGACCAGCCCCACCCCTTTTCTCCTCCGCGTTTGGGCTGCGCTGGGCCTGCTCCTGCTTGCCACCGCCGGCGGCGGCGCCGCGACCACCCCCGAGCGGTTGGCGACCTACGGCGCCTCGGTGCGTGCGCGCCTGGCGCCCGCCTGCGAAGCGGCGGGCGTGGCCTACCCACCGACCACCTTCACGCTCATCGGCCTGAAGGCCGAGAAGCGGCTGGAACTGTGGGCACCCGATGCCGCCGGCCGCCCTCGGCTCATCAAAACCTACCCGATCCTCGCCGCCAGCGGAGGCGTCGGCCCGAAACTGCGCGAGGGCGACCGACAGGTTCCGGAAGGCCTCTATGGGATCGAGTCCCTGAACCCGAACAGCCGCTTCCACCTGTCGCTGCGCGTCGACTACCCCAACGCCGCGGACCGGCGGCGCGCCCAAGCGGAGGCGCGCACGGGGCTCGGCGGCGACATCATGATCCACGGGAGCGACGTCTCCATCGGTTGCCTGGCGATGGGCGATCCCGCCGCGGAGGAACTCTTCGTCCTCGCGGCGCTCACCGGCCCCAAGAACATCCGGGTGATCCTCAGCCCGGTCGATTTCCGCCGGCAGGAAAAAATCGCCCTGCCCGCCGGCCTGCCCACCTGGGTGTCCGCCCTGCATGCGGAAATCAAAGCCGAGCTGACGCGCTATCGCTAATCGCCCGAAAAAGAAGGGAGCGAGCGTCAGGACGGGCTGGATTATCCGCGGGCGGTGGTGAAGATACCCCACCTTCGCCATGTTCCGCCTCGCCCTCTGCCTCCTCGCCGGCCTCCGCCTGACCGCCGCCGACCCCGCGCCGACCGACCATTCGAAACTGAAGACCCGCGACGACAAGGCGAACGCGGCGAACTGGCCGGACCACAGCAAGGGCTCGCCGACGCCCCACGCGCCCGCCGTGAATCCGCCCGCGGCCACCACCGTCCGCCCCCAGGTCGTCGCCCCGCCCGCGGCCGGCGAACGCGTCGTGTTCATCGGCAACGGCTTCGCCGAGCGCGACACCTACTACGGGCGGCTCGAGACCGAGCTGCACCTGCGCTTCCCCGCGCAAAAACTGTTCGTGCGCAACATGGGCCGCTCGGGCGACACCCCGGCCTTCCGCCCGCACCCGGCGCGCCCCAGCCAGTGGGCGTTCCCCGGGGCCGAGAAGTTCCACCCCGAGTACGCCCAGCACAACGGCAAGGGCTTCTTCTCCACGCCCGACCAGTGGCTCCACCACCTGAAGGCCGACACGGTGGTCGCATTCTTCGGCTACAACGAATCCTTCGACGGCCCCGGGCGCGTCGCGAACTTCGAGGCCGAGGTCGACGCGTTCGTCGTCCACACGCTCTCCAAGGCCTACAACGGCCAGGCCGCCCCGCGCCTCGTGCTGGTCTCACCCATCGCCTTCGAGGACCTTTCGAAACAACGCGACCTCCCCGACGGCAAGGCGGAGAACGCCAACCTCGAGCTCTACGCGGCGGCCATGGAACGCGTCGCCAAGAAGCATGGGCTCACCTACGTCGACCTCTTCCACCCGACCCTCGCCGCCTACGGCCAAGCCAAGTCGCACTACACGATCAACGGGTTCGCCCCGACGGACTTCGGCTACCGCGAAGCGGCCAAGCTGCTCGCGGATGGCCTCTACGGGCCGACCGCCCGCGCTTCGCGGGCCGATGAGGCCAAGGTCAACGCCGCGGTGAAGATGAAGGACCACCTCTGGAACTGCGACTATGCGATCGTCAACGGGGTCCACACGCACGGCCAGCGCTACAACCCGTTCGGCCCGCAGAACTACCCTGCGGAGGTCGCGAAGGCCCGCCAGATGGCGGCGCTGCGCGACACCCTCATCCACGAGCTCGCGCAGGGCAAGCGGACGGACCTCCAGGTGGACGACAGCGGCACGCTGCCGCTCCCGCCGGTGCCGTCCAACTTCAAGCCCGACATGAAGAACGGCAACCCCACCGAATTCCTGTCGGGCGAGGCCGCGATCGCGAAGATGAAGGTGGCGCCCGGCTACAAGGTCGAGCTCTTCGCCTCGGAGGAGAAGTTCCCCGACCTGAAGAAGCCGGTGCAGATGTCCTTCGACGCCCGCGGACGCCTCTGGGTCGCCACGACCCCGACCTACCCGCACTACCGCCCGGGCGACGCCCTGCCGAACGACAAGCTGATCATCCTCGAGGACACCGATGGCGACGGCAAGGCCGACAAGCAGTCCGTCTTCGCCGACGGCCTGCACCTGCCGATCGGCTTCGAGCTGGCGCCGGAAGGGGTCTACGTCTCCCAGGAGCCCAACCTCGCCCTGCTCATCGACGACGACCAGGACGGCAAGGCGGACCGGACCGAGCTGATCCTGCACGGCTTCGACTCGCACGACTCCCACCACGCGATTTCGGCCTACTGCGCCGACGCCTCGGGCGCCTTCTACCTGCTGGAAGGGCGCTTCCTCCACAGCCAGGTCGAGACGCCCTACGGCCCGCGCCGCTGCAACGACGGGGGCGCCTGGCGCTTCGACCCGAAGTCCTTCCGGCTGGAACGCCTGCAGGTCGACCTCTCCAACCCGTGGGGCTTCTCGTTCGACACGTGGGAGCAGCCGTTCATCTCCGACGCCTCCCCGGGCGAGAACTGGTGGGCCCTGCCCTTCGCCGCGAAGATGCCCTACGGCGTCGAGCAGCCGAAGGTGGAGCAGTTCGTTCCCAAGCGCTCCCGCCCGAGCTCGGGCGCGGAGTTCGTGTCCTCGCGCCACTTCCCCGACGTCAACCAGGGCGACTTCATGACGTGCAACACGATCGGTTTCCTGGGCATCAGCTTCGGGACGAAGAGCGACGACGGCGCGGGCTTCGTGGGCCAGGCCAACGGCGACCTGCTCAGCTCGGCGGACGGGAATTTCCGCCCGGTGGACCTGGAGTTCGCGCCCGATGGTTCGCTCTACTTCCTCGATTGGCATAACCCGCTGATCGG
>JBEBDN010000235.1:0-7044 GCA_041156945.1 Verrucomicrobiota bacterium | reverse complement strand
GACGCCAGGTTCTTGGGCGGCGGGGCCATCTCGTAGAGGGACCCGTCGATGCGGTAGCGGATGCGGAACTGGTCCTCGAACGGCTCGAAGTGGATGTCCGAGGCCTTCGCCTTGACGGCCTCCTGCAGCACCAGGTCGACGAAGCGGATGATCGGGGCCTGGCTGGCCTGCTTGCTGACGTCCTCGTCGGTGACGGCGGCGCCGCCCTCGACCTGCTCGAACTCGCCGAGGAGGTCGTCCATCGAGGTGGCCGCGGCCTCGCCGTAGCTGCGGACCACGCCGGCCTCGACCTGCTCGGGGTCGGCCACGGCCAGCTCGATGTCGCGCTTGAGGATGAAGGTCAGCTCGTTGACCGCGCCGTAGTTGAAGGGGTCCTTGGCGAGCAGGGTCAGCTTGCCGGCCTCGTCGGCCACGGGCACCACCATGTACTTGTGGGCCTGGGCGGGCTTGAGGAGGCGGATGACCTCGGCGTCGACCTCCGCCGGCACGACCGAGTAGTACTGGACGTGCAGGTGGTCGGCGACGGCCTGGAGGATGGCGGGGCGGTCCGCGAGGCCGGCGTCGATCAGGCCGGCCGCGAACGACTTGCCCGTCGTGGCGTGGGACTCCCAGATCTCGTCGGCTTGGGTCTGGTCCACGAGGCCCGCCTCGAGGGCGATTTCGCGGAGGAGGTCGCTATGGTCGTCGAACATGGGAAAGGCTGGTTCAGCGGGCGGCGCCGCCCTTGATGCGCTGGCGCATCATCTCGGCGTCCTGGGCGTAGTTGAAGACCTCGTCCTCGGGGATGACGCCCTGGTGGAAGAGGGCGAGCAGGTCGGCGTCCAGGGTGCGCATGCCGCGCGAGGCCCCGGTCTCGATGTCGGAGGTGATCTGGAAGGTCTTGTTCTCGCGGATCTTGGCGGCGATGCCGTCGGTCCGGACCATGATCTCGTAGGCGGCGACGCGCTTCTCGTCGGTGGTCCGCAGCAGGCACTGCGAGATGACCGCGACGACGGAGGAGGCCAGCTGGACGCGGATCTGGTCGCGGGCGCCGGCGGGGAACGCGTCCAGGATGCGGTCGACGGTGCGGGCGGCGCCGGTCGTGTGCAGGGTGCCGAAGACCAGGTGGCCGGTCTCGGCGGCGGAGACGGCCGCCTCGATGGTCTCGAGGTCGCGCATCTCGCCGATGAGGATGACGTCGGGGTCCTGGCGGAGCGCCGAGCGGATGCCGTCGGCGAAGCTGGGGACGTCGTTGTGCACCTCGCGCTGGGTGACCACGCAGTTCTTGTGCGCGTGGTAGTACTCGATGGGGTCCTCGATCGTGACGATGTGGCCGGATTCGTTCTGGTTGATCCAGTCGATCATCGAGGCCAGGGTCGTCGACTTGCCGGAGCCGGTCGGCCCGGTGACGAGGATCAGGCCGCGGGGGCGGCGCAGGAGGTCCTTGATCATCGGGGGCAGGCGCAGCTGCTCCAGCGTGAACATCTTGGCCGGGATCAGGCGGAGGACCATGCCCAGCACGCCCTTGCCGCGGTACACGTTGACGCGGAAGCGGGCCTTCTTGTGGAAGGAGAAGCCGTAGTCGCACCCGCCGTCGCGCTTGAGGCGCTCCAGGTGCTCGGGCGGCGTGATGGACTGCACGAGGGCCTCGGTGTCCTCGGGGGCGAGGGCGGCGCCCTCGATCGACATGACGCTGCCGGAGACGCGGAGGCTCGGGGCGCGGCCGACGTGGAGGTGGAGGTCCGAGGCGCCGTTCTCGATCATCGCCTCGAGGAGCTGGTGGATGTCGTAGGCCATGTCAGAGCACGTCGTCGGCGACGGTGGCGCCCATGACCTCCTCGATGGTGGTCATGCCGGAGGCCACCTTGCGCTGGCCGTCCTCGCGCATCGTGCGCATGCCGGCCTCGCGGGCCTTGCGGCGGAGGTCGACGAGCGTGGCGCCCGAATAGATCATCTCCTGGATCTCCTCGGTGATGACGAAGAGCTCGAAGACGCCGCGGCGGCCCTTGTAGCCGCGCTCGCCGCACTTCGCGCAGCCGGCGCCCTTCATCGGGGTCGCGCCGGCGATGTCCTGCTCGGTCATGCCGATCGAGTAGAGCTCCTTGGCGGTCGGCCGGTAGGGCTTGGCGCAGGCTTGGCAGACGCGGCGCACCAGGCGCTGGGCGAGCGCGCCGCGGAGCGCGGCGGACACGAGGAAGGGCTTCACGCCGATGTCGACGAGGCGCGTGACGGCGCTGACGGAGTCGTTGGTGTGCAGGGTCGAGAACACCATGTGGCCGGTGAGGGCCGCGTTGACCGCGATCTCGGCCGTCTCCAGGTCGCGGATTTCGCCGATCATCACGATGTTCGGGGCCTGGCGGAGCATCGCGCGGAGCGCGGCGGCGAAGGTCATGCCGACGTCGCGCTTCACCTGGACCTGGTTGATGCCGGCCATCTGGTACTCGACCGGATCCTCGACCGTGATGATCTTGCGGTCGGGCTTGTTGATGTAGTTCAGCGCCGAGTAGAGCGTGGTGGACTTGCCGGAACCGGTCGGGCCGGTGACGAGGAAGACCCCGTCGGAGCCCGAGATGAGGCCCTGGAACTTGGCCTGGTCGTCCGCGAAGAAGCCGAGCTCGGGGAGGCCCAGCTTGAGGCCCTCCTTGTCCAGGATGCGCATGACGATCGACTCGCCGTAGACGGTCGGGAGGACGGAGACGCGCAGGTCGATGTCGCGGCCGCCGGTGCGGGCCTGGATGCGGCCGTCCTGCGGGATGCGCTTCTCGGCGAGCGAGACCTCGGCCATGAGCTTGAGGCGGGAGATGATCGAGGCCTGCAGGCGCTTGGGCGGGCCCTTCATCTCCTGCAGCACGCCGTCGATGCGGAAACGCACGCGGAAACGCTTCTCGAGGGGCTCGAGGTGGATGTCCGAGGCCTTGCGGCGGATGGCGTCGACGATCAGCGAGTTGACGTAGCGGATGATCGGCGCGTCGTCCTCCTTGACGTCGCCGCCCTGCGGCAGCTCGACGGCCAGGCCGTCGCCCTCGGCCTTGCCGAAGACGTCGGAGTAGGAGACGTTCATCTGGCCGCCGCCGTAGCAGCGGGCGATGGCGGCCTTCAGGGTGTCGGGGGTCGCGAGCTTGGGATTGATCGGCAGCTTGAGGACCCGGGAGAGGGAATCGAGGGTCTCGGTGTCGAGGGGGTCGGCGATCGCGACCAGCAGTTCGACCCCGTCCATCTGGAGCGGGAGGATGTTCTGGCGCTCGGCCTGTTCCCGGCTCACGAGCTTGAGGAGATCCTCCGCCGGGGCGACCTGGGCGACGTCGACGACCTCCATGTCGAACTCTAGGCCCAGGGCCTGGGTGATGGCGGCCCAGGCGACCTTCCCGCCTTCGACCAGCTTGGCCAAGGCGGCGGTGTCGGGATGCTGCCCATCCGGCACCTGGCCCAGTTCGGCCCGCGCTTCCGCCACCTGGGCCGGGGTCACGAGACCTTTGTCTTGGATGAATTGGATGACGAAATCGTCGGCGGTCGTCACGGTAGGGAAATCCAGTCGGAAGGTGGGGTGAGGAGGGTCAAGCCGAGGGCGCGGAATGACGGGAAAGGAAACCCTAAATCCGACGACCCTTGCCGCAACCGCAAATTAGGGCAAAACGGGGGTTAGGCCTTGGGTTGCAACCGTTCGACCAAGGCCGCGACCTGCGCGTCGAGGAAATCCAAGTCGCCATCGTTGAAAAGGACGTGGTCGGATTTCTTAACCTTCTCATCCAAAGGCGCTTGCGCATCCATCCGCGCCGTCGCTTCCGCCGTGCTCAGGCCGCGACGCTCCAGCCGCAGCAGCCTCACCGCCGCCGAGCTGCTGACGCAGACCACCGCATCGAACTCCGCCGCCAAGTTCTTCTCGAAAAGCAAGGGGATCTCGACGACGTGGGACCGCGAGCGGTCGGCCACGGCCAAGGCGCGCCGGCGGGCCACTTCCGGATGGGTGATGGACTCCAGGAAGGCACGCTCGACCGGGTCGGCGAAAACCTTGGCGGCGATCCAAGCCCGGTCGGGACTCCCCTCCCCCGCCAGGCAAGCGGATCCCCAGCGGCGGGCCATCGCCTCCAGGCAAGGGGGGGAGGCGAGGACTGCCCGGGCCAAAGCGTCGGCATCGACGACCTGGAAGCCCCGGCGGGCAAAGCAGGCGGCCGCGGCGGTCTTGCCGCAACCGATGCCGCCGGTGAGTCCGATGACCATGGCTCCAAGTTAGCCCCGGGGACGCCGGGGGCAAACCTCAAGCAGGGCTCGGGGCCGACTGCGTGCCGGCCTCGGGAGTCGCCAGGGGCGGCGCGGCCTCGCGCACGGGCGGGACGACCGGCTGGCCGACGATCGGGGTCTGGATGGCGCCGGTCTTGATGATTTCCATCACGTGGACGCCGTCCAAGGTCTCGTGCTCCAACAGCGCCTCGGCGATCTTGCGGAGGGCGTCGGCGTGCTCGGCGACCAGCCGCTCGGCGCGGGCGAACTGCTCGCGGACGATGGCCGAGATGGCCTCGTCGATGCGGCGCGCGGTCTCGTCGCTGTGGCTTTGGGTGCGCGAAATCTCGCGGCCCAGGAAGACGGTGTCGGAGTTTTCGCCGAAGGCGACGGGGCCGAGGTCGCTCATGCCCCAATCGCAGACCATCTGGCGGGCCATGCGGGTCGCCTGCTTGATGTCGGACGAGGCGCCGTTGGAGATTTCCCCCGTGACGACGCGTTCGCCGATGCGGCCGGCCATCGCCGAGCAGATGTAGTTCAGGAGGCGGGCCTTGGAATAACCGAGGATCTCCTTCGCCGGCATGTACATCGCCATGCCGAGGGCGCGGCCGCGGGGGAGGATGGTGACCTTGTGCAGGGGCAGCGAGCCGTCGTCGATGAGCGACTGGACCAGGGCATGGCCGGCCTCGTGGTAGGCCGTGCTCCGGCGGTCGTCCTCATCCATCAGCTTCTTGCGCTCGCGGCCGTAGGCGATCTTGTCCCGGGCTTCCTCGATGTCGGACATCTCGACCTTGTCGCGTTGGCGGCGCCCCGCGTGGAGCGCCCCTTCGTTGAGGAGGTTGGCCAGGTCGGCGCCGGACATGCCGGTCGTGATGCGGGCCACGCGCTGCAGGTCGACCGACGGGGCGAGCTGGAAGCGCTTGGCGTGCACGGTCAGCACGGCCTCGCGGCCGCGCAGGTCGGGCAGGTCGACGAACACCTGGCGGTCGAAGCGGCCCGGACGCAGCAGGGCGGCGTCGAGCACATCGGCGCGGTTGGTCGCGGCGATGACGATCACGCCGGCCTGGCCGTCGAAGCCGTCCATCTCGACGAGCAGGGAGTTGAGCGTCTGCTCGCGCTCGTCGTTGCCGCCGCCGAGGCCGGCGCCGCGCTGGCGGCCGACCGCGTCGATCTCGTCGATGAAGATGATGCAGGGCGCCAGCTTGCGGGCCTGCTCGAAGGTGTCGCGCACGCGGGCCGCGCCCACCCCGACGAACATCTCGACGAAGTCGGAGCCGCTGATGCTGAGGAACGGCACGCCGGCCTCGCCGGCCACCGCGCGCGCGAGCAGCGTCTTGCCCGTGCCGGGCGGGCCGACCATCAGCACGCCCTTCGGGATGGTGGCGCCGATCCTGGTGAAGCGCTTCGGGTCCTTGAGGAAGTCCACGATCTCCTTGACCTCCTCCTTGGCCTCGTCGCAGCCCGCGACGTCCTTGAAGGTGGTGGTCTCCTTCTCGGTGGAATTGAGCCGGGCGCGGCTCTTGGCGAACTGCATCGCGCCCTTGTTCGCGTTCTTGAGGAAGCGGTACATCATGTACAGCAGCAGGCCCGAGATGAGGAGCGTGGGCAGCACGTTGTACAGGAACATGGTCAGGCCGGTCTGGGCCGGCGCCTCCTCGAACTTGGCGACGTTGGCGCGCAGGGACTCATAGTCCTTGTCGGTCAGCTTGCCCGTGGCGACGAACCGGTCCTTCTGCTGGGCGTCGCCGCCCTGGACCACGAACTCGCCGCTCAGCTGGTACCAGTTGGCGGAACCGCCGGTCGGATCGGCCTTGATGGTGATCGCCTTGACCTTCTTCTCCTGGGCCATCGCCAGGATCTTGGGGACGGTATGGACGTCCGGGGCCTTGGCCGGGCCGGCGGAGTAGTTGACCAGCAGGAAGATCGCCAGCATGAGCAGCAGCCAGACGATCACGGGCTTGGAATTCATGCGCTTGCCGCCGCGGTCGCCATCGTTGTCGTTTTGACTCATGAGGGGAGGTTTGAACCTACCCGGAGGCCGTTCCAAGTCAACCGGAGAGCCCCCTTCGCCGGCCCCGTGAGCCGATGGGAATCGGCGGGCGGGAGGCCCGGCACCCAAAGAATCTCCTCGCCGGCCAGGACGACCGGCAACGCATCCCTCAGCGCCGCAGGGACTTTGCGGTTGATGAGCAAGTCGGCGACCTTGGCCTCGCCCGGCGCGCCCAGCGGACGGTAGCGATCGCCGGGCCGGCGACCGCGCCAGGCCAGCGGGGCGGCGGGGGCGCGCAGGAAGACCTCCGCGGTGGGGAGGATTTCCCCTTGGGATAACTTCGCCCAAGTCGGCGCATCCACGTCGACGCGCTCCGCGCCCAGGCCCGCGCCGTCCCCGCCGAGGGCCAACGGTCGGAGAACTCCGCCCAATCCGGGAACCGACGCGTCCGACTCGGCGGCGAGCCAGCCCCCGCGCAGGCGCAGCACCTCGCCCGCGACGCTGGTCCGCGTGTCGGCGCCCGCGGCGATCGCCGCGAGCAGCGGCGCGAGCGACTCGGCCGAGGCCTCGCCGATGCCGCGCCCGTGGAGGAAGTCCTGCACCAGCAGATGGACCAGGGCGGGCGGGGCGCCGCGCAGGCCCGCGACCGGCAACCGGCCTTCGGCGTCGACCTCCGCGCCGAGCTGGCGCCCCCAGATGAGCAGGGCCTCCGCCAGGTCCCCTTGGATCCGGGCGGCGCGCGCGAACCCCTCGACGTAACCCGGGCCCAAGGCCGCCTCGGCCCCGTTCGCCAACCAAGCCCGGACCCGGTTGCGGCGGGCGACGCCTTCCGCGTTGGTGGCGTCCTCGCGCCACGG
>JBEBDN010000234.1:0-7826 GCA_041156945.1 Verrucomicrobiota bacterium | reverse complement strand
GGCCTCGCGTCCGGCGGCCTCGAGCCAGCGCTGGAGGACGGCGGCGGCGCGGGCCCATTCCGGCCAATCGCTGTCGGCGGCATCCGCGGCCTCCACGAGGGCGCAGAGCGCGCAGCCGGCCAGGAAGCGTTCGACCGCGGCGGCGTCCTCGGCCCCGACGGCGGCGACGAGCTTCTCGCGTTCGCGCGCCTCCATCGTCAGGTCTTGTAGCCGAGCACGGGCCGCAGCCACTTCTCGGCCTGCGCGACCGTCCAGCCCTTGCGCGCGGCGTAGTCCTCGACCTGGTCGCGCCCGACGTTGTCGATGTCGAAGTAGATCGACTGCGGGTTGCCGAAGTAGAGGCCGGACACCGACGCGGCCGGGTTCATCGCGTAGGACTCGGTCAGCGTGCAGCCCAACCGGTCCGCATCCAGCAGGCGCCAGATCTCGGCCTTCTCGGTGTGCTCCGGGCAGGCCGGGTAGCCGGCGGCCGGGCGACGGCCGGCGTATTTCTCGTCGACGAGTTCCTCGACGGTGAGGGCCTCGCCCGGCGCGTAGCCCCAGAGGTCCTGGCGCACCTCGCGGTGGAGCCATTCGGCGCAGCCTTCCGCCAGCCGGTCGGCGAGCGCTTGGATCATGATCTGGCGCAGAGGGTCCTTCGCCTTGAACGACGCGGCGTAGTCGTCGATTTCCTGGCCCGCCGTGACGGCGAAGGCCCCCAGGTGGTCGCCCTTCTCCGTCGACACGAGGTCGGCCAGCGAACGGCAGGTGTCCACGCGCGGACGCTGGCGCTGGTCGCGGAGGAAGTGGAAGCGGCCGAGCTTCCGGGCCTGGGCTTCGTCGGCGAACACGTCGACGTCGTCGCCGACGCGGCGGGCGGCCCAGAGGCCGGCGACCCCGCGCAGATGCACGCGGTCATGCCGGATGAGGTCGTCGAGCTCGACCCGGGCGGCGTCGAAGAGCTTGCGGGCTTCCTCGCCGACCTTGGGCGACTTGAAGATGTTCGGGAACGAGCCCTTCAGGGACCAGGTGACGAAGAAGGGCGTCCAGTCGATGATCTCGGCCACCGCCGCCGGGTCGATGCGTTCGAAGAGCGTCACGCCGGGCCGGCGCGGCGCGGGCTGGACCGGCGCCGTGGTGATGAGCGGACGCCGGCGGGCCTCGGCGAGGGGGATGACCACGGCGGGCTGCTGCCGGTCGTAGGCCTCGCGCAGCTCGGCCTGTTCGGCCCGCAGGTCGCCGACGAAGCCCTCGCGTTTGGCGGGGTTGAGGAGGTCGCTGCAGACCGCGGTGACGAGGGAAGCGTCGCCGACGTGCACCATCGGGCCGTCGTAGTGCTCGGCGATCTTGATGGCGGTGTGCTCCTTGGAGGTGGTGGCCCCGCCGATCAGCAGGGGCGTGCTGATCCCGGCCCGCTTGAGTTCCTGGGCGACGGCGATCATCTCGTCGAGCGACGGCGTGATCAGGCCGGACAGGCCGATGAAGTCGGGCTTCAGGCGCTGGGCCTCGGCGACGATCCGCTCGGTCGGGGTCATCACGCCGAGGTCGGTGACGGCGTAGTTGTTGCAGGCGAGGACGACGCCGACGATGTTCTTGCCGATGTCGTGCACGTCGCCGCGGACGGTCGCGATGAGGAACGAGCCCTGGGTGGAGCCGCCGACCTTCTCGGCGGCCATGAACGGCTCGAGGTGCGCGACCGCGGTCTTCATGACGCGGGCCGAGCGCACGACCTGGGGGAGGAACATCTTGCCCTCGCCGAAGAGCTGGCCGACGACGCGCATGCCGTCCATCAGCGGGCCTTCGATGACGAGCAGCGGGCGGCCCAGCTTGAGGCGGGCCTCCTCGGTGTCGGCCACCACGTGTTCGTCCAGGCCCTTCACGAGGGCGTGCTCGAGGCGGGCCTCGACGCCGAGGTTGCGCCACTCGCCCTTCTTGGCGGTGTCGGCGCCCTCGGTCTTGTTGGCGGCGAAGCGCGGGGCGGCCTCGAGGAGCCGGTCGGTCGCGTCCTCCCGGCGGCACAGCACGAGGTCCTCCACGAGTTCCCGGAGTTCCGGGTCGATCTCGCTGTAGACCTCGAGCATGCCGGCGTTGACGATGGCCATGTCGAGGCCGGCCTTGACCGCGTGGTAGAGGAAGACCGAGTGGATGGCCTCGCGGACCGGATTGTTGCCGGCGAAGGCGAACGAGACGTTGGACAGGCCGCCCGAGGTGCGGGCGCCGGGGCAGAGGCGCTTGATCTCCGCGACGGCCTCGATGAAGTCGAGGGCGTAGCGGTTATGCTCCTTCATGCCGGTCCCGACGGTCAGGATGTTGCCGTCGAAGATGATGTCCTGCGGGTCGACGCCGGCCTCCCGGGTCAGGATGCCGTAGGCGCGGACGCAGATGCGGACCTTGTCCGCGAAGGAGGCGGCCTGGCCCTGCTCGTCGAAGGCCATGACGATCATCGCGGCGCCGTAGCGCCGGCAAAGGCGGGCGCGGCGGACGAACTCCGCGTGGCCTTCCTTGAGCGAGATCGAGTTCACGATGGCCTTGCCCTGCACGCAGCGCAGGCCGGCCTCGATGATGTCGAAGTTCGACGAATCGATCATGAACGGCACCCGGGCGATGTCCGGTTCGGTCGCCGCCAGGTTCAGGAACTTCGTCATCGCCGCGGCGCCGTCGAGCAGGCCCGCGTCGAAGTTGATGTCGATGACCGTGGCGCCGGCCTCGATCTGCTGCTTGGCCACGCGCAGGGCGGCCCGGTAGTCGGACTTCTCGATGTGCCCCTTGAAGATCCGGGAGCCCGCGACGTTGGTGCGTTCGCCGACGTTCACGAAGGTGCCGGGGCCGCCGACGATGTTGAGCGGTTCGAGGCCGGACAGCTGCAAGGCGGGCGTGGGCGCGCCGGGGACGCGGGGCGGGTGCTTCTCGGTGCGGCGGCGGATCGCGGCGATGTGGCCGGGCGTGGTGCCGCAGCAGCCGCCGACGATGTTGACCAGCCCGTCGCGGGCGAAGGTCTCGAGGATGGCCGCGGTGTCCTCCGGCCCCTCGGGGAAGCCCGTCGGGGAGAGCGGGTTGGGCAGGCCGGCGTTCGGGTAGCAGGAGACGTAGATGTCGGCGCGCTTCGCCAGCTCGGCGATGTGCGGGCGCATCTGCTCGCCGCCGAGGGCGCAGTTCATGCCGATGCTGATGGGCTGGGCGTGGCGGACGGAGTTCCAGAAGGCCTCGGTCGTCTGGCCCGTGAGCGTGCGGCCGGACTGGTCGGTGATCGTGCCCGAGATCATCAGCGGCACGCGGGCGCCGCGGGCCTCGAACGCCTCGTCGATGGCGAAGAGCGCGGCCTTCAGCACCAGCGTGTCGAAGACCGTCTCGCAGAGCAGCAGGTCCGCGCCGGCGTCGAGCAGGGCGTCGACCTGCTCGCGGTAGGCGTCGCGCACCTGGAGGAACGTCACGTCGCGCTTGGCGGGGTCGTTGACGTCGCGGGACATCGACAGCGTCTTGTTCGTCGGGCCGATGGCGCCGGCGACGAAGGCGTCCTTGCCCGGGTTCGCCGCCTTGAAGGCGTCGACGGCCTCGCGGGCGACCTTCACCGCGGCGACGTTCAGTTCCCGGACGAGGTGGGTCATCGCGTAGTCCTCCATCGCGATGGACGTGCCGTTGAAGGTGTTGGTCTCGAGGATGTCGGCCCCGGCGTCGAGGTAGGCGCGGTGGATGTCGCGGACGACGGACGGCTTGGTGATGACCAGCAGGTCGTTGTTCCCCTTCAGCTGGCCGGGATGGTCCTTGAAGCGTTCGCCCCGGTAGTCCGCCTCCTGCAGCTTGAGCTGCTGGATCATGGTGCCCATCGCCCCGTCGAGGTAGACGATGCGCTGGCGGAGGAGGGCCTCGAGGCGCTCCCCGGCCGGATTCAATGGTAGCCGCTGTCTGGACATCGCCCCCTAACGTGGGGGTTGTCGCCCAAGGGTCAAGGCACGGGGCGGGCCTAGTGGGTCATGCCCGGCGCGTCGGGCTTCTTGCACCGGAGCAGGTCCTGGCTGCGGTAGAGCACGATCCGCTTGCCCTCGAATTTCTCGTCGTTCCAGAGCAGGGGGCGCAGTTCGAAGCTGAACACGGGGTTCAGGTGGGACTTGGCGGCCTCCTCGGCGGGGTCGCCGCCCTGCCAGTAGAGGATGCCGTTGGGCAGGGAATGCTTCTGGCCCTTGCAGAGGAGCTGGCGCGTGTTGTGGACGAAGGTCCGGAGGTCCGCCACGGCGCGGCCGGTCACGAAGTCGTGCTCGTGGTTCATCGTCTCGGCGCGGGCGTTCTTCACGTCGACGTTCTTGAGGCTGAGGCGCGCGGCGATGTCCTCCACGACGGTGATCTTCTTGCCGACGGAGTCGACCAGCGTGAAGCGGGCCTTGGGGTAGAGGACGGCGAGGATGAGCCCGGGGAAGCCGCCGCCGGTGCCGACGTCCATGACGCGGCAGCCGTCCATGAGCTTGAGGAACTTCACCGCCGCGACGCACGGGGCGTAGTGGTGGCGTTCGAGGTGCTCGATGTCCTTGCGCGAGACCAGGTTGATCTTCTCGTTCCACTCGCGGTGCAGCGCGGCCATGGCCGTGAGCTGGTCCCACTGGGCGGCGGTGACTTCGGGGAAGAGCGGAACGAGGGCCTGCATGCGGAGGGCCGCCAGCGTGGGGCTCCCCGGTCCGGAGGCAAGGACGCTTCAGCGCCGGGCCGGGGCCAGCGCCTCGCGGAGGCGTCCGATCGCCTCGAGCCGAGCCTGCACGGACGCGCGTTCCTCCTCGCGCGCGGCCAGGTGGATCCGCGCGTTCCAGCGGAGGTATTCCTTGGTCACGTGCCGGCGGGCCTGGTCGAGGTCCCAGTCGCGGCGCAGGCCCAGCTCGCTCGCCAGCGCCAGCAGCGGCGCGTCCAGCCGGTCGAGCGCGTCGCCCGTCGTCCGCGGCGAGCGTTTGCGTCCGCCCGCCCTGGGTTTCCGCCGGCCGCGGCGCACGTGGGCCGCGTAGGCCGCGAACTGCGCGACCGTCATGCCGAGCCGGTCCTCCTCCAGCGTCAGTTCGGTCCCGAACTCCCGACCGGCCGCCGCCAGGAAATCCTCCGCCGCGACCTTGCCCAACACGTCGCGCAGGACGCCGTCGCGCGGGATCCGGCGGGGCGGCGCGCCGGTCAGCTTGCCCAGCACCCAGGCCACGCGGTCGGCGTCGCCCGACCCGGCCGGGGCCGCGGTCAGTCCGGCGCGGCGCGGCGCCCGCCGCGCCCGGGCCGGCGGGCGCCGGAAGGCCAGCCAGGCGGAGACCACCAGGACGAGGACGCCGGCCAGCGCGAGCGGGATCAACCAGGCGCGCATCGTTCAGCCCAGCTCGACCTTGGCGACGTTGAGCGAGCCGCGGCCGGCCCCGTTGTCGCGCAGTTCGATGACGAGCGGCTTGCCCGTCCCGAGGTCGCGGAACTCCGCGCGCATGATGCCGTTGAGGTCGTACGCGAAGGTCACCTCGATCGGCTGGTCCGCGGGGCGCCCGGCCGGCAGCGGCATCTCGACCTCGGCGATCCGCAGCACCAACGTCGGGTCCGATTCCGGGATGGCCGATTGCGTGACCTCGCAGGTCAGCACGCGCTGGTCGTCCTCCACCGTGTAGTAGGTGCGCGTGCGGGAGACGGGCAGCTTCTCGCCCTTGGCTATGATGACGCTGTTCTCGAGCAGCCCGTCGTCGTCGACCGAGAGCGTCCCGTAGTAGTGCGGGGCGATGTCCTGGAAGGCGATGGCCGCGGCCTGGCGGCGCTGGCCCGGCGAGAGCTTGGCCGGGTCCGCCTTGTGCGCCGCGTAGAGCGCCGCGCCCAGGGCGACGGCGGTGTCGGGGTCGCGCAGCAGCGGCTCGCGGCCGAAGACGCGGGCCACCGCCGCGCGGACCGCCGGCACGCGGCAGGTGCCGCCGGCGAGGAAGACCCCGGCCAGCTCGGAACGGTCGACGCCGGCCCGCAGCAGCACGCCCTCGCAGGCCATCTCCGCCTGGGCCACCAGGCCCGCGATGGCCGCCTCGAATTCCGCGCGCGCGACCGTGACCGCCACGCGGCCATGTCGGGACGAGCGCAGCGGCAGGCGCACCGACTCGCGGGCCGAGAGGCGGTGCTTGAGCGCCTCGGCGTCGGCCTTGCCGAACTCGCAGTCGCCCGGCCGCAGTTCGTCGCCCGTCGCCGCGCGGAACTTGCCCGCGACCAGGGCCGTCAGCTTCGCGTCGAAATCCTTGCCGCCGAGCCGCTGCACGCCCTCGGTGAAGACGACCTCCACGGCCAGCCCCTTCGCGCGCACCAGGGAGACGTCGAAGGTGCCGCCCCCGAAGTCGAAGACCGCGTAGAGCCCGTCGAGCGGCTGGCGCTGGCCGCGCGCGTAGGCGAGGGCGGCCGCGGTCGGCTCGTTGATCATGTGCACCGCGCCGAAGCCCGCGCGCCGGGCGGCCTCCAGCGTGGCCTCGCGGGCCGCGTTGGTGAAGTTGGCCGGGATCGTGATCACCGCGAGGTCGACCGGGCCGTGGGCCGCTTCGGCATGTTCGCGGACCTTGCGCAGCATCAGCGCGGAGAGGTCGAGCGGGGTCACGCGCCGGCCGAAGGCGGGGTGCGAGACGCCCGTGCCGAGGTCCCGCTTGAACTCGAGGAAGACGTGCTCCCCGTCGTCGGCCATCGCGCGGGCCTCGCGGCCGACCACGACGTGGTTGGCGGTCTCGAACGCGACCGCGGTGGGCGTGATGGGCTCGCCCTCCCAGTCGCGCACCAGCTCGGGGGCGCCGTCGGCGCCGATCCGGGCCACGATCGTGGTCGTGGTGCCGAGGTCGATGCCGAGGAGGTGCGCCATCCGTAAGATTTTTATGAGGGCAGGGGCGGGGCGGGGGAAGACGAAACCCTTTGCGCTTTCCAGCGGGCGTCCCTCGCCTAGAAACCCCCCATGCGCCCCTGGCTACTCCTGCTGCTCCTCGCCGGCCTTCCCCTGAACGCGGCCGAACCCGCGCCCGCCGCTCCGCTGGCCCCCGTCGTGCAGGCCCTCGAGCTCAAGTGGCCGCGCAACCGCACGGTCCATCTGGTGTGCCACGGCCATAGCGTGCCCGCCGGCTATTTCGTGACGCCCGCCGTGCATGCGAACGAGGCCTACCCCGCGGGCCTGCAGGCCGGCCTGCGCGCCCGCTTCCCGCACGCCGTCCTCAACGTCATCGTCACCGCCATCGGCGGCGAGGCCTCCGACCGCGGGGCCGCCCGCTTCGAGCGCGACGTCCTCGCGCTGCGTCCGGCCGTCGTGACGATCGACTACTCCCTCAACGACCGCCGCCTCGGGCTCGAGAAGGCCAAGGCGAACTGGTCGGCCATGATCGTCGCCGCCAAGGCCGCCGGCATCCAGGTCATCCTGCTGACCCCGACCCCCGACCAGTCGGCCAAGCTCGACGACCCCAAGGACCCGCTGAACCTCCACGCCGAGCAGGTCCGCGCCCTGGCCAAGGAGCACGGCGTCCTGCTGGTCGACAGCCTCGCGCTCTTCAAGGCCAAGGTCGCCGCCGGCACGCCCCTCAAGGACCTGATGTCGCAGGTCAACCACCCCAGCGCCGCCGGGCACGCCCTCGTCACGGCCGCCCTGCTCGACCTCTTCCGCAAGTAATTTGCTGTTCCCTTCCCCCGCCGCTTCCGCAAACCTCGCCTTCCCATGTTCCACCACGTCGTCTTCTTCTACCTGAAAAAGGATATCACCGCCGCCCAGCGCGCGGAGTTCGAGACCAAGCTCCGCGGCCTCCTCGCCATCAAGAGCATCCACAGCGGCTACGTCGGCGTCCCGAGCAAGCACGCCGTCCGCCCGATCATCGACACCTCCTACGACTTCGCCGAGTTCT
>JBEBDN010000233.1:0-2879 GCA_041156945.1 Verrucomicrobiota bacterium | reverse complement strand
GAGTGCGGAGTGCAGCATCGAGTGCTGAATCGAGCGTAGCTGGTGCCGCCTCGCCAAGCCGCCAACCGCCAACCCCTAGCCGCACGTGCTCCGCGCGTAGAAGCGGTGCGGCCCCTACCCGGGCGTTGACCGCGGGTTGGGCGTAAACAATAACGCTCTTATGAAACCCCTCGTCCTCGCCCTGGGCCTGCTGGCCGCCACGTTCGCCCCCGCCGCCGAAAAGCCCTCGGCCGCCGCCGAGAAGGGGTTCGCGTTGCAGGAGGTGCGCGTGGGCAAGACCGCGTTCAAGTTCCCGCTCCCGAAGCGGTTCGTCTCCGTGGGCCGGGAGGAGGAGTGGGCGAAGGCTTTCCACGAGCGTTTCGAGAACCTGGCCACGGATCCGCGCAGGAACTTCAAGTATGTCTTCGTCCAGCTGACGCCGGAGCATCTCGCCCATTGCCGGGAGGCGAAGGTCCTCGACACCGGCCTGGACTGCTGGGGGACCGTGAAGAACCAGACGGCGGACCGCGAGGTCGACCTCGCCGCGTTCGCCAAGATCGCCGAGGGTGTGGCGGCCGAATTCGGCAAGAACGACATGGACGACACCCGGAAAAAGCTTCGCCGCGAGGTGAAGGACGAGGAGTTCAACCAGGTGGTGGCCGGCTTGGGCAATCCCGCCGTCGTCGGCCGGACCGAACGGTCGCTCCAATTCATCATGCCCAGCGGCCCCAACTTCATCCTCGGGGGCTTCGTCCTCGTCGAAGGCAAGCTCTTCAACATCTATCTCCAGCGACCGAAGTCCGAAGTCCGCGAGTTGCTGGTGCAGATGGACGACTGGGTCGCTGAGATCAACAAGACCACCCGGGCGGAGCGGAAGTAAGGGTTGGATGCAGAGGGCTGAGTACTGGATCGAGTACAGAGTACAGAGTGCAGCATCGAGTACAGAGTACGGATTTCTGAGTACGGAGTGCGGAATCGAGTACAGAATCGAGCGTAGAGGTCAGAGTGCTGAGTCGATGGCACCGGATGCCGCATCGATCAAACCGCCAACCGCTACCCTCTGACCGCTCGCCTTCCAGGCGCAGTCGGTAGGCCTTGCTAATGGCGCGAAGGCCGCCCTATTTGCCCGGTTTTCGGCGTGGCTGAATTGACCCGATGCTATTTCCCGATTCCAGTTCATTGACTCCAATCCATGAACGTCACTTTTCGACAGCTGGAAATCTTTCGCGCGCTGGTTTCGACGGGTAGCATCAGCGCGGCGGCCAAGGAGGCCAATGTGACCCAGCCGACGGCGTCGGTGCACCTGCGCGACCTGACCGAGGCGGTGGGGATGCCCCTCTACGAGGTGATCGGCCGGAAGGTCTACCTCACCGAGGTCGGCAAGGAACTCGCCAAGGCCGCCCAAGGGGTCCGTTCCGAGTGGCTCGCTTTTGAGCAGAGCGTCCAGGGCATCAAGGGGGCGGAATCCGGCCTGCTGCGCGTCGCGATGGTCAATACCGCGCAGTACTTCGCCCCCCGCATGCTCGGGTCCTTCTGCGCGGCCCGGCCCAAGGTCGAGGTCGCGATGGCCCTCCTGAATCGCGACGGCGTGATTGAGCGGCTGCGCGCCAACCAGGACGACCTCTACATCATGTCGCGGCCGCCGGAGAACCTGGCGCTGACCAGCGAGGCCTTCATGCCCAATCCGCTCGTCGTGGTCGCTCCCCGCGGCCACGCCTTGGCCAAGCGCGGCAAGCTCCGGCCCGAGGACCTCGCGGCCGATCGCTTCATCGCCCGCGAAACCGGCTCCGGCACGCGCCTGGCCGTCGACGACTTCTTCCGCCGCCGCCGGCAGATTCCCGAGGTGCGCTTCGAACTCGGCAGCAACGAAGCGATCCTCGAAGCCGTCGCCGGCGGCATGGGACTCGCCGTCGTCTCGGCGCACGCCTTGCGGGCCAGCGCGCGGACCGACCTCATCACCTTGGACGTCGAGGGCTTCCCGCTGCAGTCCAGCTGGCAGATCGTGTACCCCACCGGTCGCCGGCTTTCACCGCTGGCGGCCGCGTTCCGCGATCATCTCATCGCCCAAGCCGGTCCGCTGCCGGCGATGGCGTAAGGGCGGCGGGTCCGCCTCGCCCCTTGCCACGGCGCGGCGCGGCGATCAGAGTGGCTCGTCGATGCGTCGCCTCCTGTGCTCCTTCTGCTTCGCTTGGGCGGCCCTCGTGGCCGCCGAGGTCGAACTCGCGTGCGATAGCTTTACGCTGAAGTTCGACGCCCAAGGCCGCCCGCTGGCCTGCGCGCGCAAGGGTGCCGCCGGCACGTTGCTGCGGCCCGGGGCTGGTCAGGAAGGTTTCGCGTTGGTCCTGCCGGATGGCCGGACGACCCTCCTGCCGGCCTTGCGCCAAGCGGGGGAAGGGCGACTGGAGGCGGCCAGCGCGGATGGCCGCCAAGCCGTCGTCTTCGCCACCCGCGGCGGGGCGCGCCACCTCGCCTTCCGCATCGTCGAACTGCGCGGGATCGAGCCGGTCGCGCGCGAGTCCTTGCGCTTCACGATGCTCGGCGGGCCCGACCTCCGCCTGCTGCCGCTCGACTACATGACCGAAGCGTCCGGGGGCGCGGGGCTGTTGCGCGTCACGTGGTCGGCGTTGTGGAACCGCGACGCGGCGAACCCCCGCGGTGGTTTCGCCCTCTATGAGCGCACGGGGGACGACGACGAGGATGCGACCTTGCTGCGGCTCTGGGTCGAGGAAGGTCTCCCGCACCCGCAGGTCGACGGACCTTGGGACCTCCCGCGCGCGCAGGCCTGGGTGCGGGCCTGGCAGGCGCGTTTCGCGGACCGTTCTCAGCTGATCCTGGCGGGACGGAGCCTCGACGAGCTGCGCGCCGGCCTCGCGCTCGCGCGGCGCGCGAACCTCCGGCAG
>JBEBDN010000232.1:0-5139 GCA_041156945.1 Verrucomicrobiota bacterium | reverse complement strand
GAGCTGCCCTACAACGTCAACCGCTCCTCCCTGGTGAAGCACATCGCCGACCTCTGCGCCGAGAAGGTCCTCGACGAGGTCTCCGACCTCCGCGACGAGTCCGACGAGAACACGCGCGTGGTCATCGAGCTGAAGCGCAACGAGAACCCGAAGGTCGTCATCAACAAGCTCTACAAGCACACCAACTTCGAGAACTCGTTCGGCGTGATCCTGCTGGCCCTCGACAAGCGCCGCCCGAAGCAGATGAACATCCGCGAGCTGCTCGAGTGCTTCGTCGAGCACCGCCGCGACGTCGTCACCCGCCGCACCCGCTTCCGCCTGCGCAAGGCCGAGGACCGCGCCCACATCCTCGAGGGCTTCAAGATCGCCCTGCGCAACCTCGACGACTTCGTGAAGATCATCCGCGCCTCCGTCAACCGCGACGAGGCCCGCGTCAAGCTGATCGCCAAGTACGGCCTCAGCGAACGCCAGGCGGTGGCCATCCTCGACCTGCGCCTCTACCAGCTGACCGGCCTGGAGCGCGACAAGATCGAGGAGGAGTACCGCCAGCTGATGGCCCTCGTCGAGGAGCTCCGCGGCATCCTCTCCAGCGAGTCCAAGCTGCTGTCGCTGATCAAGAAGGAGCTGCGCGACGCCGCCAAGAAGCACGTCGGCCCCCGCAAGACCAAGGTCACCGCCCAGGAGGGCGAGCTCTCCATGGAGGACATCGTGGCCAACGAGGGCTGCGTGGTCACCGTCTCGCACGCCGGCTTCATCAAGCGCACCCCCGTCGCCCAGTACCGCCTGCAGAAGCGCGGCGGCAAGGGCACCAAGGGCGCCGAGCTCTCCAAGGCGGCGTCCGACGAGGACAGCGACTTCATCGAGCACCTCTTCACGGCCAACACCCACGACCACATCCTGTTCTTCATGAACAACGGCCGCGTGTACGTGGAGAAGGTCTACGAGATCGAGGAGGCCGCCCGCGCCTCGCGCGGCAAGTCGATCGCCCGCCTGCTCGAGCTCAAGGACGACGAGAAGCTGGCCGCGATGGTCTGCGTCTCGAACTTCGACGAGGGCCGCTTCCTGATGATGTGCACGGCCAACGGCACGATCAAGAAGACCGAGATCTCCAAGTACGCCAACTACCGCAAGGGCGGCATCATCGGCATCAACATCGAGCACGGCGACCGCCTGATCTCGGCCAAGCTGACCAGCGGCGACAACGAGGTGGTCATCATCTCCCAGTCCGGCATGTCCATCCGCTTCCACGAGTCGGACGTCCGTTCGATGGGCCGCGACACCACCGGCGTCATCGGGATGAACCTCGAGTCCGGCGACCAGGTGAAGGCCATGGAGGTCGTCGATCCCGCCTGCACGCTCCTCGTCGTCGGCATCGACGGCATCGGCAAGCGCACCCCGTTCGACGACCCCGAGACCAAGGAGCCGATCTACCGCAAGCAGTCCCGCGGCGGCAAGGGCGTCATCGCCATCTCCACCGAGGTCGGCGTCGCCGGCGCGCTCAGCGTCCAGGAGGCCGACGAGGTCATGCTGCTCACCAAGGGCGGCCAGTCCATCCGCACCAAGGTCTCGGACATCCGCTGCACGGCGGGCCGCAACACCAAGGGCGTCCGCGTCATGCGCCTCAAGGAAGGCGAGTCCCTCCTCGGCATCTCCAAGGTCGAACGGTCCGAGGAGGAGGAGGAGAACGCCGCCAAGCCCGCCGCCGAATAGGCGGCCGGGCGCGGTCCGGAGGGAGGGGCGCCGACGGGCGCCCCTTTTTTGCGCCCGGCGGGCCGGCTCAGGCGCGTTCCAGCGCCGCGATGCACTCGACGTGCCGGGTCTGCGGGAAGAGGTCGAACGGGCGGACCGAGACGACCTTCCAGCCCTTGGCGCAGAGGTGCTTCACGTCGCGGGCCTGGGTGTCCGGCGCGCAGCTCACGTAGACGATGCGGCGGGGGGCGAAGGCGTGGAGCTGCTCGAGGAAGGCCTCGTCGCAGCCCTTGCGGGGCGGGTCGACGATGACCGCGGCCTCGGCGCCCTTGACCGGCAGGTTCTTGAAGATGGATTCCGCGGAACCGGCGATGAAGCGGCAGTTGAGCAGGCGGTTGAGCGTGGCGTTCTCGGCGGCCTTGCGGGCGGCCTCGGCGCTGACCTCCACGCCGTTGACGGACTCGAAGCGGCGGGCCCCCGCGAGGGCGAAGAGGCCGGAGCCGCAATAGGTGTCGACGAGGTGCTTCGCGCCGGAGTCGTGCGCGAGCTGGATGGCGTGGCCGACGAACTGCTCGAGGACGGAGGGATTGTTCTGGAAGAACTCGCCGGCCAGGAACTTCAGCTGGATCGCCCCGACCTTCTCGGTCACGACCTGCCGCGGGTCGGTGACCACGCCTTCCTCGCAGTCGCGGAAGAGCAGGGTGGCCCCGCGCTCGAAGCGGCCGGGGTTGCCGCGGAGGTCCTTGCGGGCGCGGGCGAGGCTGGCGTTGATCGCGTCGGTCGCGATGGGGCACTTGGGCACGTCGACGACGCGCCGCGAGGTGCCGGCGGCGAGGAAGCCGATCGGGAAGTCGGCGCGGCGCGGCGTCATGAAGTGCGGGGTGATCTTCGAGCGGTAGCCGTACTGCTTCGGCGAGGGGTGGCAGGGGTCGACGTCGACCTTCAGGCCGCCCAGGCGCTCGAACGCCTCCGCGACCTGGCGGCGCTTCCATTCGAGCTGCTGCGGGTAGGCGAGGTTCTGGTACTGGCAGCCGCCGCATTCGCCGAACAGGTCGCAGCGCGGCTGGACGCGGTGGGGGGAGGGGACGACCACGCGCACGAGGTCGCCGCGGGAGAAGTTGGCCGAGTTGTGCCAGATGCGGGCGACGACCTTCTCGCCGGGGAGCGCGCCGGCGACGAAGACGACCCAGCCGTCGACGCGGGCGAGGCCTTCGCCGAGGTTCGTGATGGTCGCGATCTCGAGCTCGACCTCCTGGTGGTAGGTGAACTTGCCGGGCCGGAACTTCGAGGCGTCGGGCTTGCGGGACTGGGGCGGATCGAAATCGGACATGGGGACAAAGTCCGCCTCCGCCCCCCGGAGGTCGAGACTTATCCCCCGCTCGGACCGTCCGGACGGCTTTCCTTGCCCTCCGGAGCGTCTTGGTGCTCACTCCGGCCGTGTCCGAAGAGGTCATCCAAAGCCGCCAGAACCCCCGCGTCCAAGGGCTCGCCCGCCTGCGCGACCGCGCCGAGCGCGACGCCCGTCGGCTCTTCCTCGTCGAGGGCTTCCGCGAGCTGACCCGCGCCTTGGAGCGCGGGGTGAAGGTCGAGGAGGTCTATTTCTGCCCGTCCATGTTCCGCGGCTCCGAGGCCGCCGAACTCGTCACCCGGGCGCGCGCCTCGGGGATTCCCTGCTGTGAGCTGGGCGTCTCGGCCTTCGAGAAGGTCAGCGGCCGCGAAGGCCCCGATGGGCTCCTAGGCGTCGCCCACACCTGGGATTGCGGGCTGGACCGTCTGCAGCTGTCCGCGGCGCCGCTCCTGCTGGTCGCCGAATCGGTCGAGAAGCCGGGCAACCTCGGGGCCCTGCTGCGCACGGCCGACTCCGCCGGCTGCGACGCGCTGGTCATCTGCGACCCGGTCACCGATGCCTTCAACCCGAACGTCGTGCGCTCGTCGCAGGGCGCGCTGTTCTCCGTGCCGGTGGCGGTCTGCTCGTCGGCCGAGGCGGTGGCGTGGATGCGAGCCAAGGGCATCCGTTCCCTGGCCACGACCCCGGCGGCGACCAAGACCTTCTGGGACGTCGATTGCCGCGGTCCGAGCGCCCTGTTGCTGGGCTCGGAGAAGGATGGCCTGAGCGACTTCATGCTCGGTTCGGCGGCCGAACGCATCGCGATCCCGCAGGCCGGCCTGTCGGATTCGCTCAACGTCTCGATGGCCGCCGGCATCGTGCTCTTCGAGGCCGTCCGGCAGCGGCGGAAGTAAGCATGCGGCGTTCTCTCGTCATCGCCGCGCTCCTCGCCGGGCTGGGCTCGGCCGCGTGTTTCCTGGGCTTCCGGGCGACCCCCGCGACGTTGGACGCGCAAGGGGTGCTCCATGAGCCGTTCGGTCTGTTGCCGGTGGGTTGGCTTTGCGGGGGCTTGGCCGTCCTGCTGCTCGCCCTCGCCCGGGTCTTCCGCAAATGAGAAGGCCGGGCTTGCGGCCCGGCCTTGCTTTCGAGGCTGGCGACTCGTTCAGCCGATGGCCTTGGCGACGAGGTCGTCGAGCTTCTTGCCGTCGACGGCGAACGCCCGGATGCCTTCGGCGGTCTTCTCCGTGGCCATGGCGTCCTCGTTGTGGTGCCAGCGGAATTCCTTCTCGCCCCAGGCCTTGGCGGCCTCGCCCTCGGCCTTGGCGGCGGTCTCGTCGAGGACTTTCGGCACGGCGGCCGAGTCCTTGGAAAGCTCGTCGAGCAGGTTCGGGGCGATGGTCAGGAGGTCGCAACCGCAGAGGGCCTTTATCTGGCCGACGTTGCGGAAGGAGGCGCCCATGACCTCGGTCTTGATGCCGTGGCGCTTGTAGTAGGCGTAGATGCGGCGGACGGACTGCACGCCGGGGTCGTTGGCGCCGGCGGAGGCGGCTTCGTTCCAGTTCGCGCCCTGGGCCTTCTTGTGCCAATCGTAGATGCGGCCGACGAACGGGGAGATGAGCTGCACCTTGGCGTCGGCGCAGGCGACGGCCTGGGCGAAGGAGAACAGGAGCGTCAGGTTGCAGCGGATGCCTTCCTTCTCGAGCTCGGCGGCGGCCTGGATGCCTTCCCAGGTGGAGGCCATCTTGACGAGGATGCGCTCCTTGGGGATGCCGGCGGCCTTGTAGAGGGCGATCAGCTCGCGGGCCTTGGCGACGGTGGCGGCCTTGTCGAAGGACAGGCGGGCGTCGACCTCGGTGGAGACGCGGCCCGGGACGATCTTGAGGATCTCGGTGCCGAAGGAGATGAGGAGCGCGTCGACGGCGGCCTGGACGCCCTTGCTCTTGTTGTCCTGGGCGGCCTTCTGGAGGAGCGCCTGGTACTCGGGCATCTGGACGGCCTTGAGGATGAGGCTCGGGTTGGTCGTGGCGTCCAGCGGCTTGAAGGCCTTCATGGCGGCGAAGTCGCCGGTGTCGGCGACGACCTTGGTGTGCTGACGGAGTTGCTCGAGTGCGTTCATATAAGGA
>JBEBDN010000231.1:0-3053 GCA_041156945.1 Verrucomicrobiota bacterium | reverse complement strand
ACTCCCTCCGCCGGCGTGAACCGGCCGAGGCGGCGCCAGATCCAAGGGAGCAACAGCAAGGCCAACAGCGAGGCCGAGAGGTTGAACGCCGAGTGGACCAACGCGACCTGCAGACCCGGGTCCGCCACGAAGGCGAGCAGCGGCTGCAGGGCGAATTGCAGGCCGCCGACGAAGAGCGCGAGGCCCGCGAGGTCCAGGCCCGCGTTGAAGAGCGCGAGCCGCCGGGCGAAGGGGCCGAGCGTGGCCGCCGTCAGGAGCGCCACCCAGCCCGTACCGAGGTTGGCGCCGACCACCACCCAGAGCGAGAGCCCGGGGTCGAGCAGGCCGCCGGCGACGGACAAGACGGTCAGGCCGACGACCACCGAGGACGATTGCACCAGCATCGTCAGGCAGGCTCCGAAGGCGAGGGCGCGCACGGGGGTTGAGAGGGTGTCGCGCCAGGCGAGCACCGTGGGCTTGTCGGCCAGCGGCAGGAGGGTCGAGCTGATCAGGCCGAGCGCGAGGAAGATGAGGCCGAAGTGGAAGACTGGTCGGCCGTACGTGCGCCAGCGGCGCGGGCCCACCAGCGACCAGAGCCCGCCGAGGGTGACGAGGACCGGGCCCAATCCGTCGAACTTGGCGGCGATCAGCCAAGCGGTGAGCGTGGTGCCGACGTTGGCGCCGATCATGATCGTCCAGGCGGCGCGCATCGGGAGGGCTTTTTCCTCCGCCAAGCCCATCGTGACGAAGTTCACGACCGAGGAGGACTGCACGGCGGCGGCGGCCGCGGCGCCGGTCAGCGCCCCGGTGAAGCGGTTCGCCGTGGCCCGTCGCAGCAGGCCCCGCAGCCTTTCGCCCCCGAGCGTGGTCACCTCGCGGGCGAAGTCCCGCAGGCTGTGCAGGTAGAGCATGACGGCCGCGATGGCGGAGAAGAGCAGGTCCACGGCATGGAGGGATAGCCGCGCCCGGCCGCCGTATCGAGGCTGGAGTGCGCCCGGGGCCGGCGGGGAATCCGCGGCGGATTACTTCCCGCCCGCGGCGGCCTTGCCCTTGCCGGCCTTCTTGGCGGCGGGCGCCGCGGCGGCATCCTTGCCCGCGCCACCTTTGTTGGGGGTAGGCAGGGCGGCGCGCGTCTCCAGGCGCCACGCTTCCAGGCGGGCGAGCAATTCCTTGGCCTTGGCTGGGTTCGCCGTCGCGAGGTTCTTCGTCTCCCCCAGGTCTCCCGCCAGGTCGTAGAGCTCGAGATGTCCGTCCTCGAGGTATTGCATCAACTTCCAGTCGCCCATCTGGACGACGCTGACCGGCGTCGTGCGCCACAGGCCGGGGCCGGATCCCAGGTAGCCCGGGAAGTGTTGGAAGATCGCTTCGCGCTTCAGGGCCGCGGACTTCCCGACCAGCAGCGGCAGCAGGCTTTCGCCATCGAGCGCTTGGCGCGGCGCGGGGGCGCCGGCGATTTCGAGCAACGTCGGGAACAGGTCGACGTGCGCGGTGGGCGCGCCGAACGTCGCGCCGGCGGCGACCTTGCCGGGCCAGCGCACGATGAACGGCACGCGGACGCCGCCCTCGTAGAGGCTGCCCTTGCCGCTGCGCAGCGGGGCGTTGTCGGTGATCCCGCCGCCGTCCTCGTCGGCCGCCGTCGGCTTGCCCTTGGCGGCCCCCGGTTCGCGGATCAACCCGTCCGGCCGCCCGTAGCCCCCGACGCCGCCGTTGTCGCTCGCGAAGATGAACACGGTGTCGTCCGCGAGCTTCAGCTCCGCGAGCTTGGCCATCACGCGGCCGACGCTTTCGTCGACGCTCGCGAGCATCGCGGCGTAGGTCGGGCTGTCGTGGCCGCCGACGCCGGGCTTGGCCTGGAACTTGGCGACCAGCCCGGGCTTGGCCTGGAAAGGCGAGTGCACGCCGAAGTGCGGCAGGTAGAGCAGGAACGGCTTATCCCGATGGCGTTGGATGAAGTCGACGGCCCGGTCCGTCAGGAAGTCCGCCAGGTACTGGCCCTTCGGGTAGGCCGTCTTCGGCGTCGTCTCGAAGTCGAAATGGCGGCCCGACGACTCGATGGCTTCATCGAAGCCGCGCTTCGCGGGGTGGTATTCGGGCGCGTTGCCCAGGTGCCACTTGCCGAACATCCCCGTCGCGTAGCCGGCCTTCTTGAGCTGGTCGGCGAACGTGTCGCGGTCGAGGGACAGCTTGGTCACGTTGTCGACCGGGCGCAGCGGCCGCGTCCGCCAGTCGAAGCGGTCGATCGCGCCGACGGTGTAGGTGCCGGTACGGGCGCCGTATTGCCCGGAGAGCAGGGCCGAGCGCGTCGGCGCGCAATTCTGGCAATGGTGGTGGTTGGTCAGCCGCATGCCCTGCGCGGCGAGCCGGTCGATGTTCGGCGTCTCGTAGTAGCGGCTGCCGAAGCACCCGAGGTCCGTCCAGCCGAGGTCGTCCGCCAGGACGAAGACGATGTTGGGCGGCCGGTCCGCGGCGGGCAGCGGACCGACGAGGCCGAGGAGGAGCAGGCCAAGGAGGGCGCGGACGGGGCTCATGGGCAAGGAGGGAACCCCATCCGGGCGGCGAAGTTGCCGCCCTTCAGATCTCGAAGTCGGTGCCGGCCTCCGTCAGCGCGAGCTGCGCGACGGTGAAGCCGGCGAGGGACTTGTCGAAGCGCTTGGAGACCTCGCGCCAGAGCGCGGCGACCTGGGGGCCGGAGGCGCCCTTCAGCGTGATCTTCGTGTCGATCAGGTCGGGCTCGACGACGGCGAGCACCTGCCGGAGCGTGATGTCCTCGGGGGCCTTGGCGAGCCGGTAGCCGCCGGTCTTGCCGCGCTTGGAGTCGACGAGGCCGCCCTCGCGGAGCTCGTTGAGCAGCTGGACCAGGTAATTGCGGGGGATGGCCTCGAGCTTGGCGAGCTCCTCGACGCGGGTCACCGCACCGCCCTTGTTCTTGCGGGCGAGCTGCGAGAGGACGCGCAGGGAGTATTCGAGTTTGAGGGAGGCTTTCATGCGGAAGGGCGAGGCCCCGCGGGCGGGGTCTTGGGTTCCGACCCTACGAGAATGAAGGTGCGGTCCGCAACCTCATCCGCGAGGATCGG
>JBEBDN010000230.1:0-3531 GCA_041156945.1 Verrucomicrobiota bacterium | reverse complement strand
GCAGCAGGAAACTGCCGCGGTTGCTGGCGGCGGTCGGGACACCGTCGCCGTAGCCGACGGCGACGATCGCGACCCGCGAAGCGCGGGTCAGCACCCTGGTGCGGTTGTAGCTGACCGCCGTCCCCGCGGGCAGGTCCTTCACCAGGACGACGCGGGCGTGGAACGAAAGCACGGGCTCGGGGCGCAGGCTCGCGAGGAACGAGCCGGCGGAAGGCGGCAGGCCGTATTGCATCAGGCCGATGCGCACGGCATTGAACGGCGAGGCCGCGGAGAAGGTCTCCAGACCCGCGCTATTGTCGGCATGGACCAGGAGCCGGGCGCGATCGTCGACCGGGACCTCCGCCAACAAGGCGAGGAAGATCCGCCGCTGCTCCGCGGTGAAGTCCGTGTCGGCGTCGGCCTCGGAGAAGTGGGTGTAGAGGCCGCGCCAATCGAGGTGCTTCGCCGCCCGGACGAAGTCGATCAAGCCGCGGGCCTCCGCATGCCAGACGCCGGCGCGGCCCATGCCCGTGTCGACCTTGACATGGACGCGGACCGGGCGGCCGGCGGCCGCGGCGCAGCGTTCCAGCGCCTCGGCTTCGGCGATCGAGTTCAAGGTGACGTCGAGGTCGAGCCCGACGGCGCGGGGCATCTCCGCGGGCAGCGAGGGGCTCAGCAGCAGGATGTCGGCGTCGTGGCCGATCTCGCGCAGGCGAGCGGCCTCGCCGACGTTGGCGACGGCGAAGCAGTCGACGCCGGCCTGCAGGAGCCGCGTCGCCACCTCCGGCATGCCATGGCCGTAGGCATTGGCCTTCACGACCGCCACGTAGCGGACGCGGGGCGGGAGCGCCTGCTTGATCCGTCCGACGTTGCGGTCGATGGCCGGCAGGTCGATCTCGACCCACGCGCGGGTGGTCGGCGGCAGGGCTGAGTTCATACGGCGCCGCGGTGACGTTCCCCATCCCAGGTCGCGTAGGCGGCCGCGGGGTTGAGGGCTTCGGGTTTGGGTTCCGGACGGAGCAGCTCGGTGGTCGCGAACAGGCCGGGCAAAGTCGCCCAAGGCGTAGCGACGACCTGGACCATGGGGAAATGCGCGGCCGCCGTTTCGGCGGTGGAGACGACGGTCAGGCCAAGGGCCGCGACCTGCTCGGGCTCGAGTTCGGCCGGCGCGCCGAGGGCACCCTCGGCGGCGACCACCACGGTGTTCCAGCGCTTCAGGCGCGACTCCAAGGCGACGGCGAAGGGACGCGCCTGGCCCGCGGCCAACGCGGCCTGCGCAAGGGCGGCAAGGGATTCCCAGACGAAGATCGGCCGAGGCTCCAAGGTCGCCCAAGCGCGCGCCGCCAAGGCCGCGACGCGGATGCCGAGGATGGACCCCGGACCGACGCAGACGGCGAACGAACGGACCTCGGCCAAGCCCAGGCCCGCGGCGCGCAACGCGGACTCCGCGCAGGCGAAGGTCGCCTCGAGCGCGCCTTCGTCGGCGACGCCTTCGCCGACCCAACGTCCCCCCTGCAGGACGCCGACCCGGACGCCGACGCGAGCGGAGCCGTCGATGACCAGGCAGGGTTCGGGCGGTCGCATGGGTCTCAGCCGGGCGGCCAGCCGAGCGCGCGGCCGCCGAGCAGGTGGACGTGCAGATGGGGGACGGATTCGCCGCCGTCGGGACCGTTGTTGACGACGATGCGGAAGCCGCGGGCAAGCCCGAGGTCGCGCGCGAGCTTCGCGGCGGTCAGCAGGAGGTGGCCAAGCAGGGCCTGGTCCTCGGCGCCCGCTTCGCCCACGCGGGGCAGCGGCTTGCGCGGCACGACGAGGACGTGGGTCGGCGCCTGCGGGGCGATGTCATGGAAGGCCACGCAAAGCTCGTCGGCATGGATCAGCTTCGCCGGGATTTCCTGGTCGGCGATCTTCTGGAAAATCGTCTTCGGGGCGCTCATGGGACCATTATAGCACGACCACCGTCAGGCGTCGGCGACCGGCCTGGCGGGCGGCCATCGCATGGAGCCCCTCGACGGCCTCGTCGTAGGCCTGGCGCCACCGTGCGGAGCGGGCCCGGGGGCCCGACAGGTATTGGTCCTGCAGACCCACGACCCAGAAGAGGACGTCGGCGGATTCGCCGGTCATCGCCAAGGCGTCGGCGATGCGCTCGGGCGCCCAAAGGGCGTCATAGGGAAGATCGCGGTGATCGAGCACCGCGATGGCCGGCACCGGTTGCTGGGGGGCCAGCAGCTTGAGCATCTGCGTGGCGGCGGCGGCGAGCCCCTCGGGCCCGAGGCCCGGGTCGGTGTCCTCGTCGTTCTCGAAGACGCGCAGCACGGCGTCGACGTCGCGGCGCAACTGCGGGGCCGTCCCGACCATCGTGGCCATCAGGGCGTTCAGGGTCCGGAGCCGGACGGAACGGGGCAAGGCGGCCGTCACTTGGCCTTCCCTCCCTTGCGCAGCTGGTCGATGGCCTTGGCGAGCTCGTCGATGTCGCGGAACTCGCGGTAGACGCTGGCGAACCGGACATAGGCGATCTGGTCGACCGTCTGCAGCCGGTTCATGATCTCCTCGCCGATGGCGCTCGAGGGCACCTCGTCCTCGAACTTGGCCTGGAGGCCCTCGACGACCTCGGAGATGAGGAGGTTGATGCGTTCGACCTCGACGGGCCGCTTATCGGTGGCCTTGCGGACGCCGGAGGCGATCTTGCCGATGTCGAACTCCTCGCGGGCGCCGTTGCGCTTCACGACGACGAGGCCTTCGCGGACGATTTCCTCCATCGTACTGAAGCGATGTCCGCAGGCGAGGCACTCGCGGCGCCGGCGGATGGAATGGTTACCTTTGCCGAGGCGGGTCTCCAGGACCTTCGTATCCTCGTGGTTGCAGCGCGGGCAATACATCGCTCAGAGGCGCAGGAAGTTGCCCAGCAGGTCGAGGCCGTTCTGGGTGGCGAACGACTCCGGATGGAACTGGACGCCCCAGACCGGCAGCTCGCGATGGCGCAGGCCCATCACGAGACCGTCCTCGGTCCAGGCGGTCACTTCCAGGCAAGCGGGGAAAGTGGAGCGCTCCACGACCAGCGAGTGGTAGCGGGTGGCCAGGAACGGGTTCGGCAGGCCCTTGAAGACATCGGTGTCGTGATGGAACACCGGCGAGGTCTTGCCGTGCATCAGATGCGGGGCGCGGATGACGTTGCCGCCGAAGACATGGCCGATGGCCTGGTGGCCGAGGCAGACGCCGAGCAACGGCTTCCGGCCCGCGAAGGCCTTGATCATGTCGCACGACACCCCCGCCTCGACGGGCGAGCAAGGGCCGGGCGAGATCATCACTCGGTCGGGATTCAGCGCCAGGGCCTCCTCCACGGTGATCTGGTCGTTGCGGAAGACCTTCTGCTCCACGCCCAGTTGACCGAAGTACTGGACGAGGTTGTAGGTGAAGGAGTCGTAGTTGTCGATGACCAGCAGCACGCGCGGACGATTTGCCCGCAGGGCGGAAGTGTCAAGGAACGTAGGTTCCGTGTGAACAAGTGAGAGCGACGCGTGAAGCGTCGCAGGGACAGGGCTAGGGCTCGGG
>JBEBDN010000229.1:0-5459 GCA_041156945.1 Verrucomicrobiota bacterium | reverse complement strand
GCGCCGGCGGCGGCGAGGGGCAACTGGGCGTGGGTGAGCTGGGTCTTCTTCTTGGTGTTGGTGGGGGAGGTAAAAGAGTGGGGCGGGGCGGCCGCGCGGCCACCCCGCCCCGGGGAGCGACGACTCAGAAGGTCGTCGGGATCTCGAAGCCCTTGCGGCCGGTGCGCTTGGCCACGAGGTCGCGGTTGGCGGCCTCGGCGTTGGCGCCGGTGAAGAGCTCGGTCTTGGCGTCGAGGGTGAGCGGGAGGCCGAGGACGGCCTTGTTCTCGTCGAGGTTCACGCCGTTGCGGCCGAGGTGCTCGGCCATGCGGCCGAAGGCTTCGGCCAGGCCGCTGCTGGCCTTGATGGCTTCCTTGATCTCGCCCGCGTTCTTCTTCGCGCCGAGGCGGAAGGAGACGTTGGCGGAGTGCACGAGGGAGGTGGACAGGTGGCACTCGCGGACCGGGGCGTGGATGTTCGCCGCGGTGCCCTTGCGGATGCCTTCGACCCAGTTGGCGTGGTGGCCGGAGGCGCCGCCGGTGAGGTCGACCTGGTCGACGGTCTTCCCGAAGGACTTCACGAACTTGCCGTCCTTGTCGTAGACCTGGGCCGAGTTGTAGTCGGGGACCACGATGGTCCCGTTCTCGCACTCGACGACGATGCCGATATCGGGCGACTTGGCGGACTTCTGGCCCTTGTTCAGCTCGGAGAACTTGCCGAACTTGTTCATCGGGCCGTCCATCTTGCCGTCGGACGTCAGGCCGTAGACTTCGGTGATGAGCGGGGCGGACGCGTAGTTGTGGATCGAGATGAAGGTGTTGGGGGTTTCGGCGCAGTCGACGTAGCCGAAGCGGCCGCCGACGGACACGACCTCGGTCGCGACCTCATGGGTGCCGAGGAACCAGCGCGCGATGTCGATCTCGTGGATGGCCTGGTTGCAGAGGTCGCCGCCGCCGTAGTTCCAGAACCAGTGCCAATCGTAGTGCACGGGGCCGTTGTTGGCGGCTTCGGTGACCTTGTCGCTCTCGTTGCCGCGGATGGATTCCTGCAGGTCGGCGGGGCCGTGCCAGAGGTCGTTGTCGATCTCGGCGGGGAGGGCGTTCTTCTTGGCCGGGCCGATGGACTTGCGGCGCTTGTAGCAGATCGCGCGGGCGAGCTTCACCTTGCCGTATTCGCCGGCGTGGACGGCCTTGATGGCGGAGCGGATGCCCGCGCCGGAGCGGCTCTGCGTGCCGGCCTGGACGATGAGCTTCGAGAAGTGCTGCGAGGCCGCGACGAGCTGCTGGCCTTCGAAGATGTTGTGCGAAAGCGGCTTCTCGACGTAGAGGTGCTTGCCGGCCTGGAGCGACCAGATGCCCTGGATGGCGTGCTGGTGGTTGGGCGAGGCGATCGAGACGGCGTCGATTTCCTTGTCCTCGAGCATCTTCCGCATGTCGGTGTAGCCCTTGGCGCCCGGGTTGTCCTTCAGGCCCTTGGCGACCACGCGCGAATCGACGTCGCAGAGGGCGACGATGCGGACGCCCTTGATGCGCTTGAGTTCCTTGATGTGTTCCTGGCCGCGGCTGCGGAAGCCGACGACGGCGACGCGGAGGTCGCCGTTGGCGCCGGCGGCTTGGCCGTAGAGGCGGGCGCTGAGCCCGGCGGCCGCGACGGCCATGGCCGAGGTCTTGATGAAGGTGCGTCGATGGAGGTGGGACATGGTGATGACTTGGGGTGGCCCAAGCAAAGCAGGGCGGGGTGGGGACAGTCGAGGTTGTTTGCAGTTTCGTCGCCGGGCAAGGGTGCGGTCTCGTTTGGCTGAGCGTTGTCGTTTAGATACAATTCACCTGAGTTCTGTCGGGTGAGTAGAAGGCCCGATTAATAGGGTTTTAACCCTAGCCCAAAAGGTTTGAGGGCAGCATTTTACGCATCATATTCCTTTCTACACCTCTCCGGCTGCTGCGATCGGTCGGACGCGGGGCGGCCTGGCAACGGGTCGCCCCTGCATTTTTACGACATGCGCACCTGGCTCTACCTCGACGGCAACCACCTGAATCCGACGGCTTTCAATGGGTTCGAACTAGATCGGCTCAACCCCGTGGCCTTGGTGGAGCAGGCCTTCCCCGCCAATGCCATCCACTGCGTGAAGTTCTTCGCGACCGCGCTGCCGGCGACGGAATTCCCGCCCGACCAAGTCGCCGCGCGTCGCCGCTACTGGAGGAGGCTCCGGTCGCTGCCGAATTTCTACCTGATCGAAGGTCGCTTTCGTCGGCGGCAACTTCCGGGGGTCGACGGCTTCCGCGTGGAGGAGCGCGGGAGCGACGTCAACCTGACGGCGCACTTGCTGTCCGATTTGATGCTGGGCTGCTTCGACGCGGCCATCGTGGTCACCGGCAACCCCGACCTGGCCTTGCCGATCCGCCTCGCGCGCCAGTTCGCCGGTCTGCCGATCGGGGTGCTCAATCCGCAACGGCTCTCCGGTCCCGCCCGGCCCGAGGCGCGTCCTTGCGCCGAGTTGAGGGACGCCGCCTCGTTCTACCAGAACGGCGTCACCTGGAGCCAACTCAGGCGGGCGCAGTTCGCCCCCGCCGCCGAATCCGACGAGCCCGGGGCGGCCTAGGCCAAGCCGTTTACTTGGCCTCGAGCGTCCGGAGGTATTGGCGGACCGCGTCGAACTGTTCGGCGCCCTTGCCGTCGAGGATGTCCGTCAGCTGCGTCATGCCCTCGGCATCCGCATATTTGGGCATCTTCGTCTCGGGGTCGAGGCGCGTGGGCGCCAGCACCCAGCGCAGGAAGTAGCCGCGGCGCAGGCGTTCGGCGGTTTCCTTGAAGTTGATGGCCGGGGCCTCGAAGACCGCCGTCGCCGGCGTATCGCCCACGGCGTGGCAAGTGATGCAGTTGAAGCCCCCGTCGACGCCGATCAGCTTCTCGCCGAGCGCGGCCAGTTCCGCCTTCGGCGCGGCTTCCTTGGGTTCCTCGGCGGGGAGGCCGTGCTGATGCGCGAGGCCGAGCGAGAGGCCGGCCGCCACGTGGGCGAAGCCGGGCATGCGGCCGATCAGCCAGGGGCGCGGCTTGGCTTCGGCCTGGCCGGACACGAACTTCGTCATCCAGGCGGTCTGGAGTTTCTCACCGAACCAGGTCATCGCGGGAATCGGCGCATCGGGCACGGGCTCGCCCTCCACATGTTCCTTCGCCGGCAAGGCGTCGCGCAGCTTCTTGCACTCGCCGTCGACCTTGGACCAGGCGCTGCCTTGGCCGTCGCGGGTGTGGCAGGCGACGCAGTTCAGGTTGCGTACCTGGCGTTCGGCGAACTCCGCCGGGGTGTCCTGCTTGAGCGAGGCCAAGTCCGTGGCGAGGAAGGCCAGGAGCGCCTCGCGCTGGGCGGGGGCGAGGCCGAAGTCGGGCGCCTGCGCGCGGCCGGCGCCGTCGGGGGCGAGGCAGCCCTTCGGACCGGCGGCCAGGAGCTTCGCGAGGGGCGGCTGCGTGGTCGGCGGCATGCCGGCGTGGCAGTTGAGGCAACCGGCCGAGACGAGCAGCGCGGCGCCGCGGGTCGGGTCGCCCTTGAGCGGCTGGCGCTTGATCATCCGGCCGTTGGCCAGCAGGTAGTTCGCGAGCTGGCCGGACTCCTCCTCGCTCAGGCGGAAGTTCGGCATCCGGGTCGCCGGGTAGTGCTTGGCCGGTTCGCGCAGGTAGGCGGCGAGCGCCTCCGCGCGCAGCTGGTATTTGTCGGACAGGTGCGCGAGCGGGATGCGGCCGAGGGTCTCCGGCTTGCCGTCGACTTCCGCGTCGGGCCGTTGGTGGCAGCCGATGCAGCCGAGGTTGGCGAAGAGCGCGCCGCCCGGGGCGACCTGCGCGGGGTCGAGCTTGCCGGCGGGCGGCGTCGCGCCCTGCGTCAGCATCGCGGCGATGTCGGCCGCCTGCTGCGCGGCGTCGGGCCCGGTCACCGCCTTGGGCATCAGCGTGCCCGGGCGGACGGACTTCGGGTCGTGGATCCAATCGGCAAGGAAGTGCGGGTTGTAACGGTTGCCCAGTTCCGCCAGCACCGGCGCGTTCTGGCCCAACTCCGGCATGCCCGTGCCCTTGGCCGGGATCTTGGCGGCATCGGCATGGCAGGCCGCGCAATTCAGCTGGGCGAAGAGCAGGCGACCTTCGCGCACGCGGGTCGCGGCGAGTTCGGCCTCCGCGGGCGTGTGCGCGAGGACCGTCGGCGGGACCGGTTCGGGCAGGAAGTCCTTCGACGACCACGTGAGCCGGACGAACGTGTCGCCCTGCGCGGCGCTCGGCAGTTCGGCGACGAGGGTGTTCTCGCCCTGGTTGAGCGTGATCGTGCGGGCGGTGGCGCCGTCGAGCAGCGGCTGTCCGTTGAGGCTGAGCTTGAAGCCGCCGGAGTTCTCCGCCGCGAAGGTGAAGGTGCCGCGCACCGGCGAGAGGATGCGGCCTTCCCACTTGGCGACGAACGGACCCGCCGGGAGGAAGGGGGTGGGCGCCTGACCCTCGGGCACGTAGAGCGCGAGCAGACGGTCGGAACGGACGTCGGACTTGCCTCCGGCGGTGAAGGTCACGGCGAGACCGGCCTGCGGCTCGGCGGCCTGGAGGCCGGTGAGGAGGAGCAGGGCGAGGAGTAGGGGGCGGAGGCGGGACATGGTCGCGGGACTACGCCTCCATTGCGTCACTTCCCCCGACTATGGCAAGCGTGGCAAGGAGGATGGGGGATAGGGGTTGGCGGTTAGCGGTTGGGGGATAGGGGGTGATTCTAAGCCAGACCTTGCCGCTAACCCCTAACCGCTAAACGCCAACCGCTTGTTCTCCCCCAACAAACAGGCCCGGCGGGTGCCGGGCCTGTGGGGGCGCCTGGGCGGCGGCTTACTTGGCGAAGCTGCGGTAGTCCGTGCCCATCTTCTCCGGCACCACGTTGATCGTGTTGCAGATTTCGTCGGGGACGCGGGTGCCGTCGACGGCCTTCACGTTCATCTTGATGCGCATCTGCTCGACGGGCTTCAGGCCGGGGACCTCGAGGAAGACCGTCTTGCCGTCGTCGGAGACCTTGACGGACTTGATCGCGACAGGGTCGGTGCCTTTCTCGCCGGGCTTGCTCACCTTGTAGTCGGCGGAACCGTAGGCGCTCGAGTAGAGGTAGTTGTACTGCTCGATCGAGTAGTTCTGCAGGTCGCCGGCGGACTTCTTGTCGAGGGCGCCGGTGAAGCCGATGGTGATGCCCTGCGTGGTGACGTGGAGCGTCTCCTGCATGGTCACGGACTTGCCGGTGTAGCGGACGCGGTGGAGGGCGCCGTCCTTCACGCCGTTGGTCTGCCAGCCCTTGAGGCCGGAGGTGTACAGCTGTCCGTCGACCGGGCTGAAGCGGCCGCGCATCTGGCCGGTCGTGAACTTCAGCGGGAACTTGACCACGCCGCCCTGGGCCACGTCGCCGACGCGTTCCTGGAGGACGCCGAAGAGCGAGGACTTGCCGTAGGACAGGTAGAGCATGCGGCCCTCGAACGGAC
>JBEBDN010000228.1:0-11075 GCA_041156945.1 Verrucomicrobiota bacterium | reverse complement strand
GCCTGCTTTATGTGCAAGGCGAATTCAGCGCGAGCGACATCCCGGTGGTCGTGTCGGGCGGCACCCTTCAGTTCGTCGGTTCGAGCGGAGCGGACCTGAACGCCTTCGGCGTCGGGAGCATGACGGTGACGGCTGATGCGACGCTCAACGCGTATGCGGATGCCACGCGCACCAAATCGGCTCGTTTGCTCAACCCCATCACGGTCACCGGCGGCACGTTGGCCTTGGGCACGGGCTCCGCCGGCAACGCCGCGCTCACCTTGGCGGGTGGCTTGCGGGCGACCGATGCGGCGAACGTGACGGTGGGAGGGGGGAGGGTGATCTTGGAGAGCGACCTCACGATGGCCGGGACGGGGGTCTTGACCCTGACGGGCGGGACGCTGCAGCTCGGCAACAACACTCCGAATGGCACGATCAACGGTGGGCTGGCCTTTGACCTGACGGCGGCGGCGACCCTGGATTTCAAACGTTCGGATGAGGTCATCTATTCCGGGAAGCTCGCCGGTTCGGCCAAACTGGTCCAGTCGGGGGCTGGAAACTTGATTCTCGTCGGCCTCAATAACTACACGGGCACGACCACCGTGTCGTCCGGGACCTTGACGCTGGCGGCGGGGGCGACGATGGGCGCGGGGGGACTCTCCGTCGCATCCGGGGCCGGGTTGATCCTTCAAGCCCCTGCTGCCACCTCCGCCTTGACGGGCGCCGGTACGGTGACGATCGCGCCAGGGGTCGCGCTTACCCTGAACGCCCTTTCCGGCAACCCCCTCTTCTCCGGGGTGTTCAGTGGGGTCGGCGATTTGGTCAAGTCCGGCGCCGGCGATCTGGTCTTGGCCGGCGATAGCAGCGGCTTCAGCGGGGCCGTCACGGTGACGGGAGGGATGATTTCCGTCCAGAACCCGGTGAGCACCTTGGGGTCGGGGGACATCACGGTGACCGGCAACGCGACCCTCGGTGCCTACTTCGGCGCCGCGCCTTACAACACCAGCGGCCAGCTCAAGAACAACGTCAAGGTCGTGGGCGGCACCTTGACGCTCGGCCGCAACGGCACGACCGTGATGGCCGGAGAGGTCGTCGCCAGCGGACCGGGCAGCATCGTCATCGGTGGCGGAGGTACGGTCGTCATCGAAAAGGACATCGCCAACGTGGGGACCGGCACTTTGCGCGTCGCCGCCGGCAGCACCTTGCAGCTCGGCAACGGCGGCACCACCGGGACCTTCAACGGCGGTCTCGCCTTCCCCTTGTCCGCCGGCAACCTCGCCTTCAATCGTTCGGATGACCTCGCCTACACGGGTGCCTTGACGGGGACGGCGGCCCTCATCCAGACGGGCATGGGCAACCTGACCGTCACCGGAACCAATACCTATAGCGGCGGGACTACGGTGAAGTCCGGAACCTTGACCTTGGGCGGGCCGAGTGCCCTCGGCAAGGGGGCCGTCACGATTGCCGGCGACGGAGTGCTCGACTTGGGCAATCAGGCGATAGCCAATAGCGTGCAGGTCAATGGCGGCACTTTGCGGGGCGGCAGCATCGACGCCACCAAGGTCGCGGCCTCGGCCGGCGTCATCAGCGCGACGCTTGATGGCTCGGGCATCCTGACGAAGTCTGGTCCGGGCACCTTGGTGCTGACCGGCGAGAACATCTATTCCGGCGGCACGCGGTTGAACGACGGTACGCTCACCGTGGGCGGTGGCTCGGCCCTGGGCGCCGGACCGGTCACGCTCACCGGCGGGGTGTTGGACCTCAATGGCCAGACGGTTGGCAACGCCCTCGTGTTGGGGTCTGCGGTGATCGGTGGCTCAGGCACCCTGACTGGGGTGATTTCGGGCGATGCGCCTTTCACGAAGGTGGGAACCGGCACCTTGACTCTGACCGGACAGAACCTCCATTCCGGTGGAACCTTGGTCGTGGAGGGGAGGTTGGTCATCGGCGACAATGCCGGCTTGGGCAGCGGAGCGGCGATCGTTTCCGGTGGCAACCTGGACTTGGGAGGGACTACCCCTGGCAATACGATCACCTTGTCATCCGGTTTGCTCTCGGGGAGCGAATTGAACGGCGATAAACTCGTGCTGGAAGGTGGCGAACTGGCCGGCGTCATCGTGGCGGGCGCGCTCACCAAGACGAGCGGCGGCACGGTGTTGCTCAGCGCGGCCAATCGTTCCCCGGGAGGTACGACGGTCGCGGGGGGTACCTTGGAGGTGAATCATGCCGATGCCTTAGGCGCGGGGCCGGTGAGGCTGTCCGGTGGTACTCTTGACATCAAGGGCCAGACCATCCGCCAAAGCCTGGTCGTTACGGACGCCAGTGGCGTCAGCAGCGCCGATGGCGCGATCGACGGCTTCATCGAGGGGCAGGGTCTCCTGACCAAGCTGGGGGCCGGCACGTTGACGTTGAATGCGGTCAATACCTTGACCGGTGGCGTCCTGATCAGCGCCGGCACTCTGGTGGTCAACGGCGAGGTGTTCGGCAGCACCGTCGTGGCCGCGTCGGGCAAACTCGCCGGCGCCGGGTTCTTGCACGATGTCACGGTCGTGGCCGGTGGCTCCGTCAACGCGGGCGCCATCGGGTCGGTGGGTTCGCTGCGGGCCGATACCCTTTCCCTTCAGGGCGGGGCGACGGTGGGGTGGGATTTGGCGAGCGCATCCCTCGGTCCCGGCCAGGGGTTCGACCAGTTCCTGGTGGATGGTTCGCTTGACCTGAGTGCGGCCAGTCCGGGTAACCAGTATCGACTCGTCCTTGCCGGTTTACCGGCCGACTTTGATGGCGCCGGTCGCTATTCGTTCGTCCTCTTCAAATACGGTAGCCTGAACTTGGGCGGTAACGCCAGCATCACGGACCTTTTCGTTATCGATGCCGCCGGCTTGTCGGACCAGTCCGGGGAGTCTCCGGATGCCAGCCGGTTCAGCTTGGTCGATGACGCCACCAACCGCCGGATTTTGCTGAACTACGAGGCGCCTTCGTTCGCTCCCATCCCCGAGCCATCCACCTATGGATTGGGGCTCGGGTTCCTGGGCTTGGCGATCGCCGCCATCCGGCGCCGTCGTCAAGCCGTGGGGTGACCTTCGCTTGCCCCCCGCCTGCGTGGAGGTCGCCCTTGCGGTGGCTTTTAGCGGGCGTTGTAGGCGTGGCACAGGGCCGCCGCGGCGGCGTCGGACTCGTCCAAGGGGAGTTCCTGCTCCAAGCCGAGCACCGACTTCACCATGCGGCCCACTTGTTCCTTCGAGGCCGCGCCGTGGCCGGTGACCGCCATCTTGATGCGCTTCGGGGCGTATTCACGGACCGTGGCCCCGAGGCGGGCCAGCACGCTCAAGGCCGCGCCGCGGGAGGCGCCCATGGCTTGGGCGGTGCGAAAATTCTGGACGTAGATGGTCTCCTCGATCGCCGCCGTGGTCACGCCGTGCGCCTTCGCGAGCGACTCCACCGCATCGGCGATCTTCCCAAGGCATTCGTAGGGCGCCAACTGGGGGCCCAGTTTCAGGGTCAGGCTGGCCAGGAGCCGCGGCGCGCTGCCCCGGGTGTCGACCACCGCCAGACCCGTGCCGCGCAGGGAAGGGTCGATCCCTAGGATGATGGCCTTGGCTCCCCGGCTCGCCGTCATCGCCTTGGCTGGCGACTTGCGGGCGCGCGCGACCGACGATTTGACGTCAAGGGCGACCCCGTCGCGGAGCTTGGCGGTCCAAAGGGAGCGCGAGGAGGAGCGGGCCATGCGTCATCTTGGCGGGCAGGGTGGGGAGGTTTCCACCGAAAAACGCATCGTCCCGGATTGCCTGCCCGTGCCCGCGGCCCCCAGCATCGCCGGATGAGGTCCCTTTCCTTGCTCGCCCTCGGCCTGACGGCCGCCGTCTTCGGCGCCGAGCCGCCCGTCGTCGTCCGTGAGACCGCGGACATGCCCGCCGTGGCTCCGGTCCGCCTCGCGCGCTTCAACAAGGAGGCGGTCCCCGAGTGCTCGGCCCTTTGGGCCAGTCCCACCCAGCCAGGACTCTTCTGGACGCTTTCCGATTCCGGCGATAAACCGCGCCTGACGGCGATCCGGGCCGACGGTAGCTTCGCCACCGGGCCATCCGGTCCTTGGCGCACGGTCGAACTCAAGGGCGCGACCAACGTCGACTGGGAGGCCATCACCGGTGACGCCTCCGGGCGGATGATCGTCTGCGACGTCGGCAACAACATCTCCCTCCGCAAGGAGCTCGCCCTCTACGTCTTCCCGGAGCCGAAGCTCGGTACGGCCACGGTGACCGATTTCCGCAAACTCACCTTCAGCTGGCCGGACCAGAAATCCTTCCCGGACCCCGAGCTCGCGCACGACTGCGAGACCGCCTTCATGGTGGCTGGTCGGCTGTACCTCTTGACCAAGCACCGTCGCGACACCCTCACGGACCTCTGGCGGGTCGACCTGCCGACCACCGGCGACAAGGCTTTCCTGGTCAAGGTCGGCCGTCTGGACGCCAAGGGCATGGTCACCGACGCCGCGGTCTCACCCGACGGTAAGCGGCTGGCGGTGATGACCTACACTTTCCTTTGGGTCTTCGAACTGCCGACGACGGGCGAAGCCTTCTTCTCCGGTCCCGCGCGTTCCGCTCCACTTTCCTTGCCGGCCCTTTCCTGGCAAGTCGAGGGGTGTTCTTGGCTCGATGACTCGACCCTCCTGCTCGGTTCGGAGCAGGGCGATCTGTTTCGTCTGCCGATCTCGGCCTTGAAGGAAGCCAAGTAGTCGGAGGTGGGTTGCGGGCGGTCCGGCCGAGTGGGTGATTAACTCATTTTTACATCCGCAAAACACCTCATGGGATTCTCCTCGTTCTCGGCTTGGGGGACTTTGCAATCCTCGGCGATGAATGCGCCGATCCGCACGTGCTACCTCTTCGACGAGTTTGGCCAACAGGTCGGCCCCTTCACCGTGGGTGAAACCCTCCGTCACCTGGAGTTGGCGGAGCGGACGTCCCTGGGTCATCGTCGGCGGCTCAAGGTCTGGACGCTCGGCTGGCCCACCCGCCTGGAGGCCGAGGAGGCTCGCCGGCGGCTGCGTCGCCTTCTGCAGGCCCGGCTCCGTTAGGCGCAAAAAAGCCGGCGCGAACGCCGGCTTCTCGGTGCGAAGATCGCCGTAAACTCAGAGCGCCTTGGCGGCCGCGACGACGGCCTCCTTGGTGATGCCGAGTTCCTTCATGACCACGTCGCCCGGGGCGGAGAGGCCGAAGGTGTCGGTGCCGATGGCCTTGCCGGCGGTGCCGACGTAACGACCCCACGAGAGCGTGACGCCGGCCTCGATGCTGACGCGCTTGGTGCAGGCGGCCGGCAGGACTTCCTCCTGGTAGGCCTTGGGCTGGCGGGCGAAGACCTCCATCGAGGGCATCGAGACGACGCGGACGCCCGCGCCGAGTTCCTCGCCGGCGGCCAGGGCGAGCGAGAGTTCGCTGCCCGTGCCGATGAGGATGTGCGTGAGCGGGGCGGTCTCCTTGCGGAGGATGTAGCCGCCCTTGAGGGCGCCCTGGCGGCGCGTGGCGACCGGGATGGCGTCGAGGGACGGGACGTTCTGGCGGGAGAGGATCAGGGCCACCGGGCCGTCCTTGCGGGCGACCGCGTGGGCGAAGGCCGCGGCGGTCTCCTCGGCGTCACCCGGGCGGACCACGTCGAGGTTCGGGATGCAGCGCAGGGCGCTCACGGTCTCGACCGGCTGGTGCGTCGGGCCGTCTTCGCCGACGCCGACGGAGTCGTGCGTGAAGATGTAGAAGGCCTGGAGCTTGGCCAGCGCCGCGACGCGGATCGCGGGGCGGAGGTAGTCGGAGAACGTCAGGAACGTCGCGCCGGAGCCCTTGAAGACGCCGTGGTAGGCGATGCCGTTGAGGATCGCGCCCATGACGTGCTCGCGGATGCCGAAGTAGAGGTTGCGGCCCCCGGGGGTCGCGACGTCGAAGTCGCCGACGTCCTTGATGTAGTTCTTGGTCGAGCCGTGGAGGTCGGCCGAACCGGAGAGCACGAGCGGGGAGGCCTTGGCGACGGCGTTGATGCAGGCCTCGCCGGAGACGCGGGTGGCGAGGGCGTTCTTGCCGAACTCGGGGATGGCGGCGAGGAGGGACTGGACGTCGCCGTGGTCGCCCTGCTGCGCCTTCGCGAGGAGGGCGGCCTTCTCGGGGTTCGCCTTGGACCAGGCGGCGAAGGTCTGCCGCCAGGCGGCGTGCGCGGCGGCCTGCTGGGCCTTGCGGGCGTTGAAGAAGGCGCGGGTCTCGGGCGAGACGTAGAACTTGTCGTCCGGCAGGCCGAGGGCCTTGCGGGAGGCGTCGACGAACTTGACGCCGGCTTCGCCGTGGCCCTTGGCGGTGCCCTGGACTTCGGCGATGCCCTTGCCGATGACGGTCTTGCAGATGATCAGCTTCGGCTTGCCGTTCTTGCTCGCGCGGGCCTTGTCCAGGGCCTCGGCGAGCGGGGCGAGTTCGTTGCCCTGCTTCACGGTGAAGACTTCCCAGTTGGCGGCTTCGTAGCGCTTGGCGGTGTCCTCGTTCTGCGTCTTCGAGGCCAGCGCGTCGAGGGTGACGTCGTTGGAGTCGTAGAGCATGATGAGGTTATCGAGGCCGAAGCGGCCGGCGAAGGAGGCGGCTTCCTGCGAGATGCCCTCCTGGAGGCAGCCGTCGCCGGCGAGGCCGACCACGAGGTGGTCGAAGATCTTGTGCTCGGCGGTGTTGAAGTGGGCGGCGGCCATCTTGGCGGCCACGGCCATGCCGACGATGTTGCCCGTGCCCTGGCCGAGGGGGCCGGTGGTGGCCTCGACGCCGACGGTCTCGCCGAACTCGGGGTGGCCGGGGGTCTTGGAGTGGAGCTTGCGGAAGTTCTTCACTTCCTGGAGCGGGAGGTCGAAACCGGCGAGGTGCAGCCAGCCGTAGATGAACATCGAGCCGTGGCCGGCCGAGAGCACGAAGCGGTCGCGGTTGATCCACGACGGGGCGGCGGGGTCGTGGCGGAGGAAGTGGCCGTAGAGGACGGAGCCGATTTCGGCGGCGCCGAGCGGGAGGCCGAGGTGGCCCGAGTGGCAGGCGGCGACGGCGTCCATGGCCAAGCCTCGGGCTTCGGTGGCGGCACGGGAAAGGTCAGCGGAGTTATTGAGCGACATGGTCCATATCGGTTAGGGAAAAGTGGCCCTTTATTCCAGCCTTGAATGAGCAGGAACGACCCTGCCAAAGTGCCCCATGGCCGATCAAGAACTCGAGGAAGGCTCCACCCTGCGTCTGGACTTCAAAAAACTGCGTAAAATCGCCTCCGGCGCCGCCGATGTGATCCCCGCCGTCGCCCAAGACGCCGTCACCGGCGAGGTCCTGATCCTCGGCTACGCCAACGAGCTCGCCCTCCAGACCGCCCTCCGCGAGAAGAAGGCCACCTTCTGGAGCACTTCCCGGAATGAACTTTGGATCAAGGGGCTGACCTCGGGCGATTTCCTCGAGCTCCTCGAGGTCCGCGTCAACTGCGAGCAGAACTCCATCCTCTACAAGGTCCGGCCGGCGGGTCAGGGCGCCTGCCACACCAAGCAGGACGGCAAGGCCCGCTCGGGTTGCTATTACCGCCGCCTCAAGGCCGACGGCACCCTGGAGAAGGCCTGAACTCAGCGGCCCGCGGCCGCCTGCTCCACCAGCAGCGCCGCGACCTCGTAGCGCAGGGTCACGACCGCGTGCCGGCGCGCGGCGTCCATCGCCCCGTCCGGGACGGTGAACGCGGCTTGCCCGCCGGGCCGGCCCGCGGTCAGGGCCCCGAGGGCCGCGGCCGCCGCCTCGCCGGATTCATAGTCGAAATAAAAGACGGCGACGACCTGCCGCGGGAAGCCGCCTTCGCCGACGGCGACGGTCACGGCGCGGGCGCGGGTCGCGATGCCCGCCACTTCGGTCCCGAACCAGGCGCGGCGGCGGCCCGTGGCCACGAGGTCGGCCGGACGTTCCGTCCGCACCACCAGGAAGCCGCCCGGCGTGGCGTCGAGCAGCGCGCGGGCCGCCGCGGGCAGGACCGCGGGCGTCGCCGGCGCCGGCGCCTCGGCGGGCGCGACCGCGAAGGCCGGCTCCGTGAAGCCGAAACCGAAGTGCAGTTCGGTCGCGTCCGCGCGGAGCAGGGCCGTGCGCAGGCCGTTCCGCGTCGGTGGCGGCGCGACCTGCGCCAGCAGGCTGCGGACCGCCCGGGAACTCCCGGCGGCCTTCGCCTCCTCGGTGCGGAGGAGGCCGACCACGGCGTGTTCCGCCCCCACGCGCAGTCGCGTCGCGCCGGGGCGCAGCAGCCAGGCCCCGAGGCCGACGAGCAGCGCCAGCGCCGCGGCGATCGCCCAGGAGCGCCGCGTCGGGCTCATCGCAGTTCGGCCGCGGCCGCTGCGTCGACGTACAGCGTCGCGTCCGGGTGGTCGCGCAGGAGCGTCGCCGGGCAGGCGGTGCTCCGCGGATCCCGGAGCGTCGCGCGGACCGCCGCGGCCTTGCGCGGTCCGGGCACGTGCACGCTCAGCCGGCGCGCGTCGCGGAAGACCGGCAACGTCAGCGTCAGCGCGTGCGTCGGGACGTCGGGCAGGGTGGGGAAGCAACCATCGTTGACCTGTTGCCGCCGACAGGCCTCGTCGAGCGCCACGATCTTCACGCGCGCGGGGTCGTCGAAATCGGCGACCGGCGGGTCGTTGAAGGCGAGGTGCCCGTTCTCGCCGATGCCGAGGCAGATGAGGTCGATCGGCGCCGCGGCGAGCAACGCCGCGTAGGCCGCGCACGCTTCCGCGGGCGGCCGTTCGGCCGGCAGCGGGTGGAACGCGCCGACCGCGACGTGGTCGAGCAGGTGCGCCCGCAGGTAGCGGCGAAAACTTTGCGGGTGGTCCGGCGCGAACCCCACGTAGTCGTCCATGTGGAAGGCCGTCACGCGCGACCAATCGAAACCGAGCTCCGCCGACCGCGAAGCGGCGATCAGCGCGGCGAGGAACTCGTCCTGCGAGGGGGCGCAGGCGAAGATGACGCGGGCGCCGCCCTGCTTGGCGAGCAAGGCGCGCAGGTGCGCCGCCACGGCCTGTCCCGCCGCCCGGCCCAGCGCCGCGCGGTCGGGGTGGATCTCCACCGCCAGCCGGTCGGCGCGCAGCAGGCGGGGCGGGGTCACTTGCCCGGGGTGGCCTTCGCCTTCTGCGCGACGATCGCCTTGACCATACCCAAGGCCGCCTTCTCGGCGTCGTAGGAGACCGAGAAGAGCACGTGGTCGCCCTTGGCCTCGGACTTCAGGGATTGGATCAGTTCCAGCATGACCCGCTGGCTGGCGATCTGGTCGGGGGTTTTGTTGGCCTCATCCATGAGGCCGATGCTGATCAAGCCCGCCATCCCCTTGAGTTGGCTGGCCACCTGGGTGGCCTTACCCTCGCTGATCATCTGACCGTCGAAGGTCGCCACCAGGTTCGGGCCCGTCTCGCCCAGCGTCAGGACGCCGCGGCGCAGGCCGTTGGGGTCGCCCGGCATCTTGAGCGCCTCGACGTCGACTTCGATGCGGAGGAACGGCGCGCCGGGTGCGGAGAGGTCGGTCGTGGGCCGGAAGGAGGCCGCCTTGCCGTTGTAGGCGTCCAGCGCCGCGCCCAGCTTGGCGCGGCTGCCGACGAGCGCGGTATCCGCGGAGACGAAGACGATCAGGGTGCGGTCGGCCTTCGTCGCCCCCGCCGTCGCGGTGCGTTCCTTGCCCTCGAGGGAACTGCCCAGTTGGTCGACGTCCCAGCCGGTGAAGGCGCCCAGGGCGGTGGCGTCGACCTTGGCCGACTTCGCGTAGGCCTCGATCTTGGCGACGTCGAAGCGGCCGCGCACCACGCCGGCGATCTGCGGGCTCTTCGCCTCGACGCCCGGGTAGAAACCCACGACGACGTCGTCCAGGTCCTTCTCGAAGTCGAAGCCCAGCTTCTCCTTGAACGCCCGGAACGTCGGGTTGGCGCGGAGGTCGTCCCCGAAGGCCTTGTCCAAGGTCCGGCCGAACCTGCTTTCGTCGAGCGAGCGGACGCCGACGTGGAAGAATCCGCCGAGCTCCGCCGCGGGGACGCCCTTGGTGTCGACGGCTTGGGCGGAGGCGAGGCCCAGGGTCAGGGCGGCGAGGAGCAGGAGGGGCTTCATGGGGGGTCCCGACGAATTAATCCTTCCCGCGCGACCGCTCCAGCCCATTCCCAACAAAAAGGGCGCCCGGTGGGCGCCCTTTTGACGTCGGTAAAACGGCCTTACTTGGTCGTCGCGCCGGCCGGCTTCTTCTTGCCGCCGCTGGCCTTCACGGCCGGGGAGCCGGGGGCGGCGCCGCCCTGGGCGTCCATCTGCTTCTCGGCGATGTCCATGATCTGCGCGACCATGCCCACGAGCTTCTCGGTCTCGAGCGAGATGGTCAGCGAAGCCTGGTTGCCGTTGACGCTCACGGGCTGGATGCCGGCGACGAGTTCGGCGCCCATCTTCTTGATGGCCTGCTGTTCGGCGGGTTCGGCCGGGTCGATGGCGAGGAGCAACGGCGCGGCGGCCAGGAAGCCCTGGATCTGCTGCCCGGTGGTCTTGGCCTTCTCGGCCGAGGTGAAGTTGGCCGCGATCTTGTAGACTTGATTCGGGCCCTTCTCGCCGAAGGCCATCGCGGCGCTGGCGAGACCGGTCTGCTCGAGTTCCGGGGTCGACGGCAGGCGGGCCAGGTTGACCGCGAAGAAGCCGTAGGCCTTGCCGGTCTCGGCCGCGAAGGTCTTGTGCGCCGCGCTGAGGGCGTAGGCCGGGGTCTTGCCGGCGAGGCTCGCGAAGCAGCTGGCGGCGTCCTTGGGCTGGACGATCACGACGGTCCCGGCGTCCACGACGAAGAGTCCGAGCTGGAAGCTGTCGGGACCGTCGGCCTGCGGCTGGGCCTTGGGGTCGGCGACCGCGGCGAAGAACTGCAGCGCGTTCCAGCCGGTCTTGCCGCCGGCCGTGAGCGTGGCGAGGCCGCGCTTCTTGCCGAAGGCTTCGACCTTCTTGGGGTCGACCTTGATGTGGAGGACGGCGGCGCCCGAGAAATCGGGGGCGCCATCGGCGCCGTTGCGGATGTTCAGGCCGAGGGCGAAGGAGTTCTTCGTGTCGTTGGTGTCGATGCCGAACTCCTCGCGCAGGATC
>JBEBDN010000227.1:0-5090 GCA_041156945.1 Verrucomicrobiota bacterium | reverse complement strand
TTCGGTGACGGGGGCGTTACCTTTCCGGCGGCGGGGGCAATCCCGTTGACAGGGGTCGGCAAACGCTATCGTCCCCCTTATTCCCATGGACCTTCGTCGCGACCTGCCTGCCTCCCTTGTCGTCTTCCTGGTCGCCGTGCCCCTCTCGCTGGGCATAGCCCTGGCCTCCGGCGCCCCGGTCATCGCCGGTCTCATCGGGGCCGTCGCCGGGGGCATCGTCACGGGACTTCTCGCTGGTTCGCCGCTGCAGGTTTCCGGCCCCGCGGCGGGCTTGACGGTCGTCGTCTTCGGGCTCGTGCAGCAGCTCGGCTGGGAAGTCGTCTGCCTCGCCACCGCCTGCGCCGGCGCGGTCCAGCTGCTGCTCGGCTTCCTCAAGGTGGCCCGCGGTACCCTGGTCATCGCCCCCTCGGTCGTCCATGGCATGCTGGCGGGCATCGGTATCTCCATTGCGCTCGCCCAAGCGCACGTGCTCCTCGGCGGTTCGCCCGCCAGCTCGCCCTTGGCCAATCTCATGGCCTTGCCGGCCCGGCTGGGCGCCCTGAACCTGGACGCGACGATCCTGGGCCTGCTGACCATCGCGGTGCTCTTCCTCTGGAAGAAACTACCGTGGGCCGCGGTGCGCGCCATTCCCGGCCCGCTGGTGGCGGTCGTCCTCGGCACCGCGGTCTCGCTCGTGGCGAAGATGGACGTCAAGCGCGTCGACCTCCCGGAGACGCTCGCCTTCACCCAGCTCAAGCTGCCGACCGAGTGGGGCGCCTTCCTCGTCGCGGTCCTCACCCTGGCCATCATCGCCAGCATCGAATCGCTCCTTTGCGCCGTCGCCACCGACAAGCTCCACAGCGGTCCCCGCTCGGACCTCGACAAGGAACTCTCCGCCCAAGGCGCCGGCAATCTCGTCTCCGGCCTGCTCGGCGGCCTGCCCATCACCGGCGTCATCGTCCGTTCCTCGGCCAACATCGCCGCCGGCGGCGTCTCCCGCTGGTCGGCCGTCTTCCACGGCCTCTGGATCCTGCTCTGCGTGCTGTTCCTCGGGGCCCTGATCGAGAGCATCCCGCTCGCCGTCCTGGCCGGCCTCCTCGTGCACGTCGGCATCAACCTCGTCAACCTGCACCATATCCGCGAACTCACCGTCCACCATGAGGTCCGCATCTATTGGGCGACCGTCATCGGCGTGACCTGCATCAACCTCCTCGCCGGCGTGGGCCTCGGCGTGGCCGTCTCCGTCTTCTACGCGATCCGCCGGCTCTCGAGCGTCAAGGTCGCGAAGCGTCAGGAGGGCGACGTTTGGAAGGTCGCCATCCGCGGCACGCTCACCTTCGCCTGCGTCCCCAAGCTCAACCAAGAGCTCTCCGGCCTGCCCGCCGGGGCCGCCGTCGACGTCGATCTCGACGTCGATTACATCGACCATGCCGCCTTCGAGTCGCTGCACAGCTGGCGGCTCAACCACGAGAAGACCGGCGGCAAGGTCCGCGTCGAGGAGAGCCAGGAAGAGTGGTACCGCCCGGCCGCCGAAGGTCGTCCGCGCTGCGGCCGACAGGCTTGAGGGCCGGAGGGTCGCCCTAGGGCAAAAAAGGCGGAGTCCGGCCTTGGCCGGCTCCGCCTGCCGGGCGTCCCCGTACCGGCTCAGTTACCCAAGGCCGCGAGGGCGGCCTTGAGCAGCTTTTCCGCCGAACTCGAGCCCGCGTCGGCCGAATTGACTTCCAGGAGCGGCTCGCGCCCATCGACCAGGCGGTCGTAGGCGAGGCCGTTCTTGCCGCCGGTATGCCGACGTTCCGTCAGGGCCCTTCCGGCGCTGCCGCGGTTCGCGGCCACGGAGAGCGTCAGGCGGCGTTCGTCGATCCGCTGGTCGTAGGCGACGCCGTTCTTCCCGCCGGTGTGCCGGCGTTCCGTCGCCGCCTGGACTTCGGTCGACAGCGTCACGACGAGCTGGGCGGTATCCGCCGCGGCGGGGGTCAGGCCGGCCTGTCGCAGCCGTTCTCGGAGTTCGCGGACGTCGTTTTCGCCGAGACCGGAGCGGCTGGCGTCCAGGTGGTAGGTCGCGCCTTGCTGGGCGATCTCGCGCAGGTCGCCGCGGGTCCGGACGGACGGTTGCGAGGCGCAGCCGACCGTGGTGAGCAGCGCGACGAAGGAGAGCAGGAGGATGTCTTTCATAGCCTCATCGATGATGGTTCCGGATAACCGCCCTCAAGTCGTTTTGGCCGGTGGCGACGTTGGCCGGGTCCTTTTCGCCTGCCGCCGCCATGCTATGTTTCGCATAGCCCCACGTCGCCCGGTTCGGCGGCGGAGGGATGGCGCCTCCCGTCCGGTCGCGGCCGACGCCGGGCGGGACCTCAACGCGTCGCCGGTCCGGCGAAACAAAGATCCGTCACGATCCGGCCGCCGAGCAGGTGCTCCTGGATGATGCGCTCGAGGTTCGCCGGCGTGCAGTCGCGGTACCACACGCCTTCCGGGTAGACCACCGCGACCGGGCCTTGGACGCAGACGCGCAGGCAATCCGCCTTGGTGCGCTGCACGCCGCCTCGCTCGGAGAGCCCCAGTTCCTTCAGCCGGACCTTGAGGAAATCCCACGAGGCCGCCGCGGCTTCGCCGGCGCAGCAGGCCTGGGTCGACGACTTCACGCAGAGGAAGAGGTGCCGCCGGGTGGCCTCCAGGCCGAGCGCGCGGGCTTGGTCGGCGGCGTCCATGGTGCCGGGCCGGCCAAGCCTATTCGAAGCGCGGGGCGATGCCGCGCTTCTCGAGTTCGAGGAAGAGTTCGCGGCTGTACCAGGCGTCGTTGGCCGCGTACTGGATCTGGTTGTCCTGGAGCTCCTCGTCCCAATGGGACGTCTGGACCTTCTTGGACTTCTTCATCTGCCGGTTCAGGTAGTGGGCGGCGAGGGCGCGCAGGCCGGTGTTCTCGATGCCGGCCTTCTTGGTGAAGTCGGCGATGTCGATGAAGCCGCGGCTGTCGAACGGCGCGCGCGCCTGCAGGTTCTTGACGTCGTCGCGCACGGCGACGCCGACCTTGGCCTGGCGCGGGTTGCACAGCAGCGGGAAGACGGGGGCGAGGCCGCCGCAGTGCAGGAGCGGCTGGCGCATGGGACCGTGCAGGCGGAAGATGTAGACGCAGTGCTCGCCGGCCAGCTGCAGGATCGCGGGGAGGTTCTTCGGCGGTTCGATCTCGATGGTGTCGCCGGCGCGGACGTAGTGCCCGGGGAAGGAGGCCTTGCCGTTCACCCAGAGGTAGGACTCCTCGATGCTCTTGCCGCGCATGAGGTGGCCGAGCTCGCGGCTCGCCTTGCTTTCCGCGGCGACGACCTTGTCGGCCCGGCCGCCGCGTTCGCGGACCTTGAAGATGTAGGAAGGCCGGCCGAAGACCGGGCGGGTCTCCGTATCGAAGCCGAGCACGCGCTCCTTGGCCAGCTGCGCGACGGCCTTCTCGGCGGCCGGGACGGACTCCACCAGCACGATGTCGCCCTCCCAGTGGGCCACCGGGAGGCTTTCGATGAACTCGGATTCGACGCGCAGGCCCCGGGAGGCGCCCGGTCCGGGCGGCGGGGGGGTGTCGGCGGAATCTTCCACAAAACGAAGGCAACGGCCGGAATGTGCCTTGGCAACGCGTTATTGGGCCTCGGCCGGAAAAAAGCGTTGACCCTCCCGCCGCCCGCACCTTTGTTCATTTTCCCTTTTCAAGGGGCCTTAGCTCAGTTGGTAGAGCGCTTGCATGGCATGCAAGAGGTCGTCGGTTCAAGCCCGATAGGCTCCACCATTAAAAACACCGGCCGTCTTCTCGCGAAGGCGGCCGGTCCTTTTTGCCCGGGTTCGGGGTTACTTGCCCAAGGCCGGGGTGATCTTCAGGAGCAGCGACTGGCAATCCCCCTGGAGCCGGCCGTCCATGGCCGTGGACTCCCGGGTGACCTTCTCCAGCGAGTCGGCCGCGTTGGCGATGGTCTTCTTGAGCGCCAAGGCCTCGCCCTTGTCCTTGATGTCCGCCTTCTCGGCGATCTGCCCGGCCTGCGCCTCGTATTTGCGCAGGCTCGCGACGAGGGTGCGGCGATCCTCCATGGCCCGGCGGAGGATGGCCCAGGTGAGGCGCGCACGCGGGCCGTTCTCCGTGAGCATGCGCAGGTAACCGAGGCCGGTGAAGGCCCGGACGTCGTTCTCGAGGTCCTTCTTCACGGCTTCCTCGCGGGCCTTGTTCTCCGCGGAACGCTGGGCGCTCGCCTGGGCTTCCTTCGCCCGGTTGGCGGCGCCAGCCTTGCCCGCGGTGCCCTTGGTGGCCGTCCGCTTGGGGGCTTCCTTCTCGGGCTTTTCCGTCTCCACCGCCTCGGTCTTCGCGGCGGCGTCGGCGGCCTTGGCCGCGCCGGCGCCCCGGCCGGCCTTCTTCAGGTCGTCGTAGGCCTTCCAGAAGGCGGTTTCGTCGATGTCGGCTTCCTTGCAGAGGGGCTCGACGGACGCCATGGGGATGCCCTTCAGGCCGTCCGTCATGGCGCTCGCCAGGTTCTTGACCAAGGTCTTCAGGTCGGGCGGGGGCAGCTCCTTGGCGAAGGGGTCGGACTCGGCCTCCTTTTCCTTCTCCATCTTCTTGTCCGGCGCCTCCTCCGGCTTGATGAGCAGCTGGCGCTCGGCCCAGACCTTGGGTTGGTTCTTCCGGATCCACTCCTGGTCGAGGTCCTCCCACTTGTACGTCAGGACGGTGTCCTTGCCCGGGAGCTGCACGGTGATGGTGTCCTCGTCCTGGGTGATGTACTCGAAGCTCACGACGTTGCCGTTCTTGCGCAGTTGGATCGTCTCGGCGCGGACGAGGGCCGCGGCGAGGAGCAGGAGGGCGAGGGGCGTTCTCACGGGTAGAGGATGGCCCCGCCGCCGGGCGGGGGCAAATCTAGAACACCGGCCGCGCCGGGGAGTTCCGCCGGGACCGGCCTACTTGGCGCCCTTGGCCAGGAACTTGGGGAGCAGGTATTCCGCGCAGGAGTCCAGGGAGGCCAGCTGCACGTAGTCGGCCTCGGGGACCTCGATGCCGTGCTTCTTGCGGAGCTCCATCACGATATCCAGGAAGTCCATCGAATCCAGGGAGAGCTGGTCGCGGAGGCGGACCTCGGGCTTCACGC
>JBEBDN010000226.1:0-7531 GCA_041156945.1 Verrucomicrobiota bacterium | reverse complement strand
TCAAGATCGGCTGCATCGAGGAGATCGCCTGGCGCCGCGGCTACATCGACGACGCCCAGCTGCTCAAGCTCGCCGAGCCCATCGCCAAGTCGGGCTACGGCGAATACCTCAAGTCCCTGGTGGGGTCTCCCCGTTGACCCATGCGTAAGCACATCCCCGCTCTGACCTCGCTGCGTTTCCTCGCGGCCCTCTGGGTCTTCCTTTTCCACCTGCATCTCTGGCATGGCGACTTCGGCGTCTCGCCGGTCGACAAGTTCCTGCACTCCGGCGCGGTCGGCATGGCGTTCTTCTTCGTGCTGTCCGGCTTCATCTTGGCGCATGCGGCCGCCGGCGCCGACCCCCTAGCGGATTACCGTGGATATGCCGTGCGACGGTTCGCGCGCATCTACCCCGTCTACCTGTTCGTGCTCGTCGCCAGTTGGTCGCTGAACGGCTTCGCCGGCCCGCTCGGCGACAAGCCGCTGCGTTCGGCCGTCGCCCATGGCGTGGCCGACCTCACCCTGACCAACGCCTGGTTCCCCCAGATGTTCATGGGCGGGCATGCCCGCGACGGCACTTGGTCGCTTTCCGTGGAGGTCTTCTTCTACGCGCTCTTCCCCCTGGTCCTCTTCCACGCCCGCAACCTCTCGGAGCGGGCGCTGACCGTGGGGATCCGCTGGGCGATCGGGCTCATGTTCTTCTTCGCGATCATGGGCAAGTACCTCCAGCCGATGGACCTCTTCACGCAGACCGTCATCTTCTACTCGCTCCCCATCTTCCGGTTGCCGGAGTTCGTCGCGGGCGTCTTCGCCGGCGTGCTCGCCTTGCGCGAGACGACGGCCGCGCCCGCGGGGCGCAAGGTCGCCTGGGCGGTCTTCGGGACGGTGGTCTTCCTCTCGGTCTTCGCGAAGACGTTCCCTTGGGTCGCCCAGGGCCTCGTCGCCTTGCCCTGCCTTATCCTGGTGTTCACCTACTTCACCAAGGTCACGGATGGTTGGGCGGTCCGGCTCTTCTCCAGCCGCGCCCTCGTCTTCCTCGGCGAGGCGAGCTTCGCCCTCTACCTCGTCCAGCTAGTCACGATTCCCTGGTTCAAGTCGCAGGCCGTGGCCTGGGGGCTGGGCCTGCGTCCGGCCATCGCGGCCTGTTTCGTCGTCACGCTCGCGCTTGCTTGCCTGGTGCACCTGCTGGTCGAACGGCCGCTGCGTCCGCTGGTAACCCGCTGGCTCGCCCCCCAGACCCCCGGATGACCGCCGCGCTCGTCCAGTACGTCGACATCCCGCAGCGGGGGGACGCCCGCGGCGGGCTTGCCGTGGCCGAGCTGGGCGGCGCGTTGCCATTTCCGGTCCGTCGCGTCTACTGGATCCACGGCACCAAGCCGGGCGTGAGCCGCGGCTTCCACGCCCATCGGGAGCTCCGTCAGCTCTGCGTCTGCGTCGCCGGTTCCGTACGCCTCCGCCTCTTCGACGGCCGTCGCGAAGAGGATGCCCTGCTGGATTCCTCGGCCAAGGGCCTGCTGATCGGCCCCGGCCTCTGGCGCGAGATGCACGATTTCTCCCCCGACTGCGTCCTGATGGTCTTCGCCGACGCCGAATACGACGAGGCCGATTATATCCGCGACCGCGACCAATTCATCCGCCATGTTCATTCATCCTAGTTCCGACGTGCAATCGAAGCAGATCGGCGGAGGCACGCGGATCTGGCAATACGTGGTGATCCTCCCGGGCGCCGTCATCGGCCGCGACGCCAACATCTGCTCGCACTGCTTCATCGAGAACAAGGTCGTCCTCGGCGACCGCGTCACGGTGAAGTGCGGCGTCCAGCTCTGGGACGGCGTGACCCTCGAGGATGACGTGTTCGTGGGGCCGAACGCGACCTTCACCAACGACCTGCACCCCCGTTCCCGCAATGCCGCGGCCAAGCTCCTGCCCACCCTCGTGAGGAAGGGCGCCTCCATCGGCGCCAACGCGACGATCCTGCCCGGACTCGTCGTTGGCGAAGGCGCCATGGTCGGAGCCGGTTCCGTCGTCACGAAGGACGTGCCGCCCCGGACCCTGGTCGTCGGCAATCCGGCCCGCGTCGTGCGCAGCCTTTGACCATGAACGTGCCCTTCCTCGACCTCAAGGCCATCAACGCCCGGCATGCGGACGAACTGAAGGCCGCCGCGGCCCGCGTCATCGATTCGGGCTGGTACGTGCTCGGCGAAGAGGTGAAGGCCTTCGAGGCTGAGTTCGCCGCCTGGACCGGTTCGCCTCATTGCGTCGGCACTTCCGATGGGCTTTCCGCCCTCATCCTCGCCCTGCGCGGCTGGAAGGAGCTCGGTCTGCTCAAGGATGGCGACGGCGTCGCGGTCCCGGCCAATACCTACATCGCTTCGATCCTCGCCATCACCGAGAACCGTCTCCGCCCGGTGCTCGTCGAGCCGGATGAGGACACCTTCAACCTGGGCGCCGCCAAGCTCGCCGCCGCGCTGACACCAGACGTGAAAGCCGTCCTGGCCGTCCATCTCTACGGTCAGTTGGCCGACATGCCGGCGATCGCGCAGCTCTGTCGCGAGCGCGGCCTGCTCCTGCTCGAGGACGCCGCGCAGGCCCACGGCGCACATATCGGTGGCGTCAAGGCCGGCGCCTGGGGCGACGCGGCCGCTTTCAGCTTCTACCCGGGCAAGAACCTCGGCGCCCTCGGCGACGCCGGCGCGCTCACCTGCAAGGACCGGAAGCTGGCCGACATGGTCCGCGCCCTGCGCAACTACGGTTCGCACGAGAAATACAAGAACCTCGTCCAGGGCCCCAACGACCGCCTGGACGAACTGCAGGCCGCCTTGCTCCGCGTGAAGCTGAGGCACATCGACGCCGACAACGCGCGACGCCGCGAGATCGCCGCCCGCTACCGCTGCGAGATCAAGGCCCCGGCCGTCCGCCTGCCGTCCGTCCGTACCGGGGAAGATTCCCACGTGTGGCACCTCTTCGTGGTCCGCGTCCCGGACCGCGAGGCCTTCCAGCGCCGGCTCCTCGACCAAGGGGTCCACACGGCCATTCATTACCCGATCGCCCCGCATCACCAGCGGGCCTATGCCAGGGAGCTCGGCCATCTCCGCCTGCCCCTGACCGAGGCCCTCCACCGGGAAGTCGTCTCCCTGCCGATCAGCCCCGTCATGTCGGAAGCCCAGTTGGCCGCCGTCGTCGCCGCGGTGAACGCGACGGCCTAACTCCCGTCGGGAGCTAACGCGCCGCGTCGACGAGCCCGTAGCCGAAGCGCAGGATTTCCTTCTTGGCGCGAGCCAGGAAAAGCTTGGCCGCCTTGCCCAAAGGGCGCCGGGCCTTGCCCTTGTCCTGGTACCCGATCGTGCTGCCCGCATGCGCGACGGGCGCGAGGACCACCGGCATGGGGCGGATGCCGCGGGTGCGTAGGCCGGTTTCCCACGGCCGGTCGAGCGCATGGTCGACCTGCTCGGTGATGGGCCGCATCGACTTGAGCAAGGTCGCGGCGGCGCGGCGGTTGACGACGTAGGCGGCGGAGGAGGTCGTGCGGGTCAGGTGCGCGACGAGCCGATGGCCGCGGGCGAGGAGCCGCTTCCGGACCGGGAGGCCGGCGTGGAAATTGAAGAGCTTGACGAGGTCCCAGTCGTCCTTCTCGGCCAGCGAGCGCAGCACCTCCGCGCAGGCGGGCAGCACCTCGACGTCGTCCTCGAGGATCACGCACCAGGGCGCGTCGGTCCGCAGGAACGTCTCCATCGCCTTGAGGTGGCTGAGGTAGCAGCCGACTTCTCCGGCCCGCGGCGCGTCCAACCGGTTGCGCCAGGCATAGGTCGGCAGGTCCACCTGTTTCTCCCAGTCGGGCACGTCCTTCCCCATCACGGCGGGGAGCCGCTCGTAGGCCAGCCCCAGGCGGGCGAGGTTTTCATGGATCGAAGCCATCCGCTCGGTGTCGCGGTCGAGGTTGATCACATAGACGAGCGGGGTCATCGGAGGCCATCCTGGCGTCCCCGCCGGCGGTTTTCAATTCGTTTGGCGTCGGCGCTTTTGGTTCGTCACCGCGTCCGCCGACGGCTATCCCCATGGTCGCGATGAAGATCCTCCACCTCTCCAAGATGGACAGCGGAGGCGGGGCCGCCGACGGCTTCGTGAGGATCCACCGCGCCTTGCTGGCGGAAGGCCACGAGTCCGTCGCCTATGTCATCAAACGGAAGCGGCGCGACGTCGCGGCGATGGTCGACGCCCGGAGCCTGCTCGGGCCGCTCGCGAAACTGGCCTGGGGGCTGGGCCGCGCCTGGGCCAAGCTGGGCCGCCTGCACCTGAGGCCGGTCGGGGTTTATGACTTCGACGCCGAGGCCAACTTTCCCTCGGCCCCGATCGTCCGCGACGCCCGGGCCCGCGCGGAGCGGTGGGATTGGGTGCTCGTGCATTGGTCGGGAGCCTTCGTGCGGCCGGAGGCCGTCCAGGAAATCGCCGCCGCCCTGGGGGCCCGCGTGGCGCTCTGGCAGGTCGACATGGCCCACGCCACGGGCGGCTGCCATTCCAACCTCGGTTGCGAGCGATACCGCACGGGCTGCGGCGCCTGCCCGTTGATCGGCTCCGCCGACCCCGCGGACGTCTCCTCCGCGCAGGCGGCTCGTCGTGCGCGCCTTTGGCGGCAGCTTGACGCGGTCGTGCTGGCGCCCAGCGGTTGGTCCGCCCGCCAGGCGGCGGACAGCTTCATCCTGCGGGACCTCCCGCGGCGGACTTTCCCCATCCCGCTCGACCTCGCTGCGTTGCGTCCTTCGGCGGACGCGGCCGCGGCGCGCCGCTCGCTCGGCCTCCCCGCCGAAGGCCGCATCGCGCTCGTCCGCGCCCTCGATCCCGGCCTCACCTACAAGGGCTTCGGCCTCTTCCTCGCCGCCCTGCGTCGGCTCGACTCCGAAGGCGTGGCCCTGCACGTGGCCGCCATCGGCGAACGCGGGCACGTCCCCGGGGGCTTCCGGCATGTCGGCGTCACCGAGCTCGGTCCGCGGCGCGGCGACGCCGAGCTGGCGCTCGCCTACCAGGCGGCCGATTTCTTCGTCAGCCCGTCGACCAACGAGACCGGGCCGATGATGGCCGGCGAGGCGATGGCCTGCGGCCGCCCGCTCGTCGCGTATCCGATCGGGATCGCCCCCGACCTGGTCGAGGACGGCCGGAACGGGACCTTGGTCCAGCCGGTCGGCGACGTCGCCGCCCTGGCTGACGCGCTGCGCGACTACGCGCGGATGCCGGCGGCCGAGCTCGCCGACCGGCAGCGCGCCGCCGCCGATTCGGCTGGGCGAATCTTCTCGGCCGGCTACTTTGCCCGACAGCTCCAAGCCGCCCTGCGCCGATGAAGCACGCCTCCGTCCTTTACCGCGACTATGCGGACAATACGCTGTTCGCGCCGGGCGCCGGGGAGAACAACGGCGAATTCTACCTGCCCTACCACCGGTTGCGGGAGCGGTTCCTGGCGGCCGGCATCGAGCTCAATACGCCCGACGTGAACGCCGGCCGTCCGGTCGAATTCGAGCTGCACATCAACTGCCGCCGTCAGGATCCGGCGGCCCGGGCCTACGTCTACCTCTACGAGAACCCGCTGATCCGCCCGCTCAACCGCGACCGCGCGGCGCTCGCCCGTTACGCCAAGTGGTTCGCCTGGGATGGCGCCCTCCGCGACGATCCCCGCGCGATTCCGCTCCTTTATCCGAACCGGTTCGAGACCGAAGGCTGGAAGGGTCCGGAGCTGCGGCCGCTCTTCTGCGTCCTCGTCGCCTCGAACAAGGCTCTGGCCGTCGTCGACCCGCGCGACCAATACCAGGCCCGCGTCCGGATCCTCGACTGGTACGAGCGCCACGCCCCGGCCGACTTCCATCTCTTCGGCCGCGGCTGGGACCGCCCCGCCGCCGTGCCCGGCCGCTGGGGGCGCGTGCGCAACCAGCTGCGCAAGCTGTTGGCCCGCTTCCTGCCCGCCAAGTCGCCCTACGCCACCTGGCGCGGTCCGGTGGACGACAAGATCGAACTGCTGACCCGCGCCCGCTTCTGCCTCGCGCATGAGAACTGCCGCGACCTGGAAGGCTACGTGACCGAGAAGCTCTTCGATTGCTTCCGCGCCGGGTGCGTCCCCGTCTACGTCGGCCCGAAGGAGATCTTCGACCTCATCCCTGCCGGCTGCTTCGTCGATGGACGCGCGTTCGCCACCCCGGCCGCGCTCGACGCCCACCTGCGCGCGATCGACGACGAGGCCTACCGGGGTTACCAGGCGCGCATCCGGGCCTTCCTGCTCTCGCCCCAGGCCCGCCCCTTCTCGCAGGACCACTTCGCCGAGGTCATCGTCCGTGAGATCCTGGCCGACCTCGCCGCCGCCCGATGAGCCTGCCCACCGTCAGCGTCATCTTCCTTGCCTATCGTCAGGAAGCCTACGTCCGCGAGGCTGTCCGGTCCGTACTTGCCCAGGACCTGCCCGAGTATGAGGTGATCGTCGGGGACGACGCCTCCCCTGACTCCACGCGCCGCATCCTCGAAGAGGAGCTCGCCGCGTACCGCGGTCCCGCCCGCATCACCCTTCTTCCCCCCGGACCCAACGTCGGCATCATCCGCAACTTCAACCGCTGCGCGGCCGCCGCCACCGGCGATATCCTCGTCGCCGCGGCCGGGGACGACGTCAGCCATCCGCAACGGCTGCGGCGGGTGGCCGAGTTCTTCCGCGACCATCCCGATTGCTTCGCCCATTACTCGAACGCCCGCCTCATCGACGCGGTCGGCGCCGTGCTGCGGCCGGAGTGGTACCATCATCGGGGCCGGCTGCACCGCCGTTTCGACCCGGCGGGCTTCCATCTCTACCAAGGCGTCCAATTCTGCGGCGCCACGGGCAGCTACCGGGCCGAGGTCTTCCGTCGCTTCCCCCCGATGCCGGGGGTGACGGGCGGCGAGGACGGGCCGGCCATCCTGCGCGCGCTGGTCCTCGGCGCCGCCACGGTGGACGACGAGATCCTCCTCGATTGGCGATGGCATGGCGCGAACATGTCCCATGGCAGCAAGCCCCGGAACCTGGGTTGGCGCGCCAAGCTGCGTCGGGCCGCGGCCTGGCCGGCCGGCCAGAAGGTCCATCGCCGAGGCTACCTGGCCGACCTGGCCCACGCCGAGCGGGCGGGGTTGGCGGCCCCCGCGGTCATCGCGCGGTTCCGCGCCCTGGTCGATGACGTCCATGCCCAAGCCTCCGTGAAGCTCCACTGCACGCACCCGAACGCCCGTTGGTCGGCGATCGGCATGGCCATCGGCCATTTCTGGCGCGTCTCTCCGCGCGGCCCAGCCTGGAAATTGCGCTTCCTCGCGAAGGCCCTGGCCAAGAAGGCGCTGCCCGGTCCGCTGCGCGCCTTCTTCGTGTTCGACCTCTCCAAGTTCTGATCAGCTACGCGGGCCGAACTTGCGCTGCGGCGGCTGGCTGGGCGCCGCAGCGTCGAGCGAGACGCCGGCGCAGGCCGGGTCGCGGGCGAAGGCGCCGTAGGTGGCCGGGTCGAAGCGGGTCGTCATGCCGCGGGCCGCCTCGGCCACGAGCACGCGGCCGTCGGGCTGGA
>JBEBDN010000225.1:0-2623 GCA_041156945.1 Verrucomicrobiota bacterium | reverse complement strand
CGGGCTTCCGCAGCGCGCTGACCCGCGCGATCAACCAGTTCGCCAAGTCCAACAACCTGCTCAAGGACAAGGACCCGCAGATCACGGGCGACGACGTCCGCGAGGGGCTGGCGGCGGTGATCTCGATCAAGCACAGCGACCCCAAGTTCGAGTCCCAGACCAAGGTGAAGCTGCTCTCGCCCGAGGTGGAGAGCATCGTCGGCTCGGCCTGTTACGAGGGGTTGATGATGGGGTTTGAGACCAACCCGCCCATGGCCAAGCGGATCATCGACAAGGCCCTCAACGCCGCCCGCGCCCGCGAGGCCGCGCGCAAGGCCCGCGAGACCGTCCGCAAGTCCGCCATGTCCTCCGGCGGCCTCCCCGGCAAGCTGGCCGACTGCTCCGAGAGCGACCCGTCCGTCTGCGAGCTCTACATCGTCGAAGGCGACTCCGCCGGCGGTTCCGCCAAGCAGGGCCGCGACCGCCGCTACCAGGCGATCCTCCCGATCAAGGGCAAGATCCTCAACGTCGAGAAGGCCCGCATCGACAAGATCCTCTCCAACGAGGAGATCCGCACCATCATCACCGCCTGCGGCACCGGCATCGGCAAGCACGAGGGCGACGGCGCCTTCGACGTCACGAAGTGCCGCTACCACAAGCTCGTCATCATGACGGACGCGGACGTCGACGGCTCGCACATCCGCACGCTCCTGCTGACCTTCCTCTTCCGCCAGATGCCCGGCCTCATCGAGGCCGGCTACGTCTACATCGCCCAGCCGCCCCTCTACCGCATCAAGCGCAAGAAGCGCGAGCAGTACGTCGACAACGACCCGGAGCTCAACCGCATCCTCCTCGAGCTCGGCTCCGAGGACGTCAACCTCCTCCGCCTGCGCGACAAGCACGTCTTCCCGGGCCAGAAGCTCGACAAGATCGTCGAATCCCTCGCCCGCCTCGAGTCCCTCGGCGCCGGCATCGGCCGCACGGGCTGCCAGCTCGGCGAATACCTCGACCAGCAGGACCCCAAGACCCACGGGCTGCCCCGCTTCATCGTGCGCACGCGCACCGGCAACGAGGAGACCTACGAGTTCCTCGCCGACGCCGACGCCAAGCAGGCCTACCTCCGCAAGGCGGGCGTCGAGGACTTCCTCGCCGACAAGATCGACCGCGAGAAGAAGCTCAAGGACGGCACCGTCGTCCAGGAGCGCGTGAACGTCATCGAGGTCTTCGAGAACGAGGCCATCACCAAGGTCCTCCGGGAGCTCGAGGCCCAGGGCATGGACGTGAAGAAGTTCACCGCCGGCGAGGAGCCGCGCTACCACCTGATCGACGGCTCGGCCGCCGAGGAGGCGCCCGCCGCCGAGGGCGACGAGGAGCCCGCGGCCAAGGGCGAGGAGAAGCCCGCCAAGAAGGTCGCCAAGAAGGCCGAGCCCATCCCGCTCGGTTCGATCCTCGAGCTGATCGGCCAGATCCGCCAGTTCGGCCGCAAGGGCCTCACCATCCAGCGCTACAAGGGCCTGGGCGAGATGAACCCGAAGCAGCTCTTCGAGACCACGATGGATCCGGCCAAGCGCCGCTTCCTCAAGGTCGACATCGCCGACGCCGCCGAGGCCAACCGCGTCTTCGCCATGCTGATGGGCGAGGACGTCCCCAACCGCCGCGCCTTCATCGAGGACAACGCGCTCAACACCTCGAACCTCGACGTCTGAGCCCCGCCCAGCCCCACCCCCGACCTCTTCGACCATGTATTCCGACAAGGAAAAACTCACCTCCGCCAACATCACGGAGATCATGCAGACGGCCTACATCGACTATTCGATGTCGGTCATCGTCTCCCGCGCGCTCCCCGACGCCCGCGACGGCCTCAAGCCGGTCCAGCGCCGCATCCTCTACGCGATGCTCCGCGAAGGCCTCGTCCACAACCGCCCGTTCGACAAGTGCGCGGGCGTCGTCGGCGAAGTGCTGAAGAACTACCACCCGCACGGCGACAGCTCCGTGTACGACACGCTCGTGCGCCTCGCCCAGAACTGGGTCATGCGCTACCAGCTGATCGAGCCCCAGGGCAACTTCGGCTCGGTCGACGGCGACCCGCCCGCGGCCTACCGCTACACCGAGTGCCGCCTCTCCGAGATCGCCGAGGAGCTCCTCGCCGACATCGACGAGGAGACGGTCGACTTCGTCCCGAACTACAAGGAGTCGACCACCGAGCCGACCGTCCTGCCGTGCGCCCTGCCGCACCTGCTGATGAACGGCTCGACCGGCATCGCCGTCGGCATGACGACCAACATCCCGCCGCACAACCTGCAGGAGCTCGTCGACGCCACCTGCCTCATCATCGACAAGCCGAGCGCCACCGTCGAGGACCTCGAGAAGGTCATCGTCGGGCCCGACTTCCCGACCGGCGGCGTCATCAACGGCAAGGAGGGCATCAAGTCCTACCTCCGCACCGGCCGCGGCATCGTCCGCGTCCGCGGCGTCGCCCACACCGAGGAGCTCAAGAACGGCAAGGAGCAGATCGTCCTCACCGAGCTGCCCTACAACGTCAACCGCTCCTCCCTGGTGAAGCACATCGCCGACCTCTGCGCCGAGAAGGTCCTCGACGAGGTCTCCGACCTCCGCGACGAGTCCGACGAGAACACGCGCGTGG
>JBEBDN010000224.1:0-37133 GCA_041156945.1 Verrucomicrobiota bacterium | reverse complement strand
CCACATAGTGGACGCCGACCGGGCGCTTGGGGTCCTTGCCTTGGAGGATCTCCAGGGAGGAGGGCAGGGAGCCCGCGGTATGGTGGAGGACCAGGACGGTGACCGGATGGCGGCGAGGCTCGCAGCCTAGGGACGTCGGACCTTGCTCGATGCGCAGCCCCGTGAAGACGGGTTCCTCGATCACCGGCTTGGCGGGCGGAGTTTCTGGACTTGAAGCGCAGCCCGTGAAAAGAGCCGAAAACACCGTCAAAACCATGACATGGCTGCAATATGAGCGAATCGAGGCAATCATGGCTGGGGGTCTGAACAAGATAACCAAAGGGTGATTAGCCCCAAGAAAATACCATTTTAACCAATTTATAGCCCGTCATTGTTATCTTATCACTGATTAGACATAATGTATATTGTGCGAAATAAACCTAAATCCGGATTGCTCTATGGATTGCGTTATTGATTGCTCGATTGGATACGCTCATAACGGGAAATCCCTCAGCCCCAAATCATCCGACTTTATGAAAGTAGCCCGCCACATCATCGAAGCCCGACGTGAAGCCATCGCCAAGCTTCTCTCCAAAGTCGGATACGTGCCGGTCCTGGAGATCTGCAAGCAGTTCAACGTCTCGGAGGCGACGGCTCGCCGCGATCTGACCGAACTAGAGAACCAGCGTCGCATCACCCGTACGCATGGCGGAGCGCTTTCGGATTTCAACCGCAACTTCCCTCCGCTCGACGATCGTAAGATCGAAGACGCCGAGGCCAAGCGCCGCATCGGCAATCTCGCCGCCTCGCGCGTCAAGGCCGGCATGACCGTCTACCTGGATTCGGGTTCGACCATCTTCTTCGCCGCCGAAGCCATCGCCGCCGCCGGCGTTCCCGACCTGCAGATCGTCACGACCTGCCTGCCGACCGCCCAGCTGATCTCATGCCTCCCAGGCGTCGAAGTCTACATCCCCGGCGGTCTCTTCCTGACCCGTCATGCGATGGTCGCCGGAGACCGCACGCTCGAGGAAGTCGCCCGCTGGAATTTCGACGTGGCCCTGCTGGGCGCCGAAGGCATCGACGAAAACGGTCTTTGGAATTCGCAGCGCGACATCTCGCACCAGCAGCGCGAAGTCATCCGTCGCAGCGACGAAGTCCTGATCTGCATGAACAAGGTGAAGCTCGGTCGCGGCGGTCCTTGCGCCGTCACCCGCGACGTCACTTCGCTCTTCCTGGTCACCGACGCCAGCGCCGCCGACGTCCAGAAAGCCAAGGTCAAGCTGCTCCCGGAGCGCGTCCTCACCTCTGTCTGATCAGGCCTCGTCCTTCCGAGGTATGTCGATCGACCCTGTCCAGTCGCTGCTCGAACTGTCCCATCAGCTGGGCGGTGAACGGCTGCGCATGGCGATCCTCGGAGAAGGCAATACTTCGGTCCGCATCGACGAGGACACCTTTGCGGTGAAGGCCTCCGGTTCCAATCTCGCCAGCCTGACTTCCGCGGACGTCACGCATTGCGCGTTCGACCGATTGCTCCCCCTGCTGGACAGATCCTCCGCGACGGACGTCGAGGTCGATCAGGCCCTGCTGGCCGCCCGCCTTGATCCCGCGGCCAAGAAGCCTTCGATCGAAGCCCTCTTCCACGCCTATCTGCTCACCCTGCCCGGCGTCCGCTGCGTCGGCCACGTCCACGCGATCGCCGTGAATCAGATCCTCTGTTCTCCGCGTGCCCGTGAGTTCGCCGAGCGACGCGCCTGTCCGGACGAGATCGTGATGTGCGGAGTCGAATCAGTCTTCGTGCCTTACGCCGAACCCGGCCTGGGTCTTTCCCAGGCCATCCGCCGTGAAGTCGTCACGTTCGTGAAGCGCACCGGGCGCGACCCGAAGATCATCCTCCTCCAGAACCACGGGATCATCGCCGTCGGCTCCTCCCCTAAGTCCGTCCTAGGCTCCCTGCTCATGGCCGAGAAAGCGGCTGAGATCTTCGTCGGCGCCGCCTCCTTGGGCGGACCGGTCTTCCTGACCGCCGAACAGTGCGAGCGTATCGCCGGACGCCCCGACGAACATTACCGGCAGAAAATGCTCGGTATGTGACCCTTTTCACCCTCCCCTGCCCCTTCTGACCATGTCCAATTACCTCGCCATCGACCTCGGAGCAGAATCCGGGCGCGTCATCCTCGGCCAGCTCAAGGCCGGCAAGTTCACCATGAAGGAGGTGCACCGTTTCTCCAACGGAGCCATCACCGCCAACGGCACCCTGCGCTGGGACATCATCCGTATCTTCCGCGAGATCCGCATCGGCCTGGCCAAGGGAGCCAAGCTCGGCCCGATCAAGTCGGTCGCCTGCGACTCCTGGGGCGTCGACTACGTCCTGCTCAAGGGCGACGGTCCGCTCCTTTCGCTTCCGTTCACTTATCGCGACGAGCGCAGCTTCAAGGCCTACGAGCTGGCCATGCGCCGCTTCTCGCAGAAGGAGATCTTCGAAGGCACCGGCATCGCCTCGATCTCCATCAACACTCTCTATCAGCTCTTCGACGACGCCGAGAACCGTCCCGAGATGCTGCAGTTCGCCGACAAGTTCCTGCTCATCGGCGATTACATCACCTGGCTGCTCACGGGCAAGGCCCGCGCCGAAGAGACGTTGATCTCCGGCAGCCAGTGCTGGGATACCCGCAAGCGTGACTGGGCCTGGCCGGTGCTGAAGAAGCTCGGCATCCCGAAGCACCTCTTCCCCAAGCCCGTCGCGCCAGGCGTCAAGCTCGGCAAGATGCTGCCTTACCTCGCCAAGGAAACCGGACTCGGCAAGGCCGAGGTCGTCACGACCTGCGCGCACGACACCGCCGCGGCCGTCGCCGCCGTCCCCGCCACCAAGGGCGATGATTGGGCTTACCTTTCTTCCGGCACCTGGTCGCTGCTCGGCGTGGAACTCCCGAAGCCGCTGGTCAACGAGACCGTGCGCAAGGCCAAGTACACCAATGAAGTCGGCTTCGGCGGAACCTCCCGCTTCCTCAAGAACCTCGTCGGCCTATGGGTGCTCCAGGAGTGCCGCCGCGAATGGATGGAGAAAGGCGAGGTCTCCGATTACGGCGAGATCGTGAAGCTCGCGCTCAAGGCGCCTTCGCTCCGCTCGTTCATCCGTCCTGACGATGTGCGCTTCGCCAAGCGCGGCGACATGGTCGCCAAGGTCCAGGCCTTCTGCCGCGAGACCAAGCAGCCCGTTCCCAAGACCCACGGCGAGATCGCACGCTGCGTGCTCGAATCCCTCGCGCTCCTCTACCGTGTCGAGATGGACGGCATGGAGAAACTCACCGGTCGCAAACTCAAGCGCCTGCACATCGTGGGCGGCGGCTGCCGCAACGCTTTGCTCAACCAGGCGACCGCCGACGCCACCGGCCGTACGGTCATCGCCGGACCGGTCGAGGCCACCGCCGCGGGCAACATCCTCGTCCAAGCCATCGCCATGAAGGAGCTCAAGAACCTCGACGAACTGCGCAAGGTCGTCCGAAACTCCTTCGAGGTAGTGACTTACAAACCGAATTCCACCGCCGCATGGGCCGCCGCCCAAGCCAAGTTTAATGGTTTAAAGAAGTCATAAAACCCCTTACTCACCCCTCACCCATTTCCACGTAACAAACATGTCCAACTACAAGTACGTCTCCCACCTCTGGAATGATGCCGAAGCCGCGAAGCTCGATCCGGTCGGCCGTCTGGTCTACCGTTCCAACAAGCTCGGAGCAGACCAGCGCATCACGAACACCGGCGGCGGCAACACCTCCTCCAAGATCGTCGAAAAGGATCCCCTCACCGGCGCCGATACCCAGGTCCTCTGGGTCAAAGGTTCCGGCGGCGACCTCCGCACCAGCAACCGCGACAATTTCTCCTCCCTCTACCAGGACAAGCTCATCGGCCTCCAGAAGTCCTACGCCGCCCGCGCGGACAAGGGCCTGAAGTCCCAGGCCGAGGACGACATGGTCGCGATGTACAACCACGCGACCTTCAACCTCAACCCCCGCGCCTCGTCGATCGACACCCCGCTGCACAGCTTCCTGCCCGGCAAGCATGTCGACCACATGCACCCGAACGCGATCATCTCCATCGCCGCTTCCAAGAACTGCGAAGCCCTCACCAAGGAGATCTTCGCCGGCAAGATGGCCTACGTGAAGTGGATGCGCCCGGGCTTCGAGCTCGGCCTTGCCATGCAGGAGATCTCCCGCCAGCAGCCGGCCATCAAGGCCATCATGATGGGCCAGCACGGCTTCATCTCCTGGGCTGATGACGACAAGGCCTGCTACGAGCTGACCCTCGCCATGATCGAGCAGGCCGCGGCCTACATCGAAGCCAAGTACCAGGCCAAGGGCGGCGACGCCAAGGCCTTCGGCGGCGCCCTTTACCAGACCCTCGACGCCGAGAAGCGTCATGCGACCTTCGCCGCCATCCTGCCTTGGCTCCGCGGCCAGGTCTCCAAGGAGAAGCGCTTCATCGGCACGATCCAGGACGACGAGAAGATCCTCCGCTTCGTCAACTCTAAGGACGCCCCTCGTCTCGCCGAGCTCGGAACCTCCTGCCCGGACCACTTCCTCCGCACCAAGATCAAGCCGCTCTACGTGAACTGGAACCCCCAGTCCGAGGACGCCGCCGCGCTGAAGGCCAAGCTCGCCGCCGCCCTTGAGCAGTACCGCAAGGACTACGCTTCCTATTACAACGCCTGCAAGCGCCCGAACTCCCCGGCGATGCGCGACCCGAACCCGACGGTCGTCCTCATCCCCGGCCTCGGCATGATCGCCTGGGGCAAGGACAAGTCCGAATCCCGCGTCACCGCCGAGTTCTACAACTGCGCCGTCGAAGTCATGCGCGGCGCCGAAGCCATCGACCAGTACATCGCCCTGCCCCAGCAGGAAGCCTTCGACATCGAGTACTGGCTGCTCGAAGAAGCGAAGCTCAAGCGCATGCCGGCCGAGAAGGAACTCGCCCGCCAGGTCATCATCGTCGTCGGCGCCGGCTCCGGCATCGGCAAGGAGACCGCCCACCGCCTCGTGAAGGAAGGCGCGCACATCGTCTGCGTCGACAAGAATGTCGAGGCCGCCCAGGCCACCGCCAAGGAGATCACCGACAAGCTCGGCACGGGCATCGGCGTCGCCGGCACCGGCCTCTCGAACTGCGGCCCGGCCATCGGCCTCGCCGGTGACATCATGGACCGCGCCTCGATCCGCAAGATGCTCGACCAGGTCGCGCTCGCCTACGGCGGCTTCGACTCCATCTGCGTCACCGCCGGCATCTTCGTCTCGCCGGACACCACCGGCCACATCCCGGACGACAAATGGGCCCTCACCTTCGCCCTCAACGTCACCGGCAGCTACCTCGTCGCCGACGAAGCCTTCAAGACCTGGAAGGAACAGGGTCTCCGCGGCAACCTCGTCCTGACCACCAGCGCCAACGCCGCCGTGGCCAAGAAGGGTTCCGTCGCCTACGACACCTCGAAGGCCGCCGCCAACCACCTCGTCCGCGAGATGGCCATGGAGCTCTCCCCGCTGATCCGCGTCAACGGCGTGGCCCCGGCCACCGTCGTCCAGGGCTCGGCGATGTTCCCCCGCGACCGGGTGATCGCGTCGCTTGCGAAGTACAACATTCCCTACACCGATGATGAGGCGACCGATTCGCTGACCACGAAGCTCTCCCGCTTCTACGCCGATCGCACCCTGACCAAGAACCCCATCACCCCCGCCGACCAGGCCGAAGCCTACTTCCTCCTCGTGACCAATCGACTCAGCAAGACGACCGGCCAGGTCATCACCGTCGACGGCGGCCTCCACGAGGCTTTCCTGCGCTGATCCCGTGCGCGTCTCCCTCTTCGTCCCTTGTTTCGTCGACCAGCTGACCCCCCAGGTCGGCGTGGCCACGGTCAAGGTGCTGGAGCGGCTCGGCCACCAGGTCGAGTTCCGCGCGGAGCAGACGTGCTGCGGCCAGCCCTCCTTCAACTCCGGCCAGTGGGACGTCGCCCGCCGCGGCGCGATCCGCGCCCTGGAGGTCTTCCGCGGCGCCGAGGTGGTGGTCGGCCCCTCCGGCTCCTGCGTGGCGATGATCAAGAAGTTCTACCCGGAACTCCTCAAGGACACGCCGCACGCGGCCGCGGCCGCCGACCTCGCCGGCCGGACCTTCGAGTTCGCCGAGTTCCTCGTGAACAAGCTGGGCGTCACCGACGTCGGCGCGACCTTCGCCAAGAAGGTCACCTTCCATGACGGGTGCCACGCCCTGCGCGAGCTGCGCCTCAAGGAGGAGCCCCGCCGCCTGCTGCGCGCCGTCAAGGGCCTCGAGCTGATCGAGACCGAGGAGGCGGAGTCGTGCTGCGGCTTCGGCGGCCTCTTCTCCGCCAAGTTCCCGATGATCTCCACCGCGATGGTCCAGGTGAAGGGCGGCGCGCTGGCCCGGACCGGCGCCGATTACGTCGTCTCCTCGGACCCTTCCTGCCTGCTGCAGATCGGCGGCTGGCTCTCCCGCGAAGGCAAACCCATCCTCCCGCTGCACCTCGCGGAAGTCCTCGCCCACGAGGCCTGAGCCCATGTCCGACGCGAAGTCCACCTTCCTCAAGGATGCCGCGGTCAACGCGGCCGACGGCGACCAGCGCGCCTTCATCCGCAAGGCCCTCGGCGGCTACTACCTCAACCGCGACCTCCAGAAGGCCCGCTTCCGCGACTGGGAGCGCGCCCGCGACGCGGCCTCCCTCGCGAAGTGGACGGCGGTCAACGACCTGGCCAACCAGCTCGAGCGCTTCACGACGAACTTCGAGCGCAACGGCGGGGTGGTCCACTGGGCCCGCGACGCCGCCGAAGCCCGCGCCATCATCCTGAAGATCGCCGCCGACGCCAACGCCAAGGCCATCGTGAAGTCGAAGTGCATGACTTCCGAGGAGATCCACCTGAACGACGCCCTCGAGAAGGCCGGCTACGGCGTGGTCGAGAGCGACCTCGGCGAATTCATCCAGCAGCTGCGCGGCGAAGCTCCCTACCACTTCGTGTTCCCGTGCATGCACGTGAAGCGCGAGGCCATCAGCGAGCTCTTCACGAAGCACCTCGGCACCGCCCCCACCGACAGCCCCGAGGAGCTGACGATGATCGCGCGCCGTCACCTGCGCCAACTCTACGTGGACGCCGACATCGGCATCACCGGCGCGAACTTCCTCGTGGCCGAGACGGGGCAGATCTCGATCACCGAGAACGAGGGCAACGCCCGCCTGACCGCCGCGCTCCCGCGCATCCACATCGCCCTTTCCGGCATCGAGAAGGTCGTCAACAACCTCGACGACCTCGCCGTCTTGCTGCCGATGCTGGCGACTGCCGGCGCGGGCCAGCCGATGACGTGCTACAACACGCTCTATTCCGGCCCCCGGAAGAAGGGCGAGTGCGACGGCCCCGAGGAGTTCCACCTGGTGCTGCTCGACAATGCGCGGACGCAGCTCCTGGCGGACCCCGAGCAGCGCGATGCGCTGCATTGCATCCGTTGCGGCGCCTGCCTGAACGTCTGCCCGATCTTCAAGAACATCGGCGGTCTCGCGTACGGCACCACCTACCAAGGCCCGATCGGTTCGGTGATCACGCCGCACCTCCGCGGGCTCAAGCAGTGGAACCACCTGTCCGGGGCGTCCTCGCTGTGCGGGGCCTGTACCGACGCCTGCCCGGTCCGCATCGACCTCCACCACCACCTGCTGCACAACCGCCGAAACGCCGCCAAGGCCGCGCCGACCTGGTTCGACCGGCTTTTCCACGGCGGTTTCGACTTCGTCATCCGGCGCCCGCGCCTCTTCGCCTTCGGCGGGAAGGTCTTCCGTGCCACCTTGCCGGTGCTGCAGAAACTCCCCCTCCCCTACCTCCGCGCCTGGATGAAGACCCGCGACCTCCCCAAGGCTCCCGCGAAGTCCTTCCGCGACCAATGGAAGGAGTCCCGCCATGGCTGACGCCCGCAGCGACATCTTCGCCCGCATCCGCGAGGCCCTGAAGGTCAAGGCGCCCAAGCCCCACTTCAAGGCCGAGGGCACCACCGGCCAACCCGTCAAGGTCGGCAAGCCTTGGCTGCCCGACGGCGGCGAAACGACCGACGCCAGCCTCGCGATCCTCGCCGAACAGCTCGCCAAGCTGAAGGCGGTCCTCGTCCGGGTCCCCGATGAGGCCGCCGCCGCGCGCGCCGTCGCGGAGCTCGCCGCGACCAAGCGGTGGCAGAAGGTCGCCTACCACGGCGACCCCTTGGTGCGGACCGTCGCCCAGGCCCTGCCTTGCGCCGCCTGGGAGGCCGACGCCTCCTTCGAGAAGCAGCAGCTGGAAGGCTGCGACGCCGGGCTGACCTCCTGCGAAAGCATCGTCGCCCAGCTCGGTTCGATCCTTGTCTCCAGCGCCTCCTCCGGCGGTCGGGCCCTCTCGATCCTCCCGCACGTCCACGTCGTGGTCGCCCGCGTCGACCAGGTCGTCCCGGATCTCGCCGCCGCCCTGGAACAGGTCCGCGGACGCCATGGCGACCGGATGCCGAGCATGCTGTCCTTCATCACCGGCCCGAGCCGGACGGGTGACATCGAACGTATCCTCGTGCTGGGCGCCCACGGTCCGAAGGAACTTTACCTCCTCCTGGTGGGGTGAAACAGGTGTCATGCGCCTGCCCCTCGCCCTGCTCTGCCTAGCGACGACCGCGCCCGCGGCCGAGGTCAAGCCGGTGAAGTGGTCCGGCGCGATCAACGTCCCCGACCCCGTCGCGGTGACGGTCGACGAAGCCGGAGCCGTGTACGTGGCCTCCACGACGCGGCGCAAGGTCGCCGACCTGGACATCCGCGAGCACACCCGGTGGATCCCGGACGACCTGGCGTTGACGTCGCCGCTCGAGAAGGAAGCCTTCTACCGACGCGTGCTTGCGCCCGGCGTGCTCCGGGGCCCCGACGGGAGCCTGAAGGACCACAACCGCGACGGCAGCGTCGACTGGCGCGACCTGACGGTCCACCAGGAGCGCATCTACAAGCTGGTCGACGCCGACCGCGACGGCACCGCCGACAAGCTCACCGTCTTCGCCGAGGGCTTCAACCCGGTGGGTGGTGGCATCGCCGCCGGCATCCTCTACCATGACGGTTGGGTCTACGTGACGGTCCAGCCGGACCTGTGGCGGCTGAAGGACACCGACGGCGACGGGGTGGCGGACGTGAAGGAGCTCGTCTGCACGGGCTTCGGCGTCCACATCGCGTACGCCGGCCACGACATGCACGGACCGCGCCTCGGCCCCGACGGACGCATCTACTGGACCATCGGCGACAAGGGCTCGAACGTGGTGAGCAAGGAGGGACGGCGCTTCTTCTACCCGCACACGGGGGCCGTCCTCCGTTGCGAAGCCGACGGCGCCGGCTTCGAGGTCTTCGCCTCGGGGGTGCGCAACATCCAGGAGGTCGCCTTCGACGACTACGGCAACCTCTTCGGGGTCGACAACGACGGCGACCAGCCGAAGGAACGCGAACGGATGGTCTACCTGGTCGAGGGTTCCGACTCGGGTTGGCGCAACCAGCACCAGTACATGAACCTGAACAGCCGCTGGATGCGCGAGAACATCTGGCAGCCCGCCGGCGCTCCCGACCAGCCGCTCTGCTTCACGCCGCCGATCGCGAACTATTCCGACGGCCCCGCCGGCTTCCTCCACGAGCCCGGCCACGCGCTCGACGGCCCGCTGCGCGGGCACTTCATCCTCGATCAGTTCCCGAACGGCAAGATGGACGCGTTCACCCTCGAGCCGGCGGCCGACGGGTTCCGGATGGCGGGGCTGCGCACGATCCACGCCGGCATCATGGGCATCGGCATGTCCTGGGCCCCCGATGGGCGCGCCTATTTCGCCGACTGGATCGGCGGCTATCCGCTCGATGGCAAGGGCGCCATCTGGCGGATGGACGTGGCCGCCGACACGGATGCCGTCTCCAAGGAGATCCTCGCGCTGCCCTTCTCCGCGCCCCTGCCCAAGGATCGCCTGTTGGCGCTGCTGGCGCACCGCGACCAGCGCGTGCGCGTCAACGCCTCGCTCCGCCTCGACCGGCTCGGGGCGTGGGCGGAGATGTTCGCCGTCGCCCGCGACCCCAAGCAACCTTTGCTGGCCCGCCTCCACGGCATCTGGGGCTGGGGCATGGGACTGCGGCACGGCCAGGTGGCCGACCTCAGCGGCTCGGTCGACCTTCTGGCCGACCCTTCCGATGAGCTCCGCGTGCAGGCCTTGAAAGTATTGTCCGAGGCCAAGCTGCCGCCGCGCGATCGGCTGACCAAGGTCGGCGAGGTCGACGACCGCCTCGCCCTCGCCATCAACGCCCAACTGGCCTCCCAAAATCCCCGGCTGCGCATGCAGGCCGGCCTCACCCTCGGTCGGCTCGGGATCGGGGAAGCGGGCCTGACCTCCAGCCGACCCTCGCTGGACGCCTTTTTCCACGACGCCGGCGCCGACCTGAAGCTTCCTTGGATGCGTCACGGCCTCGTGGTCGGCCTCGCCGGCACGCAGTCCGAAGCCCAACTGTTGGTGCTCGCGCAAGGTCCGGATGCGGCGAAGGCCACCTTCGCGACGTTGGCCCTGGCCCGCCGGAAATCCGCCGCGCTGGGCCGGCTCCTCGCCTCGCCGCATCCGGACGTGGTCAACGAGGCGGCCCGCGCCATCCATGACGACGCCGGCATCCCCGAAGCCCAGCCGGCCTTGGCGGCGATGCTGACGGCCGACGCCGGCGCGCCGTCGACCGCCTTGCGCCGCGCCCTGAACCAGAACCTGCGGCTGGGCACGCCGGAGGCCGCCACCCGGATCCTCGCGTGGATCCAAGGCCAGCCGGAGTCCGCGCCGCTCCTCCCGGAAGCCCTGAAGGCGCTGCTGGTGTTCCCGTCTCCGCCGACGCTCGACCTGGTCGATGGCACATCCCTGCGGCGCCCCGAACGCCCGCTCGCTCCTTTGGCCGCGGTCCTGCGGGCCGGTCAGGCGAAGTTGCTCGGACTTCAGGACCCCGCCCTCCGGGCCGCCGGCGTGGAACTGCTCGTCAAATACGGCCTCGACGTACCCACGGCCGAATTGCTGCAGCTCGCCGGCTCGGCCCAGGTCTCCCCGGCCGTCAAACTCCAGGTGCTCCGCCTGCTCGCCGCCAAGACCGACGCCACCGCCGAGGTCCGCGCCGCCTTGCTCGCCGCCACCGGCGACGGCAGCACGGCGGAACTTCGCGTCGAAGCCCTGAGCCTGCTGGGAGGCCACGCGCCGGAGCTCGCGCTGGCCACGGCCCAACGGTTCATCGAGGGCAAGGGGTTCAAGCCCGTCGAGCGTCAGGCGGCGGTGGCGATCATCGCCCGCTCCACCGCGGCGGGAGCGGCGGCCCGACGCGCGGCCTTGGTCGAGCGGCTCGCCAAGGAACGCCTCGACGCCTCCCTCCGTCTGGACGTCTACGCCTTCGCCCAAGCCTCCGAAGAACCGGGTCTCCGGGCCGCGCTGGCCCGCTACCTCGCCCTTCCGCGCAAACCGGAGCAGCTCGCCCGTCCGGACCTCCCCTACGAGCTGCTGACGGCCGGCGGAGACGCCCGCCGCGGCCGGGCCATCGCCCACGAGCATCTCGCGGCCAATTGCACGGCCTGCCACCGCTTCGAGTCCGACGAGGGCAGCGAGGTCGGGCCGTCGCTCAAGTCGGTCGGCGTCGAACGCACCCCCGCGGAGCTGGCCGAATCCCTGGTCAACCCTTCCGCCAAGGTCGTCGCCGGCTTCGGTTTCGAGACCCTGACGCTCACCGATGGCGAAGTCGTCGCGGGCGTCGTGACTTCGGAGCCGGGCTTGTTGAGCAAGTCCTACACCCTGCGACTGCCGGACGGAACCAAGCGCTCGATCCCGGCCGCGAAGCTCTCCGGCCGGACGCCTCCCGTTTCGGTGATGCCCCCGATGCTGGGCATCCTGACGCCCGCCGAAATCCGCGACGTCGTCGCGTACCTCGGCACCCTGACGCCGAAGGAAAAGAAGGCGAAGAAGTGAGCCGCTGAAGTTTGCTTGAACCTTGGAGGTAGGCGGGTGTCCTAGCCGCATGCCCCTCCGCCTAGCCCTGCTCTGGCTGCCGCTCCTCGCCCTTTCCGCGCCGGCGGAGGTGGCCGACTGGCAGAAGCAGTTCGACGCTTGGTACTGGAAGGCTCCCGCGACGCGGCTCGAAAACCTCCGCTGGTCCGACAACGGCGAATTCCTCGTCTTCTCCGAGCGCGCCACCCCCAACCCGTCCTGGAAGCACGTGACCTGCGCCACGGGTCAGGTCCGGCCGGCCTTCGACCCGAAGGCGCTCGCCGCCGCCTTCGCGGCGCTCAACCCGGGACAGCCCGCCGACCCTAAGTTTCCCTTCACCCGCGTCATCCCCCTGGACGACGGCCGGCTACGCTTGGAGAACGACGCCCGGGCCTGGAGCCTGGAGGCGGATGGTCGCCTGACGCCGGCGAAACCCGGCAAGGCCCCCGAAGCCGCCTCCGGCGGAAGGAATCGTTACGTGGGTCGGGAATACATCGTCTCCGCGACCAAACTCGGCGAGCGCTCGCCCGACGGCAAATGGCGCGTGACCTTGAAGGACGGCAACGTCTTGCTCGCCGAAGACGCCCAACCGGACTCGCCCCGGGCCCTGACCCAGGAGGGCAAGCCCCAGGATGGCTGGGTGGGGCCGGTTTCCTGGTCACCCGACGGCCGACGCTTCGCCCTGTGGCGCGAACGGACCGTGCCGGTCCGTCCCTACACCGTGATCGACTCCGTCAAGGGCACGAAGAAGGACATCCCCTACGACAAGCCCGGCGACGACAAGACGGAGCGCCGTCCGTGGGTCTTCTCCGTCGCGGGCGAGGCTCCCTCGACGCCCAGCCGCGAGATCCTCCCGTTGACGATGGGTACGGACCGGCTCGATTGGACCGCGGACAGCCGTCGTCTCCGCAGCCAGTTCGTCAAGCGGGGCTTCACGGGCCATGGGATCGTCGAGTTCTCGGCGGACACCGGCGCGTGGCGCCCGTTGCTCGTGGAGGAGGACCCGAAGTTCGTCTACACTTACGGCAGCCGCTACCGGCGGGACCTGGACGAGACTCGGACGCTCTGGGCCTCCGAGCGCACGGGCTTCAACCACCTCTACCTCGTGGATTTGGCCAGCGGCAAGACCGTGCGCCCGGTGACCTCGGGCCCGGGCCTCCTGAAGCACGTGGTCGACCTGGACCCGAAAACCGGCGAGCTCCTCTACGTGGGCATCGGCCGCAACCCCTCCGAGAATCCCTACCACCAACACCTTTACCGGACCGACCTGAACGGCCGCGCCCCGCTCGACCTGACCCCGGGCGACGCGCACCATGCCACCGAGTTCGCGCCGGGTCGCCGTTACTTCATCGACACCGCGTCGCGCGTCGACCTCGCGCCGACGTTCACCCTGCGCGCCGCCGCCGATGGGCGGGCCTTGGCGACCTTGGCGACCGGCAGCCTGGACAAGCTCAAGGCCGCCGGCTGGCAGGCGCCGATCCGGTTCCACGCCAAGGATCGCGACGGCAAGTTCGACATCTGGGGCGTGGTCAACCGCCCCTACCCCTTCGACCCGACGAAGAAATACCCGGTGCTCGAGCACATCTACGCGGGGCCGCAGGATTCCTTCGTCCCCACCAGCTTCGCGTTCTGGAACAACAACCACCGGGAGCCGACGCTCAAGGGCTTCTACGTGGTGCAGATCGACGGTCGCGGGACCTGGAACCGCGGTCGGGAATTCCACCAGGAGGCGTGGCGCAACCTCAAGGACGCCGGCTTCCCCGACCGCATCCGCTGGCTGACCGAATTCGCCAAGGGCGAGCCCTCCATGGACCTCGGCCGGGTGGGCATCTTCGGCGGTTCCGCGGGCGGCCAGAACACCGTGCACGCGCTGCTGCTGCACGGCCACTTCTACAAGGCCGGGGCCGCCGATTGCGGCTGCTACGACAACCGCGTCGACAAGCTCTGGTGGAACGAACAGTGGATGGGCTACCCCGTCGGCCCCGCCTACGCGGCCAACTCCTGCGCGACGGAGGCCGCCCGCCTGCGCGGTCACCTGTACCTGACCGTGGGCGAGGCCGACTCCAACGTGGACGTGAAATGCACCTACGACCTCCGCGACGCGCTGCTGGCCGCCGGCAAGCAGGACCTCTTCCGGCTGGAGGTCGTCCCGGGAGCGGGCCACGGCGCCTGCGAACAGCCGGCCATGCGGGCCAAACGGCTGCGTTTCTTCATCGACCACCTCCATCCTTCCGGAGGAGGATAGGCGATGGCATCCGCCCCCGGCCTGATCGAACTCCGCCTGAACCACGTCGGCCAATTGTTCAACACGATGGATCCGTCGCCGTTCCACGAGCGCGACCTGGACCACGACGCGGAGGAGTTCATCGTCAGCTGGGCCCGCGAACTGCGCATCCAAGGCCGCGCCGACCTCCGCCTCCGGGTCGTACTGCATCAGCCGGCCGACCCGGCCGTGACCGTGCTGGTGCGCCAATCCATCGCGCACTATTTCTCCTACCGCGCCGAGGTCAGCCGACGCGAGCTGCACGGGCTCCTCCGGGAAGGCCGGACGGCCTTCGGCATCGGCCTGACCTTCCTGGCGGCGACGCTCGCCCTGCGGGGCCTGCTCCCCACGGTCGGTTGGGGCGACTGGGTCCGCGAAGGCCTGACCATCTGCGGCTGGGTGGGCCTCTGGAAGCCGATCGACATCCACCTCTACCGCTGGTGGCCGCTCCGCGCCCTAGCCCGGCTGCAGCTCCGGCTCTCCCGGTGTCCGGTCGAGGTCGATTTCCAGCCGTTGCCCCCCCGTCCGTGAGCGGTTAAGGCACCCTCCGGGCCCTAACTTACGATTTTTTTACGTGGGGGATTGACAGGGTGGGCACGCCCCCCAATCCAAAACCTTCCCGCATGCAGAATTTCGCGAGCCAGTGCCTGGACCAGACCAAGGCCCTCCTCAAACTCAACCTTGGCTCCCTCTCCTCGGACGGCTCCGTGACCCCCGTTCCCGGCGAGGTTTCCCGGGCCGATGAGCCGGGCCATGCCGCCCTCGCCTTCGGCGAATACTACCGTGCCACCGGCGAACTTACCCTCGACCGCGCGAACATCGTCGAAATCGTCGCCCGGACCATCACGGCCCAAGTCAAGCTCAGCAAGGCCTCCGACAACGGCATGGCCTTCGCGTGCCTCGGCCTCCTCGCCTTCGGCCCGACCCGCGAGCGCAACCCCGTATGGGAGAAGCTCGACGAGCCGACCCGCCAACTCATCGACGAGCGCCTCGCGGTGGAGCACGACCACCACGACCACGTCCAGGCCTTCGACATCGCCAAGGCCGTCTGCCGCTTCTCCTTCGGCCTCACCAAGAAGGATGAGACCGGCCCGCTCGTCGACCGCTTCGTCGACCGCATCGTCGCCAGTTCCTCCGGCGGCTTCCACGACGAGGCCTCCCGCGCGGCGAGCCCGGACAACTTCGGCGGCGCCTTCGACCTCTACGGCGTCGTCGCCCTCATCTTCATCCGCCAGGCCCTCCAACTGCACGCCAACATCCAGCTGCGCGACCAGAAGCTCCCGAAGCTCCGGACCCACGCCGAGAAATACCTGCGCGTGATCCTCGACGCGACGCGCGAGGACGGCCTCGGCTGGTGCTACGGCCGCGGCATCGGCGCCTACGGGCAGATGCACTGCATCACGCTCCTGCTGCAGGCGCTCCGCGACCGCTGGCTCCCCGTGGACAAGGAGCCGCTCGCCCGCGACCTCGTCCGCCGGCTCTACGCCAACTTCTTCACCACGTTCTTCGACGCCGAACACGGCCTCATCGTCGTCCGCGACGCCGAGCGCGACACGATCCCGGGCCACACGACCCGCATGGCGAACTTCGACGCGGCCCGCTACCTCTCGCAGTGGTCCCGCCTGGCCAAGACCATCGGCGGCGCGATGGACGTGGTGAAGCCGGCCGGCAAGGCCGCGGTCTGCCGCTTCTTCTCCTTCGACAAGTCCCCGCGCAAGGAACAGGGCCTCCTCTCCTACCAGGATCCGACCTCGGGCCTGCACGTCATCCTGCCGCTGGTCTCCGCGGGCGTCCACCGCGCGAGCGATTCCCTGGCCTTCCCGCACATGCCGGGCGTCTTCGACTGGCCCGCCAACCAGGCCGTGAGCCCGTTCATCCCGGAGTTCACCATCGGCGGCAAGTCCTTCACCCCGTCCTTCTACGGCAAGAACGCGCAGGTCGCGATGGGCACCAAGCCCGGCACCTACCACTTCCGCTTCGAGCAGCCCGACCTCATCGACCGCGACGAGAAGCTCTCGGCGAACGTGGCCTCCCTCAAGGTCGACTGGGAGTTCAGCGGCGGCCGGATCGTCGCCCGCTTCCTGCTGACCGCGAAGGCCGCGGTGACCCTCGACGAGTTCCGCCTGGTGCTGCCCATCGCCGCGACCCACTCGCGCATGACGCCGGGCAACGCCCTCGTCCTCGGCGCCGAATCGCACCGTTGCGAAGTCCTGAAGGACGACTTCCACGCCGCCTGGGCCGAGACCCGCGTCGTGAGCGAGGATGCCCGCCACCGCACGTGCTGGGGCAAGGTCCACTACTACCAGACCTTGCTGCGGGACAAGCCCCTCGCCCTCCGCGCCGGCCAGACCTACGGCTTCGACATCGCGTACGAGCCGCACGTCGTCCGGGCCGCGGGCTGAGGACGCTTCTGGGGTTGTCCTGCCCCCCGCCCGCCCCTATGCGTCAGGGGTCCGCCATGCCCAGCAAGTTCTACCTGACCACCGCGATCGACTACGCCAACGGCGCCCCGCACCTCGGCCACGCCTACGAGAAGGTGCTGGCCGACGTCATCGCGCGGCGCGCGCGGCTGCTCGGGCGTTCGACGCATTTCCTGACCGGGCTCGACGAGCACGGCCAGAAGGTCCAGCAGACGGCCCAGAAGCGCGGCATCGAACCCCAGGCGCTCGTCGACGAAGTGGCCGTGGTTTTCCGGGCGATGCTCGCCGAACTCAACATCTCGAACGACGACTACATCCGCACGACCGAGCCGCGGCATCAGCGCGTCGTGCAGGACTTCCTGCAGCGGCTCTTCGACCAGGGCCTGATCTTCAAGGCCACCAAGTCCGGCTGGTACTCCGTCCGACAGGAGCAGTTCCTCTCCGACAAGGACCGGGCGGAGGATGGCTCCTGGCCGGAGATCTTCGGTGAGGTGACCCAGACCACCGAGGAAAACTACTACTTCCGGCTCTCGCGGTTCCAGGGCTGGCTCGTCGAGCATATCCAGTCGCACCCCGACTTCATCGCCCCGCGCTTCCGCCGCAACCAGGTGCTGGAGTTCCTCAAGGAGCCGCTGAACGACCTCTGCATCTCCCGGCCCAAGACCCGCCTGACCTGGGGCATCGAACTGCCCTTCGACCCGTCGTTCGTGACCTACGTCTGGTTCGACGCCCTCACCAACTACTATTCCGCCGTCGTGGACCGGGGACTTTGGCCCGCCGACCTCCACGTGATCGGCAAGGACATCCTGTCGCCGCCCCACGCGGTCTACTGGCCCTGCATGCTCAAGGCCCTCGGCCTCGCGCCGCCCCACCGGCTGCTCGTCCATGGCTGGTGGACGGTCAACAACCAGAAAGCCTCGAAGAGCGCCGGCAACGCGACCGACACCCTCGGGTTCGCCCGTTCCCACGGCACCGACGCCTTCCGCTACTACCTGTGCCGCGAGATGGTCGTCGGCCAGGATGCGGACTTCTCGCCGGCGACCTTCGAGAACCGCTACAAGGCCGACCTCGGCAACAACCTCGGCAACCTCGTCAACCGCCTGCTGAACATGGTCGGGCGCCATTACGCCGGCAAGGTGCCCGCCCCCGCCGCCGACGAGGAGTATGAGCAGCATCTCCGCCGGCTTTGGGGCGAGACGCTGGTGAAGTTCGACGAGGCCTGCGCCGACTACCAGGTCTCGCACGCCCTCGAAGCCCTCTGGGTCTTCGTCAGCGCGCTCAACGCCTACATCGAGACCCGGGCGCCATGGAAGCTGGCGAAATCGGGGGACGCCGCGGACCGGGCCCGACTGGACTCTTGCCTCGCCTACGTGGCCGAAGGGCTGCGCCTCGTCGGCACCCTGCTGCTCCCCGTGATGCCCGCGACGGCCGCCAAGCTGCTCGAGAACATCGGGCGCCCCGTCCCGACCGCCTACGCCGGTCAATTGGCCTGGTCGACGGTCGGCACCGGGTCGCAGGTGGCCGAAAAGTGCATCCTTTTCCCGCCGATCGAGCCGCCGCCCGCCCCTTCGCCGGCCTAAGTTGGACAAACCGTCGTTCCCCCGCATCCTCTTGGCGTGGCCGACCTGACCGCAGTCGACGAAGCGCATGCCCTCTCCGCGGCTGCGCGCACCCGCGGGGACCAAGGCTTCGTGGTCTACACTTTCCCCGTCGCCGAACTCGACGCCCTCGCGGTCCTCGAGACGCTGGACGAGCCGGCGCCCCGCGGCTATTTCGAGAATCCTTCGCGACAGCGCGCCCACGCCGCCGGCTCGCCGGTCGCGACTTGGACGGGGCGCGGCCCCGGTCGGTTCCTCGCCGCCGACGCCTGGCTGCGGCGCCTGCACGCGTCGCTGACCTGCCTCGGGGGCAGCCCGCGCGTCATCGCCACCTTCCCGTTCTACCCCGGCGACGCGACGCAGGGCCTCGAGGCGCGGCTCTTCCTCCCGGCCTGGCAGGTGGTGACCGAACAGGGCCGCACGACCGTGACGCTCGCCGAACCCGCCGGCCCCGGCTGCGCCGAACGTCTCGCGCTGCGCGCCGAGCAGTTCCGCCGCTTCGCCTACCGCTCGACGCCGCCCCCGCCGCGGGCCCCCGTGCCGACCGTGCTCAGCGAAGTCGGCGGCGACTGGTTCCCGTCGGCCGTCCGGCGGGCGACGGAACTCATCAAGGAGGGAGCCTTCGAGAAGGTCGTGCTGAGCCGGGCCTTCGACTGGCGTCGCGCCGACGCCTTCAACCCCTACGCGACCCTGCACCGCCTGCGCCGCGCGAACCCGCCCTGCCATACTTTCCTCGTGGACGAACCGGAGGGGGCGTTGATCGGCGCGACCCCGGAGACGCTGCTGTCCCTGTTCGACGGCGCCGTCCGGACCGAGTCCGTCGCCGGCACCACCCGCCGCGGGGACTCGGCCTCGGAGGATGCGAGCCTCGCGGAAGCCCTGCTGAGCAGCGACAAGGACCTCCGCGAACACAGCGCCGTCACCGCCTCCATCCTGCGGCGCCTCCGCATGGTCGGGGTCCTCGCGGCCAATTCGCGCCACCCCGAACTGCTGCGCTTGGGTAACGTGATGCACCTGCGCACGCCGATCGAGGGGACGATGCCCGCCGATCGACGCTTCCTCGAGGTGGCCGGCGAACTCCACCCGACCCCGGCCGTCGGCGGCAAGCCGCGCGACCTGGCGCTCCCCTTCATCCCCGGCTTCGAGCCCCATGCCCGCGGACTCTACACCGGGGCGGTCGGCTGGGTCGGGGCGGACGGGCACACCGGCAAGCTTTTCGTGGCGTTGCGTTGCGCCCGGATCGAGGGCGCCACGGCGCGGGCCTTCGCGGGCGCGGGGATCGTCGCGGGGTCCGACCCGCAGGCCGAATCGACCGAGACCGAGATGAAGCTGCGCACGATCCTCGAGGCGCTGGTCTGAGATGAAGGTCGTCCTGCAACGCGTACGTTCGGCCGACGTGACCGTCGACGGCCGCGAAGTCGCGGCGATCGGCCCGGGCTACCTCCTGCTGGTGGGGCTCGCGGAAGGCGACGACCCCGACACGGTGCGTCGGCTCGCCGGCGCGGTCGCGAAGGCGCGCCTGATGCCCGACGCGGGCGGGAAGATGGGCGTCAACCTGCGCGACGCAGGCGCCCAAGCGCTCGCCGTCAGCCAGTTCACGCTGCTGGCCGACTTCTCCAAGGGCAACCGGCCCTCCTTCCATGGGGCCGCGAAACCCGAGTTGGCCAAGCCGCTCTTCGAGCTGTTCGTCGGGGAACTGGGCGCGCTCCTGGGGCGGCCGGTGCCGGCGGGCGTCTTCGGCGCCGACATGGTCGTGCGGCTGGTCAACGATGGCCCCGTGACGGTGGTCCTGGAGTAGTTTAGGCTTAACCTCCCCGCCCGCCCGGCCTACCCCAGAGGTCCGCCCATGCTTTCCGTCCGCATCATCCCTTGCCTCGATGTCCACGCCGGTCGCGTGGTCAAAGGGGTCAAGTTCGAGGAGTTGCGGGACGCCGGCGACCCCGTGGCCGTCGCCGCCGCCTACGAGAAGCAGGGCGCCGACGAGCTGGTCTTCCTGGACATCACCGCCTCGAGCGACGGACGGAAGACCATGGTCGACGTCGTCGAGCGCACGGCGGACCAGGTCTTCATGCCGCTCACCGTCGGCGGCGGCCTGCGCTCGGTCGAGGATATCCGGACGATGCTCAACGCGGGCGCCGACAAGGTTTCCCTGAACACCTCCGCCGTCAAGGACCCCGCGCTGGTGCGGGAGGCCGCCCGCAAGTTCGGCCGCCAATGCATCGTCGTCGCGATCGACGCGAAGCAGGTGGCGCCCGGCCGCTGGGAAGTCTTCACGCACGGCGGACGCAACCCCACCGGCCTCGACGCCATCGCCTGGGCCCGTCAAGTCCATGACCTCGGCGCCGGCGAAATCCTCCTGACCAGCATGGACCGCGACGGCACGGCTTCCGGTTACGACGTGCCGCTGAACCGCGCCATCTCGTCCGCGGTGGAAGTCCCCGTGATCGCCTCGGGCGGCGCCGGCACCCTCCAGCACCTCGCCGACGTCCTCAAGGAGGGCGGCGCCAGCGCGGTGCTCGCGGCCAGCATCTTCCACTTCGGCACCTTCACGGTTCGCCAGGCCAAGGAACACCTGCGCGCCGCCGGGCTACCGGTCCGGCTCTGAGGTCAGGGCTTCGCGGGGGCCTTCGGCATCACCAGGACCTTGTCGACGCGCGGGCCGTCCATGTCGACCACCTCGAAGAGGTGGCCGAGCGCTTCGACGCGGTCGCCCTCCTCGGGGATGCGCCCCAGGGACCGCATGATGAAGCCGGCCACGACGGTGAACCCACCCGTCCCCTCGCCCGGAAAACGGCCGACGATGCCCGTGGCCTCCCGGAAATCGTCGAGGGTGACGACGGCGTCGACCAGCCAGCTGCCGTCGTCGCGCCGGCGGATGGGCTTCGGCTTGGCGATGGGCGAGCCCTCGTTCGGGAGTTCGCCCACGATGAACTCGAGCACGTCGTTCAGCGAGACGACCCCGCGGACATGCCCGAACTCGTCGATGACGAGGGCCAGGTGGAGCTTGTCGCGGCGGAACCGTTCGAGCAGCTGCGTCCCGGTGCTCTGCTGCGTGACCGTCGGGGCTTCCGTCAGGAGGTCGCGGATGACCGCGGAACCGACCAGCGAGAGGTTGGCCCAGAGGCGCTTCACGGACACGACCCCGAGCGGACGGTCCGGGGACCCCTTGAAGACCGGGAACCAGGTATGGCCCGAGGCCACCACCTTGCGCCAGTTGACCTCGTCCGAATCGTCGAGATTGAGCCAGACGACGCGGTTGCTGGGCGTCATGAGCTTCTCGGCCGTGATCTGGTCGAGGCCGAGGGCCCCGTGGACCATGCGGTGCTCGGCGGCATGCAGCACGCCGGAGGCCATGCCTTGGTCCACCATCATGCGCAGTTCGTCCTCGGACATGGTGTCCTCCGGGGCGCGCTTGCGGCCGAACAGACCCAGCACGAGGTCGGCGAGGCCGCTGAGGGCGCCGACCAGCGGCGAGGCCAACGAAGCCAGGAGGGCCATGGGCCGGGCGAGCACGACGGCGAGGGCCTCCGGATTCGTCAGGCCGATCCGCTTCGGGATGATCTCGGCGCAGATGATCGTCAGGGAACCGATGAAGAACGAGACGAGGGCGCGCGAGATCGGCTCGGCCTGCTCGACGCACCAGGCCAGCGGGAGCTTCTGCAGGTAGGGCACGAAGGCCATGGCGAGCGGCGCGCCGCCATACGTCGCGGCGATGATGCTGCCGAAGGTGAGCCCAACCTGGACCGTCGAGAGGAAGCGCGAAGGGTTCGCCAGCAGGGCCAACGCGGTCTGCGCGCCCTTGCTGCCCTGCTCGGCCAGTCGGGCGAGGCGCCGGCGGTTGGAGGAGACCAAGGACATCTCGGCCAGCTCGAAGAAGGCGATGAAGGACCAGCAGACGGCTAGGAGGAGGAATTCCACTCCCGTCCAGACAAGCCCACCCCGGCCCGCTCGTCAAATGGCTTGTTGCCGGCCGGACCGCACCTAGGTTCGGAGGTCGCATGGCGACCCATTTCGACGCAATCGTGGTTGGCAGCGGCATCGGCGGCCTGAGCTTCGCGCTCAACTTGGCCCGCCGCGGCCGATCCGTCGCCATCGTCACCAAGAAGACGAGTTCCGAGTCGAACACCAACTGGGCCCAAGGCGGCATCGCCTGCGTCACCGACCAAACCGACGACTTCGCCAGCCATGTCCAGGATACCCTCGCCGCCGGCGACGGACTCTGCGACTTGGCCGCCGTCCGTCACATCGTCGAGTCGGGTCCGGCCCGGGTCGCGGAGCTGATCGCCTGGGGCGTGCAGTTCGAGAACGGCGCCGATGGCCAGCCCGACCTCGGGCGCGAAGGCGGCCACTCCCGTCGTCGGATCCTGCATGCCCGGGACATGACCGGCCGGGCCATCGAATCGGCCCTCCTCCGCGCGGTCGCCGCCGCCCCGCAAGTCCGGATGCTGGAGCATCACCTCGCGATCGACCTCCTGACGACTTCGAAGGTCGACCCCAAGGTCGCCCTCGGCGGCCCCCTCGACCGCACCCTCGGCTTGCATGTCCTCGACACCCGGGCCGGCAAGGTCGAGACGCTTTCCGCCGCCGTGGTCGTCCTCGCGACGGGGGGCGTCGGCCAGGTCTACCAGTTCACCACCAACCCCGACATCGCCACCGGCGACGGCGTGGCGATGGCCTACCGCGCGGGCGCCGAGATTCGCGACATGGAGATGGTGCAGTTCCACCCGACCGCCCTGAAGTCCCCCGACGGGAGCCGCGCGCTCATCTCCGAGGCCGTCCGCGGCGAGGGGGCGATCCTGCGCGACCTCGCCGGCCGGCCGTTCATGAAGGACTTCCATCCGCTGGGCGACCTCGCCCCGCGCGACATCGTGGCGCGCGCCATCGACGCCGTCATGAAGCGCGACGGCGCCCCCCACGTCCTGCTCGACGCCACCCAGGTCGCCAAGGGCCACTTGGCCGAGCGCTTCCCGCACATCTTCGAGACCTGCCGTCGGGCCGGCTTCGACCTGGCCCGCGAGGCGGTGCCGGTCGTCCCGGCCGCGCATTACCTCTGCGGGGGCGTGGCGACCGACCTGGCCGGACGCACCTCGCTCCGCGGGCTCTACGCGGTCGGGGAAGTGGCCTGCACCGGCCTGCATGGCGCCAACCGGCTCGCCTCCAACTCCCTGCTCGAGGCCGTGGTGCTGGCGCACGACGGCGCCGCCGCCGCGGAGGCGGAGATCGCCGGGGCGCCCGCCGCGCGCCCCACCCTGCCGGGCTGGATCGACGGCTCCGCCGGCGACCCCGACGAACGCGTGGTGCTGACCCACAATTGGGACGAGCTCCGGCGCACCATGTGGGACTACGTCGGCATCGTGCGTTCGACGAAGCGCCTGCAGCGCGCGCGCACGCGCATCGGGACGCTGGCGGACGAGGTGCGGGAGTACTACTGGAACTTCAGGGTCGAGCCGCGGTTGCTCGAACTGCGCAACCTGATCCAGGTGGCGGAACTGATCGTCGAGTGCGCGCTGCAGCGCCACGAGAGCCGCGGGCTCCACCACACGCTGGACTACCCCTCCCAGTTGGCCGAGGCCCGCCACTCGTCGGTGCGGCGCTCGCCCTCGCAGGCATGAAGGTCGTGGTCGTCGGCGCCGGCGCCGTCGGCGGCTGGTATGGCGGCCTCCTGGCCGAGCGTGGTCACGAAGTGCACCTGATCACGCGCGCCGATGCCACGGCCATCGCCCGGTCGGGGCTGACCTTGCGCGACCGACGGGGCGAGCGGCGGGTGGCCGTGGCCTCGGCTCGCCCCACGACGGCGGGCCTGGGCCCCTGCGATGTCGCGATCGTCGCGGCCAAGGCCACGGCGAATCCCGTCCTGCCCGACCAGCTGCGGCCCTTGCTCGGTCCGCGGACCATCCTGCTCACCCTCCAGAACGGCATGGGCAACGTCGAAGCCTTCGCCGCCTTGCGCCCCACGGACCGGCTGGTGGCGGGCCTTTGTTTCGTCTGCATCAACCGGCTCGCGCCCGGGGTCGTCGAGAACACCCTCTCCGGCAACGTCCGCATGGCCGCGGCGCAGGGGCCGGCCAACGACGCCGTCGCCGCGTCCGTCGCGCTCTTCGCCGACGCCGGGGTCGACTGCCGCGCCGAAGATTCCCTCGAAGGCGTCCTCTGGAAGAAACTCTGCTGGAACATCCCCTTCAACGGGCTGGCCATCGCCGCCGGCGGGCTCACGACCGACCGCATCGTCGGCGACCCCGCCCTCCGAGCCCGCGCCCGACGGTTGATGGATGAGGTCTCGGCCGCGGCGGCCGCGCGGGGCCATCCGTTCGAGGAGAAGCACATCCGCTGGCAGTTGGAGATGACCGATGGGATGGGGCCTTATCGTCCGTCCAGCTTGATCGACTACCTGGCCGGCCGCGAAGTGGAGGTCGCCGGCATCTGGGGCGAGCCCCTGCGCCGAGGCGAAGCGGTCGGGGTCGCGATGCCGGAACTGCGCGCGTTGCTCGGGCAGATCGAGGCGCGCCTCGCCACCCGGCGGACCTCACTTCTGGGCTGAAGGCGCGACGGGGGGACGCGGTAGGCGGGAGAGGGCCTGTTCGACGGCCCGGCGGACGGCCGCATCGTTCCAGAAATTGACGGAGAGCGCGGTCCCCGAATCGGTCGAAAGCAGGCGGCGCCCCGACGGGTCGAAGACGCTGACCGAGAGGGCGAGGCTGACGCGGCCGTCGACCGCCCGATGCACCCGCCAAGAGGTCCGGAGCGTCGCCTGGGCTTCCGCGGAGGTCGCGCTCGCCTGATAGCCGAGGCGGACGAGTTCACGCACGGCGGCATCGTGGACGGCGTCGGCCAGGGCATCCGCCTCGCCGACGCCGGAAGCTTGGGTATCCATCACGAAAACCTTGCGGACGGTGGCGAGACCCGCCGGCGAGGGATCGGGGGCGGCGCACCCGACGATGAGAAGGGCCAGGCAACCTAGGGCCAGCGCGAGCAGACGGCGGAGGGAAGTCATGCCTCGGGGATAACGGTTGTGCGCCAAGGACACAAGCAGGGACCCGCCACGAGGGGTTGACCCGGCGGCGGGGCTCTGGTCCCATCACCCCGATGGCCCCGCCCGCGAGCACCCCGACCGACCCGACCCGTCGCCCCTGACCATGGCCATCGTGCAAGCCGTCACCGTCGACCTCGCCGGCACTTTGCTGTTCCCCCACCCTTCCGTCGGGACGGTCTACGCGGCCTGCGCCCGTCGCCACGGCGTGGAGGTCGCCGCCGCCGACCTGGACGCCGCCTTCCCGTTGGGCTTCAAGGGGGCTCCGCGACAAGCCAAACCGGAAGCCTTCTGGCGTGAGGTGGTGCTCCGGTGCTTCGGCCCCTCCTTGCCCGCCTCGAAATTCGAGGGGGTCTTCCGCGACTGTTGGGAGGCCTTCGGCCGGGGTTCCGCTTGGCGCGTCGCGCCCGCGGCGGTCACCGCGCTGACGGCGATCCGGTTCCTCGGCATCAAGGTCGCCGCGCTCTCCAACGCCGACGCGCGGATGCGCCCCGTGCTGGCGGACAAGGGGCTCGCCCACCTCTTCGACGGCGTCTTCCTCTCGGAGGAGACCGGCTGCGCCAAACCCGACCCCAAGGCGTACGCCTACGCGGCCCGCCAGCTCGGCGTCGCCCTCTCCGCCCTGGTGCACGTCGGCGACGACCCCAAGGAGGACGGCGAAGGCGCCCGCGACGCCGGGGCGATCGGCATCGTGGTCGGCGGCGCCTACGCCCCCGAGAAATGCCTCCGGGCCGAGCATCTCCGCGACCTTCCCTACGTGCTGCGCGCCCTCGTCACCGAGGGCAAGGCCAAGGGCAAGTTCTCGCGGCACGTGGTGAACCTGCTCGCCAACCTGCGCGGCCTCCCCGAGGACCGCGGTCGTTCGACGGACCGCGACCTGCGCTCGATCGACGACGCCGTCACGGACGCCTTCCGCAAGCTGCGCCTCGACAAGCCGGTGCCCGAGGACGCGATCTTCGCCCATTGGCATGAACTGCTCCCGGCCAAGCTCGCGCGCCGCTGCGCGCCCTTGCGCGTGCTGGACGGCGGCAAGCTCGTCGTCCAGTGCGAGAACACCGTGATCAAGTCGGAGGTGCGCTTCCATGAGCGCGCCCTGCTCGCGAAGATCCGGGCGCTGCGCGGCTGCCAGGAAGTCCGGTCGATCTCCTTCGTGAACGCCTGAGCCGGGTTCAGTCGGCCTGCGCGCGCGGCGCGTACGGCAGGAGGAACACTTCCTTGAAGTCGTAGACGTCCGCGAAGTCCTCGAGGCGATCCTCGTCGGAGCGTCCGAAGAGGCCCGTGTCGATGATGTTGAAGACGATGTTCCCGACGTCGATGGACTTGCGCAGGCCCCAGCTCTGCAGGAGCGGGTAGGACATCGGGCCGTAGGTCTCGAGGACGTGGCGGCGGAACCCCTCGAGCAGTTGGGGGCCGGTGACGTGGCGGTTGGCGCCGGCCTTGCCCTTCTTGGGTTCCCCATGGACGTCCTTCTGGGCCTGGTCCAGGCCGAGGCGGACCAATTCATAGGCCTGCGCCTTGTAGCGGGGGTCCTTGGCGCGGATCTGGCGGATGACGTCGGCGAAATCCATGGTCAGAGGCGGGCGAGCTCGGCGAGCAGGCGTTCGTTCTGCGCGGCCGTGCCCACGGTCAGGCGGAGCCAACCCTTCATCCCGTAGCCGGCCAGGGGGCGGACGATGACGCCGACCCGCTGGAGCTTGACGAAGGCCTGCTCGGCGTCCGGTATCCGGGCCGCCAGGAAGTTGGCGTGACCGTCGATGACCTCGCAGCCGAGCCGCGCGAGTCCGGCCTTGAGCTGGACGATGCCCGCGGCGTTGACCTCGCGCGTGCGGCGGACGAACGCGTGGTCGTCCAAGGCGGCCTCGGCCGCGGCGAGCGCCGGCAGGTTCACGTTGAACGGCTGGCGGACGCGATTCAGGAGGGCCACGAGGGCGGGATCGCCCATCAGGTAGCCGACGCGCAGGCCGGCCAAACCATAGGCCTTGGAGAAGGTGCGCGTGACCACGACCTTGCGGCCGGAACGCAGCAACGGTCGGAGATCCGCGCTCGCGTCGAGGTATTCGGCGTACGCTTCGTCGAGGCAGAAGATGACGTCCTCGGGCAAGGAGGCGGCCAGGGCGAGGATGTCGGCGGGGTCGTCCGTGCCGCCCGTGGGGTTGTTGGGCGAAGCGAGGAACAGCAGGCGGGTCCGTGGAGTGACCGCGGCGCGGAGCGCCTTGAGGTCATGGCGGTAGCCGGGCATCGGCACGGGGACCGGGGTCGCGCCGAAGAGCATCGTGGCCAACCTGTAGACGACGAACGCCTGCTCGCCGAAAACGACCTCGTCGCCCGGGCGGAGGAACGCCTGGGCCAGGAGGATCATGACCTCGTTGGACCCGTTGCCGACGATGAAATGGCCCGGGGTCAGCTGCCATTGGGCGGCGAGCTTCTCGCGCAGGAAGGTGCAGCCGCCGTCCGGATAGAGGTGGCAGGACTCGAGGGCTTTGCGGGCGGCCGCGAGTCCCAGGGGGGACGGCCCGAGCGGGTTTTCGTTGGAGGCGAGCTTTATCACCGCGGCGGGATCCAAGCCGAACTCCCGGGCGACGACCTCGATGGGGCGGCCGGCCTCGTAGGTCGGCTGGGTGAGCACGGGTCGGTTGGCGAGATCGGCGTAGGAAGCCATGCGTCCGACACTCATGGGGGAGAACGCCCGCAAGGCAAGCGTCCGCGTGCCGCCTCCCCGCTTGCCAGCCAAGGGGGCGGCGGGTAGACGAACGCCCATGAAGATCATCGTCACGGGAGCCTCGGGGTTCCTCGGCCGCGAAGTCTGCCTTGCCGCCTTGCGCCGCGGCCACGAGGTGCTGGCGCTCGGCGGTGTCCGCGCGCCCATCGTCCCCGGCGTCGCCCAGGCCCGGGCCTTCGACCTCTGCGCCGAAGCCGCCCTGGAATCGCTGGTCCTGGAGGAGTTTCCGCACGCGGTGGTCCACTGCGCGGCCTTGCCGACGATCGAAACCTGCCTCGCCGACCCGGCGCGGGCGCGGGCCCTCAACACCGAGGTGCCGAAGAAGTTGGCCCAGCTCTGCTTCCACCTCGGGGCCAAGCTCGTGCACCTTTCGACGGACACCGTCTTCGATGGCGTCCACGGCGGCTACCAGTCCACCGACCAGCCCAAGCCGCTGAACCTGTACGGCGAGACGAAGGCGGCCGCCGAGGTCGAGGTGCTGCGTTACGGTCGCGAGCACGCCGCGGTGCTGCGCACGTCGCCCATCATCGGCAATTCCGCGACCGGCGACCGCGGACTGCACGAGCGCCTCTTCGTCGCCTGGCGCGAAGGCAAGGCCACCCCGCTCTTCACCGACGAGATCCGGCAGCCGGTGGAGGTCTCCAACCTCGCCGACGTGACGGTCGAACTCTGCGAACGCGGCAACCTGTCGGGCCTGTACCACTGGGCGGGCACCGAGGCGATGAGCCGGCACGAGATCGGCCTGCGGATCGCCCGGCATTTCGGCCTCGCGGCGGAGTCGCTCATCCGCCCGATCGCGCGGAGCGAAGTGCCTTCCGCCGGGGCGCGTCCGCGGGACCTCAGCCTGCGCCTCCATCCCCTGGCCGGCAAGCTGCGCACCCCGGCCCAATCCTTCGAGGAACAGCTGGCCCAACTGCGCATTCCCCGCGGCTGCGAGGCCTGGTACGAGCAGGTCACCGGCCGAAAGGTCGTGCGTCGCCTCGAGAAAGGCCTAGACTTCTAGGATGGACGTCCTCCCCCGCCAGACCGCCGACGCCGTCGCCAACATGTCGGCGGACTACCTGCTGCTGGAGCACTACCCCCGCCCGGAGCGCATCCGCTTCCGCCCGTTCGGCTGGTCCGAGCCCGCCTTCACCTTCGGCGTCTCGCAGGCGTGGGCCAAGTACCGCGCCCAGGTCCCGGCCCAGTACCCGCTCGTGCGTCGCTGCACGGGCGGGGGCCTCGTGTCGCACCTCGACGACTGGACCTTCGCCTTGGCCATCCCCGCGGCTCACCCGCTCTACGCGGCCGACGCGATGGCCAGCTATGCGGCGGTGCACGACGCCTTGGCCGAAGCGCTGCAGGCCCAAGGCCAGCCCGTGAAGCTCGCCCCGCTCCCCGTCGGCGATCGCCCCTTCCAGTCGCCCGACGCGTGCGCCCAACGCGCCGAACCCAACGACCTGGTGCGCAGCGACGACGGCCGCAAGGTCGCCGGCGCCGCCCAGAAGCGCACCCGCAAAGGTCTCCTGCTCGAAGGCTATGTGTGGCGTCCGTTCCTCCCCGGCTGCGACTGGGGCAGGTTCGAACGCGACTTCACCGCGGCCTTGGGCGCGAAGCTCGGCAGTCCGCCCACGCCGGTCGCCGAACCGATCTACGACCAGCTCGACCACGAGACGAGCTGGGCGAAGTTCCGTTCGCGCGAGTGGAACGAGCGGATCTGAAGCCGCTCAGCCGAACAGATCCAGTTCCGGTCCGCCCGCCGACTTCGGCGGCTTCGGCGCCTTGGCGGACTCCGTCGCCTCCTTGCGCCTGGGCGGACGGACGCTTTCGCCGACCGGGGCCGCCACCTCGGCGGCGGGCACCTTGCCGCCGGGCAGGCCATCCCCGGTCTCCAGGCCGCCGAGGATCTCGCGGGCGCGGGCGACGACCGCGGGAGGCATGCCGGCCAGGCGGGCGACCTGGATGCCGTAGGAACGGTCGGCGGCGCCCGGGACCACGCGGCGGACGAAGACGATCTCGTCGTTCCATTCCTTCACGGCGACCGACCAGTTGCGCAGGCGCGCCAGCCGGCCCGCCAAACGGGTCAGCTCGTGGTAGTGCGTCGCGAACAGCGTCCGCGGACCGGCCGCGCCGTCGCCATGGAGATGCTCCGCGACGGCCCACGCGATGCTGATGCCGTCGTAGGTGCTGGTCCCCCGGCCGATCTCGTCCAGCACCACCAAGGAGCGCGTGGTGGCGTTGTTGAGGATGTTGGCGGTCTCGTTCATCTCGACCATGAAGGTCGAATTGCCACGGGCCAGCTCGTCGGAGGCGCCCACGCGGCAGAAGATGCGGTCCACCAGCCCGATGCGGGCGGATTGCGCCGGCACCCAGGCGCCCAGATGCGCCAACAGGGCGATGAGCGCGACTTGGCGGATGTAGGTGGACTTGCCGGCCATGTTCGGGCCGGTGAGCAAGGCGATCTGCTCGCCGCCGCAGCTCAGGCGGGTGTCGTTCGGCACGAAGGACCCCGCCCCGGGCCGGGCCTGCAGCATGCGCTCCACGACGGGATGGCGACCTTGGACGACCTCCAGCGCGTCGGATTCGTCGACCACCGGACAGACCCAGGACGACTCCCGCGCGAGCTCCGCCCAGCCGCGCAGCACGTCCACTTCGGCCAAGGCCTGCGCGGTCCCGAGCAGGGACTCGGCGGCGGCAAGCACCTCGGCGAGCAGGGCCTGGAAAAGTTCCGCCTCGCGGGCCAACGCCTGCTCGTCGGCGCGCAGCACCTCGCGTTCCTTGGTCCGGAGCTCCTCGGTCGTGAAGCGCTCGGCGTTCACCATCGTCTGCTTCCGGATGTAGTCCGCGGGGACGAGGGCGAGGTTGGCCTTGGTGACCTCGATCGCGTAGCCGAAGGCGCCGTTGTAGCGGACCTTGAGCGATTTGATGCCCGTGCGGGCCTGCTCGTTGCGCTCGAAGTCGGCGATCCAGGTCTTGCTGTCGGTCGCGAGGGAGCGGAGCCGGTCGAGTTCGGCGTCGAAGCCCGGGCGCAGCGCCCCGCCTTCCGCGAGGTCGACCGGCAGCTCGTCGGCCAAGGCCGCGCGCAACCGGACCAGCAGGTCGGACTCCGGCCGGATGCGCCCGACCAGTCCGTCGAGCCGGCCGCCGGGCAAGGCGGCGAGCTCCTCGCGGAGCGCCGGCAACGCGGCCAGGGTGTCGCGGATGCCGCCCAGTTCGCGGGGGTTGCGGAGGCGGTTCTGGAGCCGGGCCAGGATGCGCGGCACGTCGCGCACGTTCCGGAGGGACTCGCCGAGGCGCGCGGAGGCGCCGGGGTGGCGGACGAACTCGCCGACGGCCGCCTGGCGGGCGTGGATCACGGCCAGGTCGGTCGAAGGCTCGCCCAACCACAGCGCCAGCAGGCGCGAGCCGGCCGGCGTGTCCGTGCGGTCGATGGCCTCGAGCAGGGAGCCTTCGCGGCCGCCGCCCGAGGCGGCGAACAACTCGAGGTTGCGGGCCGAGGCGGCGTCGAGCAGCACGGAGGAACCCAGCTTCGTCTCCGCCAGCCGGAAGAGGTTCTTGGGGCGGTCGCAGAGCGAATCGGTCACGTAGCCGAGGACCGCGCCGGCGGCGCCCAAAGCGGGATGTCCGTCGGTGAGCCCGAAGCCGGCGAGGCCGTGGACGGCGAGCGTCTGGGCGACCAGGCGGGCGCCGGCGGCGCCATCGAAATTCCAACCGGGCAACCGGGAAACGGCGCGTCCCTGGAGGAAGACCTCCAAAGCTTCGCGGTGCTCCGGGGGCGGTTCCAGACCTTCCGGCAGGAGGACCTCGCGGGGCGCGATGGCATGGAGCAGCGGGAGCAGCCGGGCGGGCGCGGCATCGGTCGCGAGGCGGAAGTCGGCGGTGGAGACGTCCAGCCAGGAGGCATGCCAACCTGCGCGGTCCCAAGCGAGGGCGACGAGGTAGTTGCCCCGGCGCGAGTCGAGCTGCGAATCCTCCAGGGCGGTCCCGGGCGTCAGGATGCGGGTCAACCCGCGGCGCACGAGCTTGCCGGCGACCGGCGCCTCGAGCTGATCGCAGATGGCGACCTTCCAGCCGGCGGCGAGCAGGCGGTTCACGTAGGCCGGGGCGGCATGGTAAGGCAGGCCCGCCATCGGCGTCTCATGCCGCTTGGTGAGGGTCAACCCCAGGACCTTGGAGGCGACCACCGCGTCCTCGCCGAAGACCTCGTAGAAATCCCCGAGGCGGAAGAGCAGGATGGCGCCGGCCGGGAGCTTCTCGCGAAACTCACGGTACTGGCGCTGCATCGGGGTTTCCTTCTCCACGGAGAGGAAGGCAAAACCCCCACCCCGACCGGGGCAAGGATGGAGTAGGCCGGCCGGGTCGCGGGCGCCCGGAAGTTGCTCACATCGCCTGGGCGGCGAGTTCGGACAAGGCGCTGCGGACCCCGTGCAGCAGGCGGACGTTCGCCGTGATGGCGTGGCCCTTCATGCGCTCGTGGGTATGGATCAGGCCGTTGGACTTGCCGTCGAGGTAGGGGGTGTCGACCTGATCCAGGTCTCCGATGAGCACGAGCTTGGAGCCCTCCCCGATGCGCGTGATGACCGTCTTGGCCTCGTGGGGGGTCATGTTCTGCGCCTCGTCGACGATCATGAAGGCGTGGCCGATGGAACGGCCGCGGATGAACGTCATCGCCTCGATCTCGATGAGGCCGGCGTCGATGAGCCACTGGTAAGGCTTGCGCGGCTGGTTCAACGGCTGGAACTGCGAACCGAAGATCGGCTGCGGCGCCTTCATGGCCTGGGCCTTCTTCTTCTTGTTGCGCGTGTCGGTGGCGACCATCTCGCGGGCCGTCGGCTGGGCCGAGGCGGGCGCGCTGTTCTTGGAGAAGAGCACCTCGAGGTTGTCGAAGTAGGGCTGGATGTAGGGCGACAGCTTCTCCTCCTTGGAGCCGGGCAACGCGCCGATGTCCTTGCCGATCTGGACCACGGGCCGGGAGACGTAGAGCTTCTTGTAGGGCGAGAAGTCGCTCAGCACCTGCGCGAGCGCGGCGGCGATGGAGAGGAAGGTCTTGCCCGTGCCGGCCCGGCCGAAGCAGGTGACCAGCTTGATGTCGGGATTGAGCAGCGCATCCAGGAAGATCCATTGCTCGAAGTTCTTCGGGATCACCCGCATCCCGCGGGGCATCTGCAGGCCCTTGCGCGCCCCGCTGTCCGTGGAGAGGAACTCGCGGTAGAGGGCCAGGGGCACGAACGCGCCCTCGCCGACGTGCCGGGCGGGCTCGGTCCAGGCGTCCGAAGCGAGCATGACATACTCGTTGGGCAGCGGGAAGGCGTCCGCCGGCAACTTCAGCTGCGCCTGGCCCAGTTCGCGGAAGTCGCGCATGGCCGCGGCGGTCACGGTGAGGGTGCGGTAGTCGCCGACGTCGCTGATCTCGACGCGGTCGTTGCGGTAGTCCTGCACTTCGAGCCCCAGGGCCTGGGCCTTGAGCGCCATGCAGGCGTCCTTGGTGACGAGCACCACCGAGCCCTTGGTGGTGTCCCGGAGGTAGAGGGCGGAGGCGATGATGCGGTGGTCGGGGGCGTCGACCTGCATGAAGACGGCCCGCACGCGCTCGGACCGGGCGCCGTTGAAATGGTCGCGGATGAGCGACTCGTTGACGACCACGCGCAGCTCGCCGCCGTCGCGCAGCTTGGCGTGGAGCGCGCCCGGGCGCGTCGCGTCGCCCTCGGCGATCTCCTTCAGGGGGCGGTTCTCGAAGAGGGCGCGGATGGAGCGGTTCACGCGGCGCGCGCTGGCGCCGAGCTGGCCGGGCTGGGTCTTCAGCCGGTCGAGTTCGGAGAGCACCTCGACCGGCACCGCCACGGTGTGTTCGTCAAACTTGAAGAGGGACTCGGGGTCGTGAATCAGTACGTTGGTGTCCAGGACGTAAGTCTTTTTCACGTCGATGATTCTCGGCCGAAGCCCCGGAGGATGCAAACGCAAAAGGTCAGGCCGGCGCCCGGTCGGCCAACGCCCGCAGGTACTCCCAACTGTAGATGCCGGTGCGATGGCCGTCGTCGAACTCCAGCGTGACGGCGTAGTTGCCGAGCCGTTCCCAGCCGACGACGGCGACGCCGGGGAAGCGGCGCGGGCCGTCGCCGCCCCAGCGCTGGCCGAGGATGTCCACTTCACCCATGTTCTCCGCGCTCGGCGAGTGCTCGCGGAGGTACTCGCCGGAAAGCACCGACTCGACCCCGTCCTCCCAGGTGACGGCGAGGAAGGTCCCGACGATCTGCAGGTCACGCGGCGGGCGCATGCCCCACCCTGCCCCGGATGCCGCCCGGGCGCAAGCCGGGAGGAAACCTTGGGCCCGCCCTTGACTCCCCCGCAGGCATCCAAAACCTCTGCCTCACCATGGCAGGCGTCGGCAAACTCCTCAAACAGGCCCAGAAGATGCAGAAGGGCATCGCGGAAGCGCAGCAGCGCCTCGCGGACGAGCGCATCGAAGTCTCCCACGGCGGCGGGGCCGTCAAGGTCGTCGTCGATGGCCATGGACGCGTCCAGGGACTCGCCCTGCACCCCGACTTCCTCAAGGAAGGCGCGGCCGTCGTCGAGGCCTCGCTGGTCGCGGCCCTCCAGGAAGCCGCCGACCGATCCCGCGCCCTGCATGAGGCGACGATGTCCAAGGCGACGGCCGGCTTCCAACTGCCCGGCCTCTAAGCCTGCGTGACGCCCGCCTTCGATAAAGTCCGCCAGTTGCTCAAGCAGCTCCCCGGCATGGGCCACCGGTCCGCGGAACGCATCGCCCTGCACCTGCTGGTCGAAAGGCCCGCGAAGCTCGCGCCCGTGCTCGAAGCCCTGCGGGCCGCCGCCGGCGCCGTCCGCCGCTGCGGACGCTGCGGCAGCCTCGCCGAAGACGCCCTCTGCGAAGTCTGCGCGAACCCCAAGCGGGAGCCGGCCGCCCTCTGCGTGGTCGAGCAGGTGCCGGACCTGATGGCGATCGAGCGTTCGGGCGCCTATCGCGGGACCTACCACGTGCTGCACGGCCGGCTCTCCCCGATCAACGGCGTCGGCCCCGGCGACCTGAACCTCGCCAGCCTCGAGCAACGGCTCCGCGACGAGCCCATCGCCGAAGTGGTGCTCGCGCTCGGCAACGACATCGAAGGCGAGGCGACCTGCCACTACATCCGCGAGGCCATCCAGTCCATCCGCCCATCCATCAAGGTCTCCCGCATCGGCTTCGGCCTGCCCAGCGGCAGCGGCCTGACGTTCGCCGACCCCGCCACCCTGCGCAGCGCCTTGGAGGGCCGTCGCGATGTCGGCGGCTGAAGGCTGGGGCGACTACCCGGCGTCGGCCGAGGCCCACTGGATCGGCCGGGCGGAGGCCGCGACCGACCTGCTGGGCGACGCCGCCTTCGAACGGCTCGCCCACGCCGTCGCCCGACTGTCGGACCTCTTCACCACGGAGCGCCCCGAGGGACGCTTCCCCGATTATTTCGCGGAGGAAGACCTCCTGGCCGCCTACGGCATCTTCTTCCTGCCGCAGAGCTTCGTCCGGACCGGCTACGCCCTCGCGCAGGCGATGGAGTTGCGCGGCTGGAAGCCCCGCGGCGAAATGCCCGCGGTCCTCGACCTCGGGTCGGGCCCGGGTTCCTGCGGCGTGTCCGTGGCGCATCACCTGCGGAGGCTCGGGGCGGGACGCGTCGAGCTGGTCGCCGTCGACCGCTCCCCCGGCGCATTGGCCGGCCTCGAACGCTTCGCCGGAGATTTCCTCGGGCCCGCCGTGGCGGTGCGCACCCGCGTGGGCGACGCCGCCAAACCCGAGACGTGGCCCGACGGCGACTACGACGTGATCGTCGCCGGATTCGTCCTCAACGAGATGACCCACTTGGACGCCGCGGCGACCTTGGCTTGGTTCGGCGCGCTGCGCCGCCGGCTCCGGCCGGGCGGGCTCATCCTCCTGCTCGAGCCCGCCCCGCGTGCGACCGCGGAGCGGCTCCAACGGCTGAGCGACCAGGTCTGCGCCCAGGGCTTGCTCACGCGGGCGGGTCCGGAGCTGGACGCGCGGCCCTGCCCTCAGCTGCTCGGCGGCGAACACTGGAACCATGAGTCGCGCCCCTGGACGGCGCCGGCCTCCGCCGCCTATGCGAACCGGCGGCTTTTCCGGGATCTGCGCGAAGTTCGCTTCGCCTGCGCGCTCTTCACCGACGCGCCCTTGACCGAACTTCCGCCGGAAGCCGTGCGCCTCGTTTCCGACGTCCAGATCATCAAGGGACTGCTCCGCTTCATCGTCGTCCGCGCCGGCGCGCTCCAAGCCGTCGAAGTCCCCACGCGCGGGCTTTCGAAGCACGACGTCAAGGCGTTGGCGGCCACCTTCGGTCGGGGCGACGTGGTGACCTTCCCGGTCATGACGGGACCCAAGGTTCGACTCGCCGATCGGGCCGACCTGCGGGTGCGGTGGTCGCCGGTGCGGCTTTAACGCAAACGTAACCCGGCAGGAACCGCCATTTAACGCGGGGATTATTGCGTATTAGGCGTGGTTGCGGTCGATTGAACGCCGGAGGCTGACAAACCGTCGGCTCCACCCTAGACTTATTTCACGCCCGATGTTCAACCGCGAACTCAGTTGGCTCAGCTTTGACCGCCGCGTCCTGGAACTCGCGGAAGACCCCTCCGTCCCGCTCCTCGAGCGCGTCCGCTTCCTCTCGATCGTCAGCTCCAACCTCGACGAATTCTTCGAGATCCGGGTAGCCGGCATCATGCAGCAGGAGGAATCGGCCAGCCACCCGGCGACCCGCGAGTTCCTCCTGCAGGTGCTCCGCCAGGCCCATGACCTCGTCGCGGCCCAGCAGCGTTGCTGGCAGGAGCAGCTCGTGCCCGCGTTGGCGGCCGCCGGCATCGTGGTCAAGTCCCGGCAACAGCTCGACGAAGCGGACCGGCGGGAACTATCGGACCGCTTCGACCGCGAGATCCTCCCGGCGCTCACGCCCCTGGCGATCGACCCTTCGCACCCCTTCCCGGTGCTCACCAACAAGGGCCTCTACCTCCTGGCCCTGCTGCGGGTCCCGGCGACCGGCGAGGTGCGGCGCGCCGTCGTCCCCGTCCCGCGCATCCTCCCGCGCGTGCTCGCGCTCGGCGGCCAACGCGGTTTCACGCTCCTGAGCCACGTCATCCAGACCTTCCT
>JBEBDN010000223.1:0-5099 GCA_041156945.1 Verrucomicrobiota bacterium | reverse complement strand
TCTGGAGGTTGAGGTGGTCCAGGACGGGAGGGCCGCCGAAGCTGACATAGACGTCGAGGAGACTGAGGAGGGCCATTGCCCGGAGATGTGAGGAAGGGGAAGGGCGGAGGCGAGGAAAATGACCGTCGCGCCGTTTGTTGCCTAACTCCGGCTGGCACTACCGGACATTGCGCGGTCCTATGGCCGCGGGGTCACGCGATAAGGTTCTTTATCACCGTCCCGCCGAACTGGCTGAGCTGCTTGAAGCGACCAGCGTGATAGTAGGTCAGCTTGTTGTCGTCCAGACCGAGGAGGCGCAAAAGCGTGACATGGAAATCGCGGACGTGAGCCTTGCCCTCGACGGCGGTCATGCCGAGTTCGTCGGTGGCACCTATGGTGTGTCCAGCGTTGCAGCCTCCACCGGCGAGCCACATCGTCATGGCGTTCGGATTATGGTCCCGGCCGTAGGCGGTGCCGCCGCGGACGCCGTTGTCAGGCGTGCGACCGAATTCGCCACACCAGACGATGAGGGTGCTCTCGAGTAGCCCGCGCTGCTTGAGGTCGGTGATCAGGGCGGCGATGGGCTGGTCTACGCCGCGAACGAGGTTGCCGTGGGCGCGTTCGATGTAGTCGTGGCTGTCCCAGGAGCCGTTGTAGAGCTGGACGAAACGAACGCCTTTCTCTATGAGCTTGCGCGCCAGCAGGCACTTGCGGCCGAACGCGTCCGTAGCGTCCTTTCCGATGCCATATAGCTCCTTGGTCTTTTCGCTTTCCTTGGAGAGGTCGAGCGTCTCCGGGACCTGCATCTGCATGCGGAAAGCGAGTTCATAGTTGTTCATGCGGGCCGAAAGTTCGTCGTGACCGGGATGCTGCTCGGCGTGGGCGGCGTTAAGCTTGGCCATCAGGTCGAGGTTCTTGCGTTGCAGCTCCGCGGTCACGCCCGCGGGCGGCGTCAGGTCAAGGATCGGCGAACCTTTGGCGCGCAGGGGAGTCCCTTGGAAGTCGGCGGGCAGGTATCCATTGCTCCAGTTGGCCGCACCGCCCTGCGGATAGCTCACTTCGGGCAAGACGATGAAGCCGGGAAGGTCGCGATTTTCAGAACCAAGCCCGTAGTTGACCCAGGCGCCCAGACCGGGATCACCGCCGAAGCGGTTACCGCAGTTCATCTGATACATCGCGGTCGGATGGTTGACGCTGTCGACCGTGCAGCCGCGGAAGAAGCAGAGTTCGTCGGCAACGCCGGCGAGGTGCGTCCAGTTCTCCGCCATGTCGGCCCCGCACCTGCCAGCCTTGATGAATTTGAACGGGCTCCGGACGTAGTAGCGTTTGCCTGATTCCATCGCGGACTTCTGCCTGCCTTCGCGGGTGAACTCCTGCAGGTGCAGCTTTTCGAGCTTCGGCTTAGGGTCGAAGGTGTCGATGTGCGAGGGGCCTCCTTCCATCATCAGGAAGATCACGTTCTTCGCCTTGGCGCCCGGGAAATGGGGTCGGCCGCCGGATGCCGAGGCTTTCGCTTCCTCAGCCATCAGGGCGCTGAAGGCGACGCTGCCAAGGCTGGCACCCAATCCATAGATGAAGTCGCGTCGCGTCGGCGCGTGCAGGGCGCGCCCGCCGGCGCAGGAGAAGAAACGCCTAGTAGACATAGGAGAATTCGTTGGAGTTGAGCAGGACTAGGCAGATCTCCGCGAGGGCGCGGGTGCGGGCGTCGACGTCGTCCGGTTGCAGGTCCGGGACGAAATCAGCGTTCGAGTGCAGCGTTTCCACGAAGGTGAACTTCTCCCCCGTGTTCTCTTCGACCGCCTCGCGCCTGACCGCGAGCGGCGGCTTGGTCGCCGGCCGGACGGCGTCCGCCATGGCGGCCATCGCGGACCAGTGCGCGCGGCAGTCTTCGAGTTCGGAGACGCCCGGCGCCCTCGAGAAGACGAGGCCGAAGACACGGGCCAGGGCCGCGTCGTCGCCCGAAGTCTCCTTGATCGCGCGATGCGCGAGGGCGAGCGCCCGCGTGCGTGTGCTCTGACCGTTGAACAGCGAGAAGACCTGCGGGGTCACCGTGGACGATTCGCGGCGTTCGCAGGAGAAGTCAGGGGAGGGCGCGTTGAACACCTCCATCTGGGGGTCGGCGAGCCCGCGAAGTTTCAGGGCGTAGAGCGAGCGGCGGTGCCGCTGCTGCGGTAGCGGGTTGGGCACCCAGGCGGAAGCGAAGGTGCCCATGACCTGACGTGGCTGCAGGGCGGCCTCGGGGTTGATTTCGGGTCGGTTGGGGATGCCGCCGAGGGTCCGGTTAAGCTCGCCCGTCGCCGCGAGCATCGCATCACGCAGTTCCTCGGCGGAAAGGCGGCGCGGGCGGAAGACCGCATAGCTGAGGCCGGCGGGATCTTTTGCGGAGAGTTCTTCGCGGTCGGGATGACTGGCGCCACGACGGTAGGCCTCGGAGTTCATGATGAGGCGGTGCGTCGCCTTGAGGCTCCAGCCTTCCTCCACGAACGTCGCCGCGAGCCAATCGAGCAGTTCCGGGTGGGTAGGCTTCTTGCCCGTGCTGCCGAAGTTGTTCGGATTCCCTGCGATCGGCTGACCGAAATGCCACATCCATACGCGGTTCATGATGGCCCGGGTGGTCAGGGGATTATCCCGGTCGGCCAGCCAGTCGGCGAAGGCCTGGCGTCGTCCTTCGATGGCTTCAGGGATGCCGTTGCTGCGCGCGGGGGCCAGCAGGCTGAGGACGCCCGGCTTCACCTTGGGGCCGGTCGCGAACGGGTCGCCGCCGGGAAGCACGCAGGTCTCTTCCAGTTCGCCGCCGTCCATGCGGTCGGCGGGCATGCGTAACGGCGCGGAGACGGTCTTGTATTGGCGAGTCCGGCCTCCGTAGACCGAGAGCGCGTAAGGCTCATATCGGTCGAGTTCCCAGCGCAACCGTTCCAGGCCCTTGCGAGCCACCCGTTCCAATCCGAACTGCTCCGGGGTGAATCCGACCAGTTTGGGCGGAAATTCGCTCTCCGCGACCCCGGCCTGGGAGAGCATGTTGCGGGCGGAGAGAAAGAGGTCCGAATAATTGCCCGACTTCCTTCGGCCACCGGGACGGACGGAGGGGGTCTTGCGCGCGGCCTCGACGGCCGCGTTCCATCTGGCCGGGTCCTTGCCGTTCTCGCGGAACCAGCGGCCGGCGTTCTCCAGCAGCACGGCGTCCAGTTTCGTGAGGGTCGACTCATGCTCGGCCAGGCTCTTCTCCAGGTACGCGCGCTCCTCGAACCCTCGGGTGTTCTCCGCGGCCAGGAAGGGCGCGGCTCGTTCCGCGAGCTGGGTCGTCGCGAAGACCGCCTGGATCGCATAGTAATCGTAGGTGGGCACCGGATCGAACTTATGGTCATGGCAGCGCGCGCATTGCAGCGATTGCGCGAGGAACGTCTCGCCCACGCTGTTGGTCACGTCATCGAGGAAACGCTGTCGGGCGACCTTCTCGACCTCCATGCCGGTCAGTTCCCAAGGACCCATGCGCAGGAAACCGGTGGCGACGATCTTCTCGGGGTCGCCGGGGTCGATCTCGTCGCCGGCGAGCTGCTCCTTGATGAACTGGTCATACGGCTTGTCGTCATTGAAAGCCCGCACCACGTAGTCGCGGTAACGCCAGGCGTTGCCGCGCTCGTAGTCGTTGGCGAAACCGGAGGAATCGGCGTAACGGGTGACGTCCAGCCAGTGCTGCGCCATCCGCTCGCCGTAATGGGGGGAACCGAGGAGACGGTCGACGAGGGCGGCGAACGCCGCTTGCTCCGGCCGCGCGTCCTGGACGAATGCGTCGACCTCCTCGGGCGTGGGCGGGAGGCCGAGCAAGTCCAACGTCGCCCGACGGATCAAGGTGACGCGGTCGGCGGCGGGTGCGGGCGAAAGACCCGCCGGCAACCTCGCATGGATGAAGGCGTCGACGGGGTTGGCATGGCCCAGGGGCGGGGCGGGCTTCCTGACGGGCTGATAAGCCCATAAGTCCTCAGGCTTATATTTGCGCCGGGTCCATTCCGGGGATTGTCCTCCGGAGGTCGCGATTGGGACTCCGTCTTCCTTCGACCACCTGGCCTCGTTCGCCTGCGCGATCGCCTTGGCCCGCGCCGCATCCGGCCAAGGTGCGCCGGCTTGGATCCATTCCTTGATCCAGGCGAGCTGTTCTGTCGCAAGCGCGTCAGCTTCCTTGGGGGGCATCGCCTCCCAGTCTCCGTGCTTCCTGGTCGCCGCCAGGTAGATCGGGCTTTCTTCGGGATGTCCGGCGACGAAGCCGGGCAGCTTGCTGTCGCCGCCTTTCAGGGTCGAGGCCAACGTCCGCATGTCCAGTCCGCCCTTGATCTTCGCGTCGTCCTTGCCGTGACACGCGAGGCACTTCTCATGGAAGAGCGGCGTGATGCGTCGCACGAACAGCATCTCGCCTTTTTCGTCGGCCGCCGCCGCGCTCGCGGCGATGAGGACCGTCAGCAGATGGGCCAATCGCAAGGTCATCTCCCCGGGATGGCGTCGGCGATGGTTCGCGACCGATGCCGAACTCCCGCGCGGGAGGAGGCTGGCGTTCGGACGGTGTCAGGCATCCTCCGCGCACCTTTCCCACGCGGGTAAGGCGCTGCGCCGGCAGGGTGACGACATTCTGACAGGATCATGACTTGAACGATTATCTCACTGGTCCGAGGGCTTGCAACTCAGGGATGCGGCTCCGGTCAGCCGTCCTGGCCGCATGCCAATGATGACAGGCAGGACGGGGTGACTTTGCCGGTTCCTAGTTAATTCGACCCGTGCTTCAAAAGGAACACTTGTCGGTCAGGTGGGTCGCAGTCTAAACCTTGGACACCCCGACAGGCCTGTTCTGAGGTCTGCTCATCTTATCCTACGCATGCGTACCATCCTGCTTCTTTCCCTCCTCGCCGCCACGGCCTTGGCCGACGGACCCAAGGATAACATTCCGGCCGCCGTCCGGCCGATCCCGCCGACCGACAAGGCCGTGGCACTGCCCGAGGCCGAGAAGGCCGCGCTGACCAAGGAGCTCGCCGAACTTCGCACGGCCATCGACGCCGCCGCCAAAGCCCAGGCGAAGAACCCGCGCCTCGAGGAGTTCCTGGCCGACATCGAGATCTTCCACAAGGCCGTGG
>JBEBDN010000222.1:0-2743 GCA_041156945.1 Verrucomicrobiota bacterium | reverse complement strand
TGCCCGGCTGGACCGCCGACATCTCCAAGGTCCGCTCCTTCGCCCAGCTGCCCGCCGAAGCCCGCCGCTACGTGGCCTTCACGATGGCCGAGATCGTCCGCCTGGCCGCGCGCGGCGGCTCGCTGCCCCACCTCCCCAACCTCCGCTACATCGGCGTGGGTCCGGACCCGGACCAGATCATCTCCGACGTCCCCGCGACGGCCGAGCTGATCAAGCAGGCCTGACGCCACCCGCGCATGGGAACGCTGGAGCACACCTTCGCCGTGCCGCTGGGCGCGGTGGTCGACGAATCCAAGGTGGAGCCCGGGCAGTCCGACCTGCGCATGCTGGCCCGGCAGCTCGGCCGCTGGCTGAACCACAACCTGGACCTCGCCCACAAGGGCACGGCGATCGAGTCGAACGACCTCGGACCGATGCTGATCGTCGCCGGCGTGCGGGAAGCGCAGTGGCCCGTGATGCTCGCGCTGGCGCAGACGCAGCGGTGCGCGCTCTACCTGGTCCTGCCCAACGGCCAAGGCCAGCACTACCTCAAGCCGCTCGACGTCCCCCCGGCCTGAGGGCTCAGCCCTTCGCCTCGCGCACCAACCGGCGCAGGATGGCCGCGGCCTCGTGCCCGTCGGCGCCGAAGCAGAAGTAGATGTCGGGCCCGGAATCGCGGCTGATGCCGACGCCATTGGAGAACTCCATGACGTCGAGCACCTTCGCCAGCTTGAAGTTGAAGTTCTTCAGCGCGCCGTCGAAGACGACCCGCGAGGAGGTGAACAGCGCGGTCCCGCTGTCGACCTGGACCATCTGGTCCTCGGTCTGGCGGGCCACCTGGTAGCTGCCCGTGCGGTAGCGCACGCCGAGGATCGAGCCGGTGGAGCCGGCGAAGCCGCCGTAGCTGCGCCGGACCGTGACGCGCTTGTTCTGGATCAGGTCCACGCGCCGGGACCAGTAGCAGACCTCGGCGCTCCCCAGCACCAGGTCGGTGGCGACGGGCGTCAGCTCCCCGCGGGCGACCTGCCAACCGCGTTCCGCCCGCTCGAGGCGCAGGGCCAGCTCCGCATGGTCGCGCGCCAGGTCCTGCCCCATCGCCAAGGCCAGGGCGCGGAGCCCGCGCGCCTGCGCCGGCGCCACGAGTTCCCGCCCATCGTCGCGCTCGATGACCGCCTGCAGGGCCTGGGCGAGGTGCCCCTGCAGGGCTTCGCGGACCAGCCCGGCCACTTCGCCCGCGGGCAAGGGCACCTGCTCCGAGAGCGCGGCGATGGACCGGGCCCGCTGGTCGGGCGGGACGTCGCGGGCCAAGGCCGTGGCCAGGCCGGCCCGGAAATAGGCGGTGAAGGCGGCGCGATGCATGGCCTGGGCCTGCGCGGTGTCGTAGCCGAAGCTCCAGGCGAGGCCGGCGAGGTCGGTCTTCTCCTCCGGGGTGAAGACGCGGTCCGACAGGGCCGCGGCGACCATCGCCTGGTACCATGCGGCCAATTCCTTGGCGCAGCGGGTCCGCACCCGCACGCCGGTCTCCTCCTCGATCCGGCGGACGGCCTCCTCGTCGACCGTCCCGCCCGGCGGCGCGGCGGCCAAGAGGTCCCAGAAGCGGGCGAGCCCCTCGGTGCGGTGCTCGCGGCCGAACATCCCGTCCAGGAGATTCGGGGTCTCGGGCACCGGCCGCGGGAAAGGCAGGCGACGGCCGGCGGGGGCGAACTCCGCGAGCCGACGCCAGGCCGCCATGCCCGGCGACCAGTAATGATCGGTGGGTCGGAACTCGCCGGCGGCCAGGCGGGCCGGGACTTCCGCGGCCGGACAGGTCGCGAACTCGGCGCCGCCGCGGGCGACATGGACGACGGGGCTGGACATGGGACTTCCAGTAGAATTCGCCCGCGGACGCAGGCAAGGGCGAAGGCTCAGGCCGCGGCGCAGGCCCGCACCGTCTCGAGGTGCAGCTGCGCGACCTGCGCCAGCGTCAGCCCGCCCCAGCGGTAGCCGCCGGCGAGCGCGAAGGCCACGGGCACGCCGCGGGCGCGGGCCCAGCCGAAGACGAGCGCCTCGCGGCGCCGCACGACGTCGGTGGTCAGCCCCTTGATCCCGCCGGCGCGCTCATGGACGTCCATGCCGGCGTTGTAGAGCAGGCAGCGCACGCCCTCGAGGGCCCGGAGCGCGCGGGCGACCGCGTCGAGGTAGCCGGCCGCGTCCGCGACGAGCTCGACGTGGTGGCGGGCCGGCGCCGTCGGCTCCCATTGGTCGTAGCCGTTCACGCTCACGTCGGCCAGCCGGACCTGCGGGTGCTCGCCGAGGATCTCGAAGGTACCGCCCCCGAAATGCGCGTCGAGGTCGAGGATCCCGACCGACGACACGTCCCGGAGGGCCCGGAGGGCGCCCAAGGCCAGTCCGTTCAGCGTGCAGAAGCCCTCCCCGGAGCCGCGGCGCGCGTGGTGGAGCCCGCTGGAGAGGCTGCCCGAACGACCCGCGCGCAGGGCCTCGGCCACCGCGTCGCGCATGCCGCCCGTGGAAGCCAGCAGGCTGCGCCGCAGCGCGGGCGTGCGCGGTCCGGTGGGAAGCTCGCCGGGGCCGGGCGCGAAGACCGTGCGCAGGTAGCCGTCGTCGTGGATGGCGCGCAGCTCGTCGCGGGTCGCGGGCGCGGGCGGGACGAGCCGGACGGCCAGCGTCGGCTCGGCGGCGATCGCCGCGGCGACCTCGGCCGACTTGGTGACGGTCTCGAGCCCGCTCGCGAGGGCGTACTCGTCGCTGTAGTAGATGTTTACCG
>JBEBDN010000221.1:0-2651 GCA_041156945.1 Verrucomicrobiota bacterium | reverse complement strand
GGTCGAGGTGATCCCGCCGAAGAAGGCCAAGGGCTGATTTTCAACCCCATCCCACCATGTCCGGTCATAGCAAGTGGCACACGACCAAGCGGCACAAGGCCGTCATCGACGCCAAGCGCGGGAAGATCTTCTCCGTGCTGGCCAAGGAAATCACCGTCGCGGCGCGCGCCGGCGGCGGCAATCCCGAGTCCAACGCGCGCCTGCGCACGCTGATGGACAAGGCCCGCGCGGCGAACATGCCGACGGACAACATCAAGCGCGCCGTACAGAAGGGCACGGGCGAGATCCCCGGCGTGGTCTACGAGGAGATCGTCTACGAGGGCTACGCCCCGGGTGGCGTCGGCCTCATCGTCGAGGTCACCACCGACAACAAGAACCGCGCCGCCGCCGAGGTGCGCCAGGCCTTCAACGACAACGGCGGCAACATGGCCCAGACCGGGGCGGTGTCGCATAGCTTCGCCCGCAAGGGCCAGATCCTCGTCGGCGCCGCGCAGACCACGGAGGACCGCCTCATGGAGCTGGCCCTCGAGGCCGGGGCCGACGACATCCTCAACCATGGCGACCACTTCGAGGTGCTCTGCCCGATCCCGGCGTACGACGCCGTCTCCAAGGCGCTGCAGGAGAAGGGCCTCAAGCCCGAATCCAGCGAGCTCGCCTACGTCGCGTCGATCCCCGTGCCGGTGGCCGACGCCGCCTTGGCCAAGCAGGTGCTCGAGTTGATCGACGCGCTCGAGGCCCTGGACGACGTGAAGGCGGTCCACGGCAACCACGAGATCGACGACAAGTTCCTCGACGCCTGAGGGGCTCGGTTTGCGCTTCACCCGCGGCGGCTTCCGCCGTAGGGTGGGCTGTGCCTACCTCCCGTCCTCCCGCTGGTCGCGACGCCGCGTCCGTCCGCACGGCGGCCCGGGCCGTCATCCTGCGCGACGATGCGCTCCTGGTGGTGCGCATCCGGACGCAGGAGGGCGAATTCCTGGTCCTGCCCGGCGGCGGGCAGGAGCATGGGGAGACCTTGACCGACACCGTGCGCCGCGAGGTGATGGAGGAGTTGGGCTTGGCCGTCGCGCCCCGCGGGCTCATGTACGTGCGGGAATACGTCGGCAAGAACCACGCCATGCACCGCATCCACGGCCATTTCCACCAGGTGGAGGCCGTCTTCCATTGCGACTGCGCGGATTTCGGCCCGATCGGTAACGGCCGGGAGCGGGATCGGCGGCAGGTCGGCTTCGAGTGGCTCCCCCTCGCCAAACTCGCCGATTTCCCGCTTTCCCCGCCCGGGCTGGGGGAGGTCATCGGCCGTTTCCTGGGTTCCGGCTCGGCGACCTACCTCGGGGACGTACATTGAAGGCTTGCCAGCGGCGAAACCGCCCGCTTTGTTCTCCATCCCTTTTTCGGGGGTATAGCTCAGTTGGTTAGAGCGCCTGATTGACATTCAGGAGGTCGATGGTTCAAGTCCATCTACTCCCACCACTTGCAAACCCCGGCCTGGTATCACCAGTCCGGGGTTTCTCGTTTGGTCCCGACCGGCCACGGAAAGCACCTTTTTTCTCGCTCCGCCCCGCCCCTTGTAATTACCCATAGGTCCGACCTTTTCCATCATGAGCAGCACCCAAATCGTTGATATCAAGGCCCGCGAAATCCTGGATTCCCGCGGCAATCCCACCATCGAGGTCGACGTCGTCCTCGCCTCCGGCGTGATCGGTCGCGCCGCCGTCCCCTCCGGCGCCTCCACCGGCACCTACGAGGCCCACGAACTCCGCGACGCCGACGTCCCGGCCAAGCACTTCGCCAAGGGCGTCGACCCGAAGAAGCGCTACAACGGCAAGGGCGTCCTGAAGGCCGTCGAGAACGTCAACGAGGCCATCGCCTCCCTGCTCGTCGGCCAGGACGCCCAGGACCAGGTCGGCATCGACACCGCCATGATCGGCCTCGATGGCACCAAGAACAAGAGCAAGCTCGGCGCCAACGCCATCCTCGGCGTCTCCATGGCCGCCGCCCACGCCTCGTCCAAGGCCCTCGGCCAGCCCCTCTACCGCTACATCGGCGGCCCGAACGCCAAGGTCCTCCCGATCCCGCTCATGAACATCATGAACGGCGGCGCCCACTCGGACGCCCCGGTCGACATCCAGGAATTCATGGTGGTGCCCTCCGGCGCCAAGTCCTTCAGCGAAGCCCTGCGCATGGGCACCGAGATCTTCCACGCCCTCAAGAAGGTGCTGAAGGCCCAGGGCCTCTCCACCTCCGTCGGTGACGAAGGCGGTTTCGCCCCGAAGGTCGCCTCCAACGAGGCCGCCCTCGAGGCCATCGCCGCGGCCGTCAAGGCCTCCGGTTACAAGCTCGGCAAGGAAGTCTTCCTCGCCCTCGACGTCGCCGCCTCCGAGTTCTTCGACGAGAAGACCGGCAAGTACACCTTCCACAAGTCCGACAAGTCCCAGCGCAAGTCGGCCGAGATGGTGAAGTTCTACCAGGACCTCCAGAAGCGCTACCCGATCGTCTCGATCGAGGACGGCTTCTCCGAGGCCGACTGGAGCGGCTGGAAGCTCGCCACCGACGCCATGGGCGCCAACACCCAGCTCGTCGGCGACGACCTCTTCGTCACCAACACCGAGTTCCTCTCCCGCGGCATCAAGACCAAGACCGCCAACTCGATC
>JBEBDN010000220.1:0-4864 GCA_041156945.1 Verrucomicrobiota bacterium | reverse complement strand
CAAGGCATGGTGCCGGGGCTCAAGGTCGCCTCGCTGCATCAGGACCTGACCCGCCATACCGCGCTGGTCCGCTGGGCCCCGGAGACGCGCTTCAATCCGCACACCCACGTCGGCGGGGAGGAGATCCTGGTCCTCGATGGCGTCTTCCGCGACGAGCACGGCGAATACCCCGCCGGCACCTGGATCCGCAGCCCGCACCTCAGCAACCACCGTCCGTTCACGGGACCGGAAGGCGCGACCATCCTCGTCAAGGTCGGCCACCTCGACGTGGACTGAAACCCGCCGCGGGTCGCCGGGCTACTTCGAGAGGTCCAGGATCTCCGCCTCGAGCGTGACCTCCTGTCCCGTGGCCCCGCCCAGTTTGGCGGGCTGGCCCTTGGGCAAGGTGAGGCGTGTCTCGTTGCGCCGGACGGAGGGCCCGGCCACCGGCGTATCTTCGATCACCGCCTGATGCAGGACGAGTTCGCGCGACTCGCCCAGCCGGGTGAGGGTGAGCGCCTGACGCTTCTCGTCGTAGGCGCGGAGCGTCCAACCATCGACCTTGCGCCCAAGGGGTAGCCACTTGCGGGCACCCGTGGCGTCCTCGATCGAGAAAAGCTTGTCCGCCGGCAGCACGCCTTGGAAGAGGGGGATGCCTCCCTTGGCTTTGGCGGGGGCGGCGGGACGCGCCGCGGCGGGGGCCGACGAGGGCGGCGTCGCGGGCGGCTCACGGGTCTCGGTGACGACATCCAAGGTCAGGGTACCGTCGGCGTTCACCTTGGGCATGACCGACAGAAGCACACCCTCTTCGGCATTGCCGACGGTAATGGTGGCCCGTTTGCCGTCCACCGTGATGACGGAGGGTTGGGCGACCACCTCCGGCTTACCATCCTTGTCCAAGCGCGTGAACGTGGCCTTGACCTTGAGATGGGTCGGGACCGGGGCTTCCTGCGCCCCAACCCACGTAAAGCAAGCCAGGGCGAGCAGCCCGGCGTAAGCACGGAAATGCATGTCCCCAAGGATGGGCGCCTCCCGGCCGAGGGCAAGCCGAAGGCCCAGGCTTACTTGGCCGGGGCCACCGGCAGCTTGGTGACCTCCACGGAGAGCGTGATGGTGGTGCCGTTGGCGCTGCCGATGACGAAATTCTGACCGGGCTGGACCGTGACGGTGCTCACGATGTCGTTGGCGCCCGCTTCCACGACCGACTTGTAGAGGGTGAGTTCGCGCAGGGACTTCTCCCGGGCGATGGTCAGCACCTGGTGCTTCTCGTCGTAGCCCTCGAGGGTCCAGCCGGCGAAGCTTTGGCCGACCTTGACCCAGCGGCGATGCCCCGCGTCGTCGGCCAACGAAAAGAGCCCCTCGGAGGGGAGCACGGAATGGAAGACCGGGACGCCGTTGCCGCCGGCGGTCCGCTCGCGGCCGGAGCGGGAGCGACGCTCGCGTTCCTTCTCGGACATGGCCTGCAGCTGGGCCTGGGCGAAGGCGGCCTTATCCTGGGCGGAGGTGGGCAAGGACGCGTGCAGGTTGATGCTGACCTCGCCCGTCGGGAGCAAAGTAGGGGTGAAGGATAGCTCCAGCTGCGCCGGCGGCACCGGCGGTTGGCCCGGGACGGCAGGCTTCGGCGGGCCGGAGACGGACACCTTACCTTCGGCCCCGGAGGCCACGACCACCTGCGGAACGGCGAGGACATCCCCGGGCTTGCCGTCCGGCCCGGGAGGGGCGGCCACGGTGGCCTTCAGCTTGATCTGGGAAGGCGGAACCGGCGCGGGAGTGGCGTCCTGTCCCCAGCAGCAGAGGGGCGAGAGGGCTAGGCAGGCAAGGAACAACTTACGCATGGGCAGGGGGCTCATAGATAACCCCTGAAAACCGTCCGAGTTCCAACCGGACCGGACCCTCAGAGGCGCTTGAAGACCAGGGAGGCGTTGTGTCCGCCGAAACCGAGGTTGTTCGAGATGGCCACGTTGACCGTGCGCTTCTTGGCCACGTTCGGGGTGTAGTCCAGGTCGCAATCCGGATCCGGATTCTCGTAATTGATCGTCGGCGGGATGACGCCGTGGTGGATCGCCAGGCAGCAGACGGCCGCCTCGACGCCGCCGGCGGCGCCCAGCAGGTGGCCGGTCATCGACTTGGTCGAGGAGATGGAGATCTGACGGGCGGCTTCGCCGAACGTGCGCTTGATCGCAAGCGTCTCGCAACGATCGTTGATCGGGGTCGAAGTGCCGTGGGCGTTGATGTAACCGACCTCGGACTTGTCCACGCCGGCCTCGGCGAGGGCGCGGTTGAGGCAGAGCGCGAGGCCCTTCCCTTCCTGGTCCTGGCCGGTGATGTGGTAGGCGTCGCAGGTCGCGCCATAGCCGACGAGCTCGCAATAGATGCGGGCCCCGCGGGCCTGCGCATGCTCGAGGGTCTCGATGACGAGGACGCCGGCGCCTTCGCCCATGACGAAGCCGTCGCGCAGCTTGTCGAACGGACGCGATGCCTTCTCGGGCGTGTCGTTGAAGTCGGTCGACATCGCCTTCATGTTGCAGAAGCCGGCGTAGCCGAGGCGCGTGATGGCGGCCTCGGAGCCGCCGGAGAGCATGATGTCGGCGTGACCGTCGCGGATATGGCGAAGGGCTTCGCCGAGGGCGTGGGAGCCGGAGGCGCAGGCGGAGACGACGCCGAAGTTGACGGACTTGGCCTGGAACTCGATGGCCACGACGCCGGAGGCGATGTTGGCGATGAGCGAGGGGATGGTGAAGGGCGAGACGCGGGAGGGACCGCGCTCGATGAGCACGCGGGCCTGGTTCTCGATGGTCTCCATGCCGCCGATGCCCGAACCGATGATCACCCCGAAGCGCTCGGAGTCGACCTTGGTGACGTCGAGCTTGGCGTCGTTGACGGCCAAGCGGGAGGCGGCGACGGCGTACTGCGTGTAGCGGTCGTTGCGCTTGGCCTCCTTCGGGTCCATGAACTTACCCGGATCGAAGTCGCGCACCTCGGCGCCGACCTTGGACGGGAAGTCCGTCGGGTCGAACCGGGTGATGCGGCCGATGCCGGAACGCCCCTTGGTCAGGCCGTCCCAGAAAGCCTCGGTATCATGGCCGAGCGCCGACAGGCAACCGATGCCGGTGACGACGACGCGACGGGGATTGTGGGCGGAGCTCACGGGTCGGGCCGGGGGCCCGGAAGATTACTTGGTGGCGTTGGCCTTGATGTACTCGACGGCGTCGCCGACGGTCTTCATCGAGGCGGCCTTGTCCTCCGGGATGGAGGCGATGCCGAACTCATCCTCGAAAGCCATGATCATTTCCACGAGGTCGAGGGAGTCGGCCTTGAGGTCGGTCTGGAAACCGGCCGTGGGGGTGAGCTGCTCGAGGTTGACCCCAAGCTGCTTGACGATGATGTCCTTGACGCGCTGTTCGATGTTTTCGGGCATAAGAAAGGGTTTTTGGTGGATTTCTGGGTGTCAGATAGCCATCCCACCGTCAACCGAAAAGACCTGCCCGGTGATGTACCCACCCTCCTCGGAGGCGAGGTAATCGACCATGGCGGCGATGTCGGTGACGGAGCCGAATCGCCCCAGGGGGATGACCCCGAGGATCTTCTGCTTGATGTCGTCCGACAGCTCCCCGGTCATGTCGGTGGTGATGAAACCGGGGGCCACCGCGTTGGCGGTGATGCTCCGGCCGGCCAGCTCGCGGGCGAGGGTCATAGTCAGGCCATGGAGGCCGGCCTTGGCGGCGGCGTAGTTGGCCTGTCCGGCGTTGCCTTGGACCCCCGTGACGGAGGAGATGCTGATGATGCGCCCCCAGCGCTTCTTGGTCATCGGACGGACGAGTCCCTTGGTCCAGTAGAAGGCCGAGGAGAGGTTGGTGGAGAGGACGTCGTTCCAATCCTGCTCGGACATGGCCATGACCAGCTTGTCGCGGGTGATGCCGGCGTTGTTGACGAGAATCTCGACCGCGCCGAACTCGGCGACGATCTGCTCGCAGGCCTTGGCCACCGCGGCGGCGTCGGAGACGTCGACCTGGTAGGCCTTGGCTTTCTGGCCCTTGGCGACGATGTCGTTGGCGACCGCCACGCAGGTGTCGGACTTGGACACGCAGAGGACGGTGTGACCGTGGGCGGCGAGCCGTTCCGCGATGGCCTTGCCGATGCCGCGACCGGCACCGGTGACGAGGGCGACGCGAGGAGTGTGCGTGAGGTGCATCGGGGTCGATTTGTGGGCGGAAAGCCGCCGGGAGGCAAGTGGCGAAAACTGGCCGCCCCACCCCGCGGACGCTCAGTAGACGTCGCGCTGGTAGCGCCCGTCCTTCTTGAGCTGCTTGACCCACTCGACGGCGGCCTCGGGCGTCATGCCACCCTGCTCGGCCACGATCGCATGGAGCGCGGCGTCGACGTCCTTCGCCATCCGCTTGGCGTCGCCGCAGACGTAGAAATAGGCGCCCGCCTGGAGCCAGCACCAGAGCTCGGCCGCCTGCTCGCGCATGCGGTCCTGGACGTAGACCTTGGCCGCCTGGTCGCGGGAGAAGGCGGTGTCCAACCGGGTCAACGCGCCCGAGCGGAGGTAGTCCGCCCACTCCTCGGCGTAGAGGAAGTCATGGTCCTTGCGCTGGTCGCCGAAGAAGAGCCAGTTGCGCCCCTTCGCCCCGCGGGTGGCGCGGTCCATCACGAAGCTGCGGAACGGGGCGACGCCGGTGCCGGGGCCGACCATAATCACGGGCGCCTCGTCGTCGGCCGGGAGGCCGAAATGCGATTCGGCCACGAAGATCGGCAGGTCGGGCTGCTCCAACCGGGCGCGGTCGGCCAGGTAGCTCGAGCATACGCCCTCGCGGGCGCGGCCGTTGGTCTCGTAGCGCACGACCGCGACCGTCAGGTGGATCTCGTCCGGGTAGCGCGACGG
>JBEBDN010000219.1:0-7716 GCA_041156945.1 Verrucomicrobiota bacterium | reverse complement strand
CGCTCGCACCAGGCCTTGGACCAGGCGGCGAAGTCGCCCGCGGCGATGTGCGCGTGGGCCTGGGCCATGAGGTCCTGCAGGAAGTGGATGTTGTGCAGCGCCAGCAGCGTGCCGCCGAGCTGCTCCCCGGCGTGGTGGAGGTGCCGCAGGTAGGCGCGGGAGAAATGCCGGCAGGTGTAGTTGTCCATGCCCTCGACCAAGGGACGATGGTCCTCGCGGTAGCGGAGGTGCTTCACGCTGATCGGACCATCCGGGGTGAAGGCGCCGCCGTGGCGGCCGATGCGGGTCGGCATGGTGCAGTCGAACATGTCGGCGCCGAGGGCGACCATGCGGAGGAGCTGGGGCGGCGTGCCCACGCCCATCACGTAGCGGGGCTTGTCCTTGGGCAGGAGCGGGGCGACGAGGCCGACCTGATGGAGCATGTGCTCCTCGGGCTCGCCGACGCTGACGCCGCCGATGGCGTGGCCGGGGAAGTCGAGGCCGCCGAGTTCCTCGGCACAGCGGATGCGCAGGTCGTCGTAGACCGAGCCCTGGTTGATGCAGAAGAGGTGCCGGCCGGAGGCGAGGAAGCCGCGGTCCTTGGCGAGCTGGAGCATCTCCTTGGCCCAGCGGATCGAGCGGGTCACCGCGACCTCGCAGGCGGCGCGGTCGCAGGGGTAAGGCGGGCACTCGTCGAGCACCATCGCGATGTCGGAGCCGAGCGCGTCCTGGATGTCGAAGCAGTCCTTCACGTCGAGGAACAGCTTGTTGCCGTCGAGGTGGGAACTGAAGTGGATGCCCTCGTCGGTGATCGTGCGGAGCTTCGCCAGCGAGAACACCTGGAAGCCGCCGCTGTCGGTCAGGATCGGCTTGTCCCAGTGCATGAACTTGTGGAGCCCGCCCGCGGCGCGGACGATCTCGCGGCCGGGCCGGAGGTTCAGGTGGTAGGTATTGCTGAGCAGGATCTGGGCGCCCGTGTCGGCGACCTGCTGCGGCGAAAGCCCCTTGACCGTGGCCTGCGTGCCGACGGGCATGAAGACCGGCGTGCGCACTTCCCCATGGGGGGTCTTCAGGACGCCGAGGCGCGCGGCCGTCGTCGTATCGGTCTTGAGCAGGGTGAACACGGGGGGAAACTAGGGGGCAGGCTGGCGCGGGGGCAAGGGTGATACGGAAAGGGCTATGCAGGAAAGGGCCAGGGCTAGGGCCAGGGCCAGGCGTCAGGAAATACGAGGGCCTTGGAGAATCCGCATCCCTGATTCTGGCCCTGGCCCTAAAGTTTCTTTGCGCCTCGGTAGGGCTGACCGTCCTCGGTCGGCCGTCGGCATGGGGTCTGGCTTCAGCACGCGCAGCGTGATGGTGCCTGACCCCGTTGCCGACGTGACCGGCTGCTAGGGCAGCGCGCGGTGCTGCCCCTACCTTGGCCGCGGACGAGCAGGGGCGCTCGTCCCGACCTAGAGGCAAAGAGACTGAAGGGTCAGGGACAGGGTCAGTCGGCAGGGGAAGGAGTTCCGACCCAAGTCAGCCTCCCATCCAGGTACTCGCCTCGACTCCGCGCTCTGTAATCCGTACTCCGTACCCTGCACTCGATCCACCACTCGACCTAGCCCTCGATGAAGCCAGACCACGTGTTTCGGCCGCGGACACCACCGTTGCCCACGTGCCAGCGTGACAACGTGCCCCCTCGCGAAGGCAGCGCCTTCGCGTCAAAGCGAAAAGCTCTCCCCGCACGAACAACTGGCCTTGGCGTTGGGGTTGGAGAACTTGAAGCCGCCGCCGATCATCTTGTCGGAATAATCGAGGTGGGTGCCGCGCAGGTACAGGGCGGACTTGGGGTCGACCAGCACCTCGACCCCTTCCGAGCGGACAAGGATGTCGCCGGCCTTGGGGGCGGCGACAAAGCGCATCTTGTAGGACAGACCATTACAGCCTCCACCGGTGATGGCGACGCGCAGGAAAGCGCCCTGGCCCTCGCGGGCCGCCAAAGCCAGGACCTTGCGCCCGGCCGGGGCCGTGAGTCGGAGCAGACGCTCATCGGCCACGCGGGGGGAGGCAGGGTTCGCGGCGGTATCCATCCACCCAAGATTGGGGCTTGGCGGAGGGTTGCAAGCCGCCGGAGGGGGCGCCCGAAGGCCTGGGACGGCCAATTCGGTCTTGCCCGCCCGGCCCCGGGCGGCCATCTAGGAAGGCCCGGTGCCGGTCGCGTAGCTCAGTTGGTTAGAGCGCAGCATTCACATTGCTGAAGTCACAGGTTCAAGTCCTGTCGCGACCACCACCGGGGAACGTCGGGAGCGTCGGGCCGTCCACTGCTTTCTTGTATTTTATAGTATTATAATACTTGGTGACAGTGGCGAGTTCATTGTTCACAGTAAACTGTCGGGCATCTACTAAAGGACCGCCCGGCTCCTGCCGTCCCACCACCGCCATGTCCGAAGTTCCGTCGAGCAAATCCCCCGAACCCTGCAAGGAAACCCTGCGCAAAATCGTGGAAGTCTGCCAGAAGAAGGGCAACTGCCCGATGGAACTGCGCGCGGCGGTCTGGCTCCGGCACGGCGGCGAGAAGATGGACATCAGCCCGGCGAATTTCCACCAAGCCCTGGCCGACTGGCTGGTCAACGCCGGCTTGGTGAAGGCCGACCAGCAGGAGTTCGTCGCCGCCTCCCTCTACTGCCTCGGGGTCACCAATTCCAACAACCTGTTCCAGAAGGTGCAGCAGGGGAAGATGGAGTCCCTCGGGATCAGCCGCCAAGGACGCCGCGCGAGCAAGGGCCGCCGCAAGGGCTGACCCAAGGGCACCTCCCCGTTGACAAGTCCCCGGGGCTGCGGAAACTGACCGGGATGAGTCGGCACCAGGAGAAGCGTGAAAAGGACAAGGCTCGCGCCCGGTCCTTCATCCAGCGTCGCCTGGAGGAATTGCGCCGTCGGCTCGGGCTCCGGGCCGACGCCGCCCCCCTGCCGGGCGAAGCCGCCTTCGAGGACACCGAAATCGGCCGCGCCCCCGGCCAGTTGCCGGCCGCCTCCCCCTTCGAGTCCAATGCCCCGACCAAGTTCCGGGTCCACTGCTACGACGAGGTCGGCTGCAAGGTCGACGAGTTCGCGGAGCTGGACGCCGTCGGCAAGTACGTGGGCCGGCCCGGGATGGTCTGGGTGCAGGTCCTCGGCATCACCGACCCGCAGATCGTCCACATCGTGGGGGCCTTCTTCGACATCCCGATGCTCGCCCAGGAGGACGTCCTGACGAACACCTCCCGCCCGAAGTTCGAGGAACACGGCGACAAGATCCTGGCCATCGCCCGCGCCGTCCGCATCGGCGTCGAGGAGGACACCCCTCGGGGCCAGCAGATCTCCATCGTCGCGGCCCAGAACTGGGTCATCTCCTTCCACGAGAACGACGAGCCGGTCTTCGCGGCCATCGAGAAGCGCCTGTCCGAGAACAAGGGCAACATCCGCCGCTGGGGCTCGGGCTACCTCGTCTACTCGCTCCTCGACACGCTCGTCGACCGCCTGCTGGTGCAGACCGAGGAGATCGAGGACGCGATCACCGAGCTCGAGGACTCGATCCTCAAGGGCACGGACGACTGGGACCTCAACGAGGTCTACCGGCTCAAGCGCATCGTGGTGCGCCTCAGCCGCCTCGCCCAACCGCTCAAGGACATGGTCAGCGTGCTCGAGCACTACGAGCACGGCCTCCTGCCCACCTCCCTCGACATCTTCCTGCGCGACCTCTATGACCACGCGATCCGCGCGGCCGACCGCATCGAGCATGCGCGCATGATCCTGCAGGACCTCCAGGAATACCACCATACCCAGCAGGAGCGGAAGACCAGCGAGGTCATCCGCGTGCTGACGGTCATGTCGTCGGTCTTCATCCCGCTGACCTTCCTCGTGGGCCTCTGGGGCATGAACTTCCACTTCATGCCCGAGATCCACACCGAGTGGGGCGAGAAGTACGGCTATTTCCTCGCGTTGGGCTCCATGGCCCTCGTCGCCACGCTCATCACCCTCTGGATGAAGCGCAAGCGGTGGTGGTGAGGCAGTAAAGAGGCGGGAGATGGAGTACTGAGTTCAGAGTTCAGAGTACGGAACTAGAGACTAAGGAGACATGGTGCCAGGCGGGTCACGCCCCTCTGTAATCCGCACTCCGTACTCAGTACTCAGTACTCAGCGACCCTCCCCCAAACCTAGGCGCAATCCTGCGCATCCACGTCGAGCACGTCGATGACGTCCTCGTCGCGGAGCATCTTGGCGCGCAGGGGGAGCAGCGCGGCGAGGAAGGATTTGACGCCGGCGACGAGGTACCAGATGTGCACGCGGTGCTGGTCCTGGATCTTCTCGAAGGGACACGGCGCGGGCCCGCGGACCTCCGCCACGCCGGGGTGCAGCCGCTCGAGCTCCTTCACCCACGCGTCGGCGACGAAGTTGACCTTCTCGGCGTTGCGGCCGCGGAAGACGTGCCGGATGAGGTGCCGCTCCGGCGGGTAGCCGAACTCGGCTCGGCGCTCCATCTCGGCGGAGGCGAAGCCCTCGAAGTCGAGCCGTTTGGCGAACTGGATGGGGTCGGTGGCCGGCTGGAAGCTCTGGACCACCACGACGCCCTCGAGGTCCCCGCGGCCGGCGCGGCCCGCCACCTGCGTGAGCAGCTGGAACGTGCGTTCGCCCGCCCGGAAATCGGGCAGTTGCAGGGAGAGGTCGGCGTCGATGATGCCCACCAACGTCACCCGGGGGAAATCGAGGCCCTTGGCGATCATCTGCGTGCCGAGCAGCAGGTCGTACTTGCCGGCCCGGAAGTCCGAAAGCACCTGCCGGAAGCGGTCCTTCTTGGACATCGTGTCGGCGTCGATGCGGGCGACCTTGGCGCGCGGGAAGAGGTGGGCGAGGGTCTCCTCGACCTTCTGCGTGCCGTAGCCCTTCCAGCGGACCTTGGGCGAGCGGCAGCTCGGGCAGACCACGGGGGCGCGCTCCTGGTGGTTGCAGAGGTGGCAACGGGCGGTGTCGTCGGTGCGGTGCAGGGTCAGCGAGACGCTGCACCGCCCGCACTGGACGGCTTCACCGCAATCCGGGCAGACCAAGGAGCGGGAATGTCCGCGTCGGTTCAGGAACAGGATCGACTGCTCCCGGCGCTGGAGTCGCTCGCGGATGCCGTCCGTCAGCTCGCGCGAGAGGATGTGCTGGCCCTTGAGGTGGAGCACCTCGCGCCGCATGTCCACGATGCGGAACGCCGGCATCGGCCGGTCGTCGACCCGCTTGGGCATGGTGTCGAGGACGTAGCGGCCCGCCTGCGCGTTGCGCCACGTCTCGAGGGACGGCGTGGCGGAACCCAGCACGCAGGGGATGCCGAGCAGCGAGGCCCGCATGACCGCCACGTCGCGGCCGTGGTACATCGGGGTCTCGCCCTGCTTGAAGGAAGGCTCGTGCTCCTCGTCGACGACGATGAGCCGGAGCTTCGGCAGCGGGGCGAAGACGGCCGACCGCGCGCCGACGACCACGCGGGCCTGCCCGAGCGACATGGCCATCCAGGCGTCGAAGCGCTCGCCGGCGGAGAGGTGGCTGTGCCAGACGACCACCTTGGCGCCGAGGTCCGCGAGGCGCGAGCGGAGGCGGCCGACCGTCTGCGGCGTGAGGGCGACCTCGGGGACGAGGAAGATGGCGGAGCCGCCTTCGGCGACGACCTTGCGGATGAGGGCGACGTAGACCTCGGTCTTGCCGGAGCCGGTGACGCCGTGCAGGAGGTGGGCCCGGAAGGCCTTGCTGTCCAAGGTCGCGGAGATGGAGGCGACGGCGGTGACCTGCTGCGGATTGAGGTCGTGCCCGCGCGCCGCGACGACCTCGCCCTCGGCGAAGGGGTCGTCGTAGGCGACGCGCCAGAGGACGCTGGCGTCCTCCTTGACCACCCCCGACTTGATCAGGGCGTCGACGGCGGGCTGGGCCACGCCGAGGCCGTCGACCATCTTGGCGCGGTCCGCCGGACCGGGCTGGCCGGCGAGGTAATCGATGACCTGCGCCTGCCGCGGGGCCTTGCGGCGGAGTTTTTCGAGGACGTCCGGCGCGGGCGGGGCCACGAGGGTGAGCAGCCGGCGCAGGACCGGCCGGACGCCCTTGCGGATCGCGGCGGGGAGGACGGTCTCGAGGACCGAGTTGAGGCCGCAGCCGTAGTAACCCGCCATCCATTCCGCGAGCTTGCAGCAGTCCGGGGTCATCACGGGCTGCTCATGCTCGAGCAGGATGATGCTCCGCAGTTTCGCGGCGGGCGGCGGCTCCGCGGGGTAGCGCCAGACGACCCCGAGGCTCACGCGGCCGCCCAGCGGCACGCGGACGAGCTGGCCGACCTGCAGGGTATCCTTCAGGCCCGCCGGGACGGAGTACGAGTAGGCCCGGGCCCCGCCGTCGAACGGGACCACCTCGGCGACGCCGGGTTCGATTTCGCCGAAAAGGTCGGGCACGAGGTCGAGCCTCGTCCATCCTCGGCGGGGATTCAAGCGAGGGATGCCCCGCCGCGCTTATTTGCCCTCGGGCTTAGCGCCCTTGACCAAGGAACTGGCGGGAATGACCACTTGGGCCGGGTCATCCGGATGGGTCGGGTCGAAAGGCTTGACCGTCGGAGCCAGGTGGGCCGCCAACTCGGGTACGCCGGTGCGGATCCCCTCCACCACGCAGCGGGCCATCTCGTAGGCCCCATAGGCGCTGAAATGGGTATCGTCGCGGAGCGGCTCCGTCTGCCCGGGGAAGGCGTGGGCCGGGTAGTGCAGCAAGGCGAGTTTGCTGCGCTCGACGCCGAGCGCCTGGTAGATCTGCTTGGAAGCCGCGTTGAGGTCGATGAGCGGGAGCCCGCGTTCCTTGGCCACCCGACGCACGGCCTCGGGGAAGTCCCCCAGCGACTCGACGACCTGGCCTTGCGCGTCGAAGCGCCGGCGGGCGACGGCGGTGACGAGCACGGGCTTGCCGCCCTTGGCCTGGATCGCCTCGGCGTAGGCCCGCAGGCGGGCCGCGTAGGTGGTGAAGGCGCCGACGCCCTCCCCTTTCTCCTTCTGGTCGTTGTGGCCGAACTGAATCAGCACGAAGTCGCCCGCGCGCAGTTGGGCGAGGATCTTGTCGAGCCGACGCTCGCCCTGGAAAGACCGCAGCGCGCGGCCGGACTCCGCGTGGTTCGCGACCACGGCCCGGTCGCCGACGAACAGCGGGAACACCTGCCCCCAGCCGACGTACGGCTCGATGGGCTGGTCCGTGACGGTCGAGTCCCCGGCCAAGAAGACCCGGACGGTCGCGGACGGGGCCGGCTGGACGGAGACCACGCGGGCGCGGGCGGTCGGGCCGATGAACTCGAGCGAGAGCTGGTCGTCCCAATCCGGGGCGCCGCTTTCGCGTGCCTTGAGGGCGACGCGCCCGCCGGAGAACTCCGGACGGCGCACATCGATGAGGAAGCGGCGGAGCTCGGTGCGTCCTTTCGGGACAGCGACATTCAAGGCGATCAGCCGCCGGGCCTCGGCCTTCACGGTCGTGACGGAATCGATATCCTCCGCCCCGAAGGCGATCGTGACGAGATGCATCCCCTCCTCCGCGGGACGGCTAACGACCGCCTCCGGGCGTTCCGGCGTCCCGCGAAATTCCAGGACCGGAGAAGCGGCGAAGACGGCGAGAGGCGCGAACAAGGCGATCCGGAGCATGGCGAAGATTAGGGGACAGGGGGATAAGGGGGCAAGAGGACACGGGGGAGAGGCAGGAAGGGCTAGGGCCAGGGTCAGG
>JBEBDN010000218.1:0-22313 GCA_041156945.1 Verrucomicrobiota bacterium | reverse complement strand
GCTGAAGTTACTTCTTCAGCTTGGCGCAGAAGCGCGCGAGGCGCTCGAGGCCCTGGGCGATGACCTGGTCGGAGGTCGCGTAGCTCAGGCGGATGTAGCCTTCGGAGCCGAACGCGGAACCGGGGACGACGGCCATCAGTTCTTCCTCGAGGAGGCGATCGGCGAACTGGGCGGAGGTCAGGCCGAACGACTTGATGTTCGGGAAGAGGTAGAAGGCACCCTGCGAGCGGTAGCAGGTCAGGCCGGGGATGGCGTTGAGGCCGGCGAGGAGGTTGAGGCGGCGCTTGTCGAAGACCGCGCCCATCTCGGCGAGGGAAGCCTTGGCCTTGTCGGGGTGCTGGTGGACGGCCAGGGCGCCGAACTGGGCGAAGGTCGTGGCGTTGGACGAAATCTGGCTCTGGAGGTCGGCCACGGCGGCGGCGAGGGGCTTGTCGGAGGCGACGAGGGTGCCGAGGCGCCAGCCGGTCATCGAATAGCTCTTGGCGTAGCCGGAGACGGTGATGGTCAGGCGGGCGGCCTCGGGCGAGAAGGTCGCCGGGCTGCAGGTGGTCTGGCCGTCATAGACGAGGTTCTCGTAGATTTCGTCCGACATGATCCAGACGTTGGCCTTCACGCAGATGGCCACGAGGGCCTCGAGCTCGGCGCGCGAGTAGACGGCGCCGGTCGGGTTCGACGGGCTGTTGATGATGACCATGCGCGTCTTGGGGGTCAGCGCGGCGGTCAGCTGGGCCGGGGTGATCTTGAAGCCGGTGACGTCCTCGGCGTTGACGACGACGGGCTTGCCGCCGGCGAGCTTCACCATCTCGGGGTAGCTCACCCAATACGGGGCAGGGATGATGACCTCGTCGCCGGCGCTGATCGTGGCGAGGATGGCGAGGTAGCAGGACATCTTGCCGCCCGGGGACACGACGACATTGGCGTCGGCGATGCCGGTGAAGCCGCGGCGGGTGTAGTCCTCGGCGATGGCCTTACGGAGCGCGGGGATGCCGGGGGTCGGGGCGTACTTCGTCTGGCCGTCGGCCAAGGCCTTGGCGCAGGCGTCCTTCACGAACTGCGGGGTGTCGAAGTCGGGCTCGCCGACGCCGAAGCCGACGACGTCCTTGCCGGCGGCCTTGAGAGCCTTCGCCTTGGCATCGACGGCGAGGGTCGGTGAAGGGGCGACGTTGCGGGCCCAGGAGGAGAGAGCGGGAGTCGACATGGCGGAGAAGGCCCAAAAGCAAGGGGAAGCCCTGCGGGAGGCAAGGAAAAGGTGCGAAACCGAGCGTAACCGCCGGTAGGCGGAGCGGCGGTCAGACGTCGATGGCGTCGTCGACCGGCTTGGGGCCGCGCGGACCACCCTGCCCCGGGGCGGGCGGGACGTTCTGCACCGTCGCCGAGAAGGCGATGAACCAGGAGCCGATGGAGATCACCAGGGGGGCCACCCAGAGGGAATAGTTCCGGATGCCGAGCAGCTGGCAGACGAGGGCCAGCATCAGGACATTGGTCACGTACATCAGGCCGAAGGTCACCAGGGCCTTCGTGATGCGCTGGGGCAGGCGCAGCACGAGCAGGAACGGCGCGGAGAGGAAGAGCAGGAAGACCATCACGAACGGCCGCACGAGGACGTTCACGATGCCCAGCCAGATCGCGATCCACAGGCCGTTCCAGGGATTGTCGTTCAGGTCCAGCAAGCCGAGCCGCCAAGCCAGCAGGATGCTGAGCGGCAGGGAGAAGACGCGCAGGAGCAGGAGGAGGCAACCGAAGCCGGCGGGCATGACGGCCCGCACCCTACCACAAAACGGGCGACCGTCCAGCGTAACCCGGAAGCACCGCCCGCTTTATGGCGGGGAGACGCGGCCTCAGCGGGCGTGGCGGACGTCCTCCCCGGAGAGGAGGAAGATGACCTGCTCGGCGATGTTCTTCGAGTGGTCGCCGATGCGCTCCAGGGCCTTGGAGATGAAGATCAGCTCCACGTGCGAGGCCGAGACCTTGGCGGCGTCGCCGGACTTGCCGAAAAGCTCCTCGTAGTTGCGGCGGTTGAGGGCGTCGATCTCGGCGTCGCGTTGGAGCACCAGGCGGGCCTTGGCGAGGTCGCCCTCGATGAAGCTGTCCAGGGCCAGCCGCAGGACCTCGCAGGCGACGACCCCCTCGGCCGGCACGTGCAGGAGATCCTTGAGCGGACCGCGTTCGGAGATGACCATCGCGCGCTTGGCGATGACGGAAGCCTCGTCGGCGATGCGCTCGAGGTCATGGCCGATGTCGCGGGCGGCGAGGAGGAGGCGCACGTCGCTGCCCATCGGGCCGAAGAGCGTCAGGTAGCGCATGATCTCGCGGTCGACGCGCTTCTCGAGCTCGTCGACGCGGTCGTCCATGCCGCGCACCTGCAGGGCGAGGGAGTCGTCGCCCTGCTCCACGGCGCGGAGGACGAGGCGGGTCATGTCGAGCGAGCGCTCGCCCATCAGGATGAGGTCGTCCCGGAGTTGGCGGAGTTCCTCGTGGAAGTAGCGTTGCATGGTCGGAGCGGTTGGGAAATCAGCCGAAGCGGCCCGAGATGTAGGCCTCGGTCTGGGCCTGGGACGGGTTCATGAAGATCTTCTCGGTGGTGTCGTACTCGACCTGCCGGCCGAGGTAGAAGAAGGCGGTGCGGTCCGAGACGCGGGCGGCCTGCTGCATCGAGTGGGTCACGATCACGATGGTGAACTGCTCCTTGAGCTCGTGGATCAGTTCCTCGATCTTGCCCGTGGCGATGGGATCCAGGGCCGAGCAGGGCTCGTCCATCAGGAGGATCTCGGGGCGGTTGGCGATGGCGCGGGCGATGCAGAGGCGCTGCATCTGGCCGCCGGACAGGCCCAGGGCGCTGTCGTCGAGCCGGTCCTTGACCTCATCCCAGAGGGCGGCCTTGCGCAGGGAGGTCTCGCAGGCCTCCTCCAGCTGGGCGCGGTCGCGCACGCCGACGACGCGCAGGGCGTAGACGACGTTCTCGAAGATGGACTTCGGGAAGGGGTTGGACTTCTGGAAGACCATGCCGACGCGGCGGCGGAGGGAGATGACCTCCAGGCCCGGGTCGTAGATGGAGCGGCCGTTGATGGTGATGTCCCCCTCGTGGCGGATGCCGTCGACGAGGTCGTTCATCCGGTTCAGGTTGCGCAGCAGCGTGGACTTGCCGCAGCCGGAGGGGCCGATGAAGGCGACGACCTGGCGTTCGGGGATGTCGAGCGAGATGCCCTCGAGGGCCTTCTTCTGGCCGTACCAGAAGCCGTAGTCGCGGATGCGGATGTAGTCCTTGCGGCCCTCGCGCTCGGCGGCGGGGCGGACCTGGATGCGGGAGGTGGAAGGCGGGGTCATGAGCGAAGGCATGAAGGGAACGTCAGAAGGAGGCGCCCTTGAAGCGGGCGCGGAGGCGGTTGCGGATCCAGATCGCCCCGAGGTTCAGGCAGACGACCAGGAAGATGAGGAGCAGCGTGGTGGCGAAGACCATGGGACGGGCCGCGTCGGAGTCCGGGGACTGGAAGCCCAGGTCGTAGACGTGGAAGCCGAGGTGCATGAACTTGCGGTCCATGTGCAGGAAGGGGAAGGAGCCGTCGAACGGCAGGGTCGGCGCCAACTTCACCACGCCGACGAGCATCAGCGGGGCGACTTCCCCGGCGCCGCGGGCCATGGCGAGGATGACGCCGGTCAGGATGCCGGGGGCGGAGGCGGGCAGGAGGATGTCGCGGATGGTCTGCCACTTGGAGGCGCCGGTGGCCAGGGAGGCCTCGCGCATGCCGCGCGGGACGGCCGCCAAGGCCTCTTCCGTGGCGACGATGACCACCGGCAACGTCATCAAGGCCAGCGTGAGCGAGCACCAGAGCAGGCCGCCGGTGCCGAAGACGGGGGTGTTGTTGTTGTACTTGAGCTGGTCGGCGAAGAACAGCTGGTCGATGGAACCGCCGAGCACGTAGACGAAGAAGCCGAGGCCGAAGACCCCGAAGACGATGGACGGCACGCCGGCGAGGTTGTTGACGCTGATGCGCACGATCCGCAGGAGCGTCCCCTGCTGGGCGTACTCGCGGAGGTAGATGGCGGTGATGACGCCGAAGGGGGTGACCAGCAGGCTCATGAACACCGTCATCACGAGCGTCCCGAAGATCGCGGGCATCAGGCCGCCCTCGGTGTTGGCCTCGCGCGGCTCATCGAAGATGAACTCGCCCAGGCGGGAGGCGAAGAGCTGCGCGCGCCCCCAGGTGTCGAGGCGGTTGGGGAACCAGGCCCGGATGACCTGAGTGAGCGGCACGACGACGTCGCGGCCGGCGGCGTCCTTGGCGGCGAGGGAGGCCACCGCCCCGCCCGCCGCGACCTTGGCGGCCTCGGCCTGCAGGACGGCGTAGCGCCCGTCGAGGACCGCGATCTCGGCCTTGCGGGCGGCGATCTCGTCGGCCAGCCGGAGGTCCTCGGCCCGGCGCAAGGCGACGCGGGCCCGGTCCATCTCCGCGTTGACGTCCCCGATGCGGTGGCGGGTGATCTCGACCAGCTTCTCGCGGACGGCGGAAGCCGCGGCGACCTCGGCCTGGAGGGCGGCCTCGAAGGCCGGTTCCGCGCTCGCGACGACCTTGCCGTCGGAGCGGCGCAGGGACTGGGGACGGAGGAAGGCCGGACCGTTCTCGACCCGTTCCAGCCCCAGGATGTCGGCCGGGAAGGCCTCTTGCTTGATCTTGGCTTCGTCGACCCAGAGGTAGGAGTTGCCGTTCAGCTCGCGCAGGCCGACCTGGTACTGCCGCTCGTACTTGGGCTGATCGGCCGTCGAACCGGCGCGGATCCGGCGCTGGGCCAGCTGGCCGATGAGCGCGCGGCCATCCTCCAGCTGGGCCAAGGGCACGGGCGGAGCCCAGAAGACGGTGGCGCCGTTGAGGAACACCAACCCCAGCAAACCGATGACCATGCCGAGGCCGACGATCAGGCCCAGGCCGCTGAACCAGACCCAAGCCTCGCCGCGGGGTGTGCTGCTGTCGGAAGGGGTGGACATGGTCAGACGACTTTATAGCGCTCCCGCAGGCGCTGCCGGAGGATTTCCGCGACGGTGTTGAGCGCGAAGGTGAGGAGGAAGAGGCAGCACGCGCCCAGGAACAGCGCCCGGTAATGGGTGTGGCCGGCGGCGGCCTCGGGCAGCTCGACGGCGATGTTGGCCGAGAGCGTCCGCATGCCGCTGAATGGGTTGAAGTCCATGACCGCCGTGTTCCCGGTGGCCATCACGACGATCATCGTCTCGCCGATGGCGCGGCCGAAGCCGATCATGACCGCGGAGACGATGCCCGAGACCGCGGTCGGGACGACCACGCTCCAGACCGTCTGCCAGCGGCTCGCGCCCAAGGCGAGCGACCCCGAGACGAGGGCGTTGGGCACGTTGGAGAGCGCGTCCTCCGCGATGGTGAACACGATGGGGATGACCGCGAAGCCCATCACGAAACCGACGACGAGTGAGTTGCGCGAGTCATAGGTCGCCCCCGTCGTCTGGCGCCACCACTCCCGGAAATCGGCGAGGGGGAGACCCGTCGCGGTGTCGTTCACCGTGAAGAAGCAGGACTCGACCGCGGGACCGGCCTGCCAAGCCGCCCAGGCGCACAGGGCCAGGAACGGGAGCAACCAGAGGAACTCCATCCCGGGCTTGACCTGCCGACGGATCGGCTGGGGCAGGACCGACCACAGGAAGCCGGCCGACAGGGCCGCGGGCGCGAGGATGGCGAGGGCGCAGAAGAGCGAGACCAGCCGGGGGTCGACGAGCGGCGCCAACCAGAGGCCGGCGAGGAAGCCCAGGACGACCGACGGCAGCGACGCCATGACTTCCATCACCGGCTTGACCACCTGGCGGTACTCCGGGCGGAGGAACTGCGAGACGTAGACCGCGGCGGTGAGGGCGATCGGCAGGGCGAAGAGCAGCGCGTAGAACGTGCCCTTGACCGTCCCGTAGAACAGGGGCACGAGCGAGTACTTCGGCTCGAACTCGTCGGAGCCCGCGCTGGACTGCCACGCGTAGGCGGGGGCGGCGGCGCCTTCGTACCAGATCTTGCCGAAGAAGGTCCGCCACGAAGATTCCGGGTGGTGGTCGACGAGCGCCCAGCGGTGCAGTCGGCCGTCGGCGGTCAGCGCGGTGATCCGGTCATAGCCGCCCGCGAAGGCGACCTGCCGGAGCGGGGCCGCCGGGGCGGGCCCCTCCCAGCGGACCGTCCCGGTCGTCATGTTGATCAGCTGGAGCCGACCGGCCGCGGCCGCGAGGTAGCACTTGTTGCCGACGGCGGCGTAGATGCCTTGGCCGGCGCCGGCCAGCGGCTCGCCGTCATGGATCTTGCCCCAGCGACGCAGGCTCTTGCCGTCGGGCTGGAGCTGCGGGTACATCGACCAGACCTGTTGGGCGCCGGCGCGGTCGACGAGGACCACCGAGACATTGCCGAAGATCAGGCCGGCGGCGGCCACGGCGGGATCGGCCCCGCCCCGGAAGGGCGTGAAGGATTGGAGGAAGGAGAAGGTGGCGCCGTCGTCGGCGTAGGCGCGCACCTCGCCGGATTTGCCGATGACGAGGAGCGACTCCGCGGTGGAGGGAAGCAGGACCTGGTCGACCGAGGCGGCGTCGGCGGCGACGACGAACGGCGCGGAGACGGTGACCTTGCCCTTGCCGCCCAAGCCCTTCCGCTCGGTCAGGCGGACGGCGGTCAGGAGCGGCTTCCCGGCCTCCTCCTGGCGGACCAGCAGGAGGCGGTTCTGCGGCCCCTTGGCATCCCAGACATCGACGCACGGCAAGCCGGCGCGGCCGATGGCGATCGGCTCGAGGGCGGCGACGACCGGCTCGACGGTGCGCTTACCCGCGTCGTCGAAGGTCGAACGGTAGACCACGCGGACCTCCTGGACCGCGCCATCCGAAAGCCCCAGGAAGACCAGGCCCGTGCGCGGGTAGCTGCGCACCGCGGTCACTCGTCGATCGCCCAGCGCGGGCGTCCATTCGAGCATTTTCGTCCCATCGCTGGCGCGCTGGATGAGGATCCGGCCATCGCGGCGCACGACGAAGGGGAACTCGCCGTATTCATCCTCGCCGAAGGCCACGGCCTCCGCCGGCACGACGAGCGCCGCGGCGGGGGAGACCTTGGCCCCCACGAAGAGCGGGAAGACCTGGAAGATCAGGAAGCCGAGCATGCCGAGCACCGCCACGACCACGCCGACCCCGCCGATGCGGATGAGACGACCCATCCAACGGTCGACCGCCAAGGTCAGCGGGCTGACCGTGAAGCGGGCTTCGGACGCGGGCTTTTCGTCGGATATCGCCATCGGGTGACGTTCGGGTGTCAGGGTGTCCGGCAAAGGGAAAGGCGGGGATGACCCCGCCCGGGAGGACCCGAGACCGCATCGCCGCGCTTGATGGGCCGACCCCGGAGGGCGTGGCGGCGACGATGCGATTTCGAGACCAAGCTTATTCGGCGCTGTAGAACTTCAGCGAGGCGCGGCCTTCGTCGGCGACGTCGGCCGGCAGCGGGAAGTAGCCGTCCTTGACCACGATCTCCTGGCCCTGCTTCGAGAGCACGAAGGTGATGAACTCGCTGGTGAGCTTGTCCATCGGGCGGGAGGGCGCCTTGTTCACGTAGACGTAGAGGTAACGGGACAGCGGGTACGAGCCGTTGAGGCAGTTGGCGTAGGTCGGCTCGACGAACGAGGCGCCTTCGACCGCAAGGGGCAGGGCGCGGACGCCGGAGGTGGCGTAGCCGATGCCGGAGTAGCCGATCGCGCCCACGTCCGCGGCGATGCCTTGGACGACGGAGGAGGAACCCGGCTGCTCCTTGACGGTATCCTTGAAGTCGCCGTTCTTCAGGGCGACTTCCTTGAAGTAGCCGTAGGTGCCGGAGGCGGAGTTGCGGCCGAAGGAGGAGATGGTCTTGCCGGCGAGGGCGCCCTTCTGGTCGAGCGCGCCCCAGGTGAGCACGTCCTGGCCGCCGCGCTTGCGGGTGGAGGAGAAGATGCCGTCGACCTGGGTGAGCGAGAGGCCCTGGACCGGGTTGTCCTTGTGGACGAAGACGGCGAGCGCGTCGATGGCGACGGCGATGCGGGTCGGCTTGTGGCCGAACTTGGCGGCGAAGGCCGAGATCTCGGAGGACTTCATCTCGCGGCTCATCGGGCCGACCTGGGAGACGCCGGAGGCGAGGGCGACGGGGGCGGTGCCGGAACCCTTGCCTTCGACCTGGATCTTCACGTTCGGGTACGCCGCCTTGAAACCTTCGCCCCAGAACGTCATCAGGTTGTTGAGCGTGTCGGAGCCGACGGAGTTGAGGTTGCCGGAGACGCCGGAAGCCACGGCGTAGGCCGGGAGCTTCGGGTCGACGACGACCGCGTCGGCGGCCTGCACGGTGACGGCGGTCGCGGTGAGTGAGAGGAGGGCGAGGGAGCGGAGGGCGGTATTCATGGGAAGAATGCAACGGCATCATCCCATGGGATTGTTACAGTTCCGTGGCGGGTGGGTGTTACTTGGGCAATAGGCCAACCCGCCCCGGAAGCCTCCGAACACCCCCTGTTTTCTCGTTTTACTTGAGGTAATCCTTCAAAAGCACCGCCGCACGCGCCTCGGCCTGCGGCAAGGGCATGCCCGCCGGCACCCCGGGACGCTGATGGCCGATCTTCGCGAGCCAAGCATCCCTCAGCAGGTTGGCGCGTTGCTGGAGGATGCGCCATTTGGCGGGTTCCGCCATGGCCACGTCGGGCTTCCAGCCCATCAAGGGAGCGAGCTGCGACCAGATCGCCACGGCCATGAGGTAGTGGCCCTCGGAACCGGGATTGAGGTGGTCCTTCGCGAACACGAACCGCGGATCGGCCTGCTTCGCCGCGGCGATGGCCTCGCGCAGGGCAGGACGCGCGTCCACGACCAACCAACCGGCGGGGCGCTGCGCCACCAACCATTGCGCGTAGTTATCCAGGACGCCGTCGTAGGCGGGCGCCTTCGGCAGATCCACGCCGAACAGCGGCGGCGTCAGCTGCACGACCTTCGCGCCCGCGCGCGCGCAGGCGGTGCGCAGGCGCACCTGGCCTTCGCGGTAGGCGCGGGTGCGTTCCGGGTCGGCGGGCAGGTAGAGTCCGTCGTTGCCGCCGTAGCAGGCGAGCACGAGCGTGGGCTTGAAGTGTTCGAGCGCGCGGGCGAGCCGTTCATGCACGTCGGGACGGGGAAAGGCGCCGCCGGCATGGCCGGCTTCGCTGAGTCCGCTCGCGGTCTCACCAGGCAACGCGGCGTTGACGATGACCGCGCGCGCCAGGCCTTTCTGCGCGCGGATGGCGGATTCGACGTAGACGGTCCAGCCGTTGATGTAGGCGAGGTTGTCCCCGAGGATGAGGATGCGGGTCTCCTCCTGGTCGGCCCGCAAGGGCGCACAGCACCAGGCGAGGAAGAGCAGGAATGCGCGCAGCATCCCCACAAGATGACCTTTTCGCGGGGACGGGAAAAGCCGAATCCAGCCGAGTTATTAACGGAAGACCACCCTCCCCCGCCGGCCACATTCGGCTTCTCCCGGGAGGTCGGCGGGCCTAGGCTCGGCGCCTGGACTCCTCCATCCACATCAAAGGCGCCCGCACCCACAACCTGAAGGACGTGGAGGTGGCCATCCCACGACACCGGTTGACGGTGATCACCGGGGTCAGCGGCTCGGGCAAGTCCTCCCTCGCGTTCGACACGCTCCACGCCGAGGGCTCCCGCCAATACCTGGAATCCCTCTCGGCCAAGGCTCGGGGCATGATGGATGCCGTGGCCCGGCCCGACGTGGACTTCATCCGCGGACTTTCGCCGGTGATCGCCATCGCCCAGCGCACCGGAGGGAACACCAACCCCCGGTCCACGGTGGCCACCTTGACCGAGATCGCCGACCACGTGCGCCCGCTCTGGATCGTCGCCGGGGAGCGCAGCTGCCTCAAGGATGGCCATCCGGTCCGGCGCCGTTCCCTGGACGACAACCTCCTCGACTTGGGCCGGATCCCGGCCGGCACCCGCCTGATGGTGGCGGCCCCGGTGGCCAAGGACAAGCCGTCCGTCCTGCTCGAAACCGTGGCCGACCTGGGTCGGCGGGGCTTCTCCCGGCTCCGCATCGACGGGAAAGTGGCCACGCTGGACGAGGCCACGGGCCTGCTCACGGGCCGGGACGCGCGGCAACTCGACGTGATCGTGGACCGAATCGTGGCGGGTGATGACCAACGGAGCCGGCTGGCGGATTCCCTGGAGTTGGCCTTCAAGGAGGGCCGCCACCGCGCCTTGGTGCTGGCCGACGACGGCCAGGGCGGTTGGACGGAACAGGCGCTCTCCCTGCACCTCGCTTGCGAGCGCTGCGGCACGACGTACGAGCCCATCGCGCCCAAGGCGCTGTCGCACAACCACCCCGAGGGCGCTTGCCCGGATTGCGGAGGCCTTGGCCGGCAGATGCGTTTCCAGGAGGGCTTGGCCATCCAGGACGAAGCGCTCTCGCTGCAGGAAGGCGTCGTGAAGCCCTGGAAGCTCGGCACGCGCAAGGTGTTGATCCACCGCAACGCGCTGCTGCGGGCCTTGGCCGAACAGGTGCCGTTCGACCTGCGCACCCCTTGGCGCGAACTCCCGGAGGCGACGCGGCGCCTGCTGCTCCATGGGGACGCGCGACGTCGCTTCCTGCTGCCCCCGCCGAAGGGGCGCAAACCCATCGAGACGACCTGGACCGGCATGTTTCCCCTGCTGGAGCAGGCCTACCGCACGACGACGGGCGAGTCCCTGCGGCAAAGGTTGCTGCAGTACCAAGCGGGCTCGGTCTGCGCGGCTTGCCAAGGCCGGCGACTCTCGCCCACGGCCCTCTCGCTCAAGCTGGACGGGCTGGACCTGGCCCAGTTCCTGCGGCTGACGATTCCCGAGGCGCTCGCCTTCGCCCGGAAATTGGCCGCGCACCCGAAGGTGCAGCCGATCGAGGAAGCCCGACGCGGCCTGGAGCAGCGGCTCGCGTTCCTGCATGAGGCCGGCCTGAACTACCTCACCCTCGAGCGCGAGGCCGCGACCCTCTCCGGGGGCGAGGCGCAGCGGGTCAGGCTGGCGACGCAGCTGGGGCTCGGGCTCGTGGGCGTGACCTATGTGCTCGATGAGCCCAGCATCGGCCTGCATCCGGCGGATCACCTGCGGTTGATCCACTCGATCCGGGGCCTGCGCGACCTCGGCAACACCGTCGTGGTGGTCGAACATGACCGCGACATGATGCTGGCGGCGGATCACCTCCTGGAGATGGGGCCCGGCGCCGGGGTCGACGGTGGGCGCGTGGTCTTCGCCGGCACGCCGGCCGCCTGCCAAGCGCATCCATCCTCGCGGACGGGGGCCTACCTGGCGGGACGGGCCGACCTCGCCGCCTGCCTGCGGCCCAAACCGGTCGGGCGGAAATTCCTGACGGTCCGGGGCGCGACGGAGAACAACCTGAAGCAGGTGGATGCACGCTTCCCGCTGGGGAATCTCACGGTCGTCTGCGGGGTCTCCGGCTCCGGCAAGAGCACGCTGGCCATCGACGTGCTCTCCGCCGCCGCGGCCCGCAAGATCAACGGCGCCAAGGTCGTGCCGGGGCGGCACGCCGGCCTCGAGGGACTCGAGCAGTTCCAGGCGTTCACCGCCGTGGACCAGGAGCCGATCGGCCGAACCCCGCGCTCCAACCCCGCGACCTTCACCGGGATCATGGACCTGCTGCGCGAACTCTGGGCCACCCTGCCCCTCGCCAAAGCCCGCGGCTACGGCGCCGGCCGCTTCAGCTTCAACGTCCGCGGCGGCCGTTGCGAAACCTGCGCCGGGGAAGGCTCCGTCGCGCTCGACATGCAATTCCTCGGCGAAGCCTTCGTCGAATGCCCGAGCTGCGCCGGAAGGCGCTTCAACCGCGAGACGCTCGAGGTCCGCTTCAAGGGGCTGAGCATCGCGGAAGCCCTGGAGCTGACGGTGAAGGATGCCGTCGAATTCTTCCGCGCCCAACCCCGCCTGGCCGAAAAACTCCGCACCTTGGAGGAAGTCGGCCTGGGCTACCTCAAGCTCGGGCAACCGGCCAACACGCTCTCCGGGGGCGAGGCCCAGCGGCTGAAGCTGGCCTCCGAACTGGCCCGCCGCGACCATACGGGACGTCTCTACGTGCTGGATGAACCCACCACCGGACTGCACTGGGACGACATCGCTAAACTCCTGGCCTTGCTGGGTCGCCTGCGTGATGCCGGCGCGACCTTGATCGTCATCGAGCACCACCCGGACGTGATCCGGGCGGCGGACTGGGTGCTGGAGCTAGGACCGGTGGGCGGCGCCCAAGGCGGCCAACTCGTCTACGAGGGCGTTCCCGCCGGACTACTGAAGCAGAAGGACTCGCCGACCGGCCAAGCCCTCAGCCGCCCGTAGGCGAAGGATTCGTCTGCGTCTTTCGCTCGACCACATCCTCGATGCTCGCCAAGACTGCGCTCAGGGTCGCGGTGCCACCGCCTCCCGAACTCGAACTGACCACGTCCGCCGCGGGAGATTGTTCCAAGGGGTAGACCTTGAATTCGCCTTCTTGGGCTAACCGGTCGACAATCGCCCGCCGGGCTTGGGCATTCATGGGCTCGCCCGAAGCCCCCGGGTTTGCGCCCGCAGAGGCGAGGTTCAACTGCTCCCCGGCCTTCAGTCGAACCGGACCTGACTTCCCGGTTTTCGGCGTAAACAAGGCCTCCCCCGCTAGGCACAAGAACTGCGACGCGGCGCCGCCCGGCCGGATATCCATCCGATAAAGCCCGCGCGCCTTGAGGTGCTGATCTCCGTCGGCGCCACGCACCAGGAACAGGTCTCCGGGGCCCTGCCGAGGCAACGCAAAGGTATAACGGCCGAATTCCGGACGAAGGTCCACCAGGGAGCCCTTGGTTGGGCTATCGACGAAGGCATCGACGACGAAGCTGGCGTTGGCCTCGACGAGGACGCGGGCACCGTTCGAGAGGGCGAGGACCAGGCGGCCATCGGAACCGACGCGTACCTTCGCCTGGCGGCGGATCTTGACCCCCGCCGCGCTGATGGCATCCGCTCCCCGTGCGTCGGACTGGACAACCCCGCCGGTGACCTCGACCACCTCGATGTCGTTGCGGGCGACGGCGCCCTGGGCGCTCAGAGCGAGAGCGACCAGCGCAAGGCCAGGGCGGAGGGAATGGGAAAGCAAAGAGAGCAGCGGGGGGAGGATTCGCATGCCATCATTCAGCGAAGCCGACGCAACGGTGTCGAACCAGCGCAACTAGTGATGATTACCCAACCATAAATGGGGCTAAGGCCCTATCGCCGGTTCATAGTACACGCGCGATCAAGGCCGCACACGCCTTCAGGTCGACGATCTCCGCCTCGGTGAAATCGTAGGGAGCCATCTTGCCGATTCCCAGGACACCGCGGACTTGACCGTCCGACCCGAGCACGGGCACCGCGAGGGCGCCTTGGACGTTGGTCTTGCGCGCCTCGGGTTTGGCGACTCCGCCGAGGTCTTCCTGCAGGTTGCAGAGCTGGACGGCGTCCTTGCGCTCCGCCGCGCAGCCGGCGATGCCTTTCCCGAAAGGGATGGAGTCGATCTTCGGCAGAAGCATGGGCAACACCTGGGGCGGGATCCCCTGATGGGCGACCAGGCGCAGCAGGCCGGTCGCCGGGTCGGTGCGGTGGATCGTGCCGGTCGCGCAGTCGAACGCCTTCGCGACCTGCGCCAATACGGCGCCCCAATCCGGGGTGGCGGCGAGCAAGGTGGACAATCCTTCGGTACGTGAGGCCATGGGATTCAGACAATGCCCTTCGCCATGCGTTCCGTGAGCCAGGCCAAGCCCCCGGCCTCGTCGCCGAAAGCCCCGTCCAATTGGGCCTCGAAGGCCTCGTCGAGCACCTGGGAGAACCAACCGGCGGGCTTGTGTCCCATCGCGATGAGGTGCCGGCCGAGCACGATCCGCTTCGGGGCGGAATCCTTGAGCTGGAGGGCGGCGGCGCGTTCGGCCAGCCAGACGCCTTGGGGGGAAGGCTCGGAGCGCCAGGCGGCCCCGCGTCCCTTGCGGTCGGCCGAATCGACGCGGATCAGGCGATCGAGGCGGACCACCTTGTTGGCCAGACGGCGGACCGCGGCATCGCCGGCCTTGGCCTTGAACAGTTCGTACGGCTGGGCATGCCAGCGCACGAGCGGCAGCACCGCCTCGATCAGCTTCGCCTCGCGGGTGATGCGCGCCAGGAAGGCCGGGGCGAGGCGATGGCTCTCCTCCTCATGGCCGTAGGCGTGCCAACGGCCATCATGCGGCTCCTTCTTCGTCGTGGTCGCCTTGCCGATGTCGTGCAGCAGCACCGCGAGGCCGACGACGAGGTCCTCGTCCCGCGCGCCCACGCGCTCCCGCGCGAAGGCGTCGAGGCAGAGGCAGGTGTGCGTCCAGGCGCAGCCCTCCGGGTGCCACTCCGGATCCTGCGGCACGTCGATCATCGCGTGCAGTTCCGGGTAGAAACGCGTCCAACCGCACGCCCGCAGGAACCGCAGGCCGAGCGAAGGGCGGCGGCCCCGCAGGAGGAGCTTCGTCCACTCCTCCATCAGGCGCTCGGGGGGGAGGTCGACCTGCGTGAGCGTCGCGCAAAGGGCGACGGTCTCCGGGGCCACGGCGAACTCGAAGCGGGCGGCGAACTGCATCGCGCGCAGCACGCGCAGGGGGTCCTCGGCGAACTTCGCCGACACGTGCCGCAGCACCTTCGCCTCGAGGTCGGCGCGGCCGCCCCAGGGGTCGATGAGCTCGCCGGTCGCGGGGTCCCAGAGGATCGCGTTGAGCGTGAAGTCTCGCCGCTCCGCGGCGTCCTTCGGCGTCATCGTCGGATCCGCCTGGACCTCGAAATCCGTGTGCTTCGCGCCGGTGCGGTTCTCGCGGCGCGGCACGGAGACGTCGACCGGCAGGTCCTTCAGCTTGGTCACGCCGAAGGCGGCGCCGACCGTGACGATCCCGAACTCGCGGCGCAGGGCGGCCTCGATCGCGCGCGTCCCCAGGCCGTAGACCTCGACGTCGAAATCCGTGACGGGCACGCCCATCAGCGCGTCGCGCACGCACCCGCCGACGAAGCACGGGCGACCGCCGGCGGCGCGGAGCAGCTCCAGCACGCGGCGCAGCGGGCTCAGCTCGCCGTCGAGGCGGATCAGGTCGGGCAGGGACGCGGACACGACGGCAGGCTAGACGGCGGGCGGGAAGGGTCGAGAGGGTTCTGCGCGTCCGCTCAGAGGTTCGTCGTGAAACCTTCCTTGAGGAGCCAGGCCTTGGCGGACTCGCGGCGATCGCCCTGCAGCACGATCTCGCGGCCCTCGAGGACGCCACCGGTCCCGAGGGCGCGCTTCATCTCGCGGAGGAGCGCGTCGCGCATCCGCATTTCCTGGGACTCCAGCCACAACCCCTTGAGGATCGTGACCTCCTTCCCTCCCCGGCCGGCCCGCTCATACTGCAGGATGATCTTGCCGAGCTTCGGCTTGGCCTTGGGCGGCTCGGGCTTGGGCGGAGGGCCCGGCGGCAGGCCTTGGCCGTCGAGCTTATCGAAGGGGTTGCCGCTCATGCGCCGCGCCCGCAGGTTCCCGCGCCCGGCGTACCGCCCTCCAGGAAGACCAACGCCTTCTCGTAGGAACGCCGGCGCAGGTAATGGTCGAGGTCGCCCGGCAGGCCGGAGTCGCCCGCCGCGACCTCCGCATCGAGCGCACGAATAGACTCCAAAAGGGCCTCTTTTCCGACCCCCGGCTGGGTCAGGGCGAGGAGGGCTTCGCGGATGCGGTGCCGACGGGCGGGGTCCATGTGTCCGCAGATTGCGGCCGAAAGCCCCCGCTAGCAAGCCCGTGGGGAGGTTTTCATAGTGGACAAAAGGCGGGGGGCTTCCCTATACCCAACCTTCCTTTGGACGGATAGCTCAGTTGGTTAGAGCACCTCGTTTACACCGAGGAAGTCGTGGGTTCGAGTCCCTCTCCGTCCACCCTCACCACCATGTCCACCCCGTCCACGCCCCTCAAGAAGAAGCACACCCTCTCCGCCCTTGTCGAAAACAAGTTCGGCGTCCTGGCGCGCGTCGCGGGCATGCTGTCCGGCCGAGGCTTCAACATCGAGACCCTGAACGTCGGCCCGACCCACGACCCGGCCTTCTCCCGCATCACCGCCACCGTCATCGCCGACGACGCCGCCCTCGACCGCTGCGTCAAGGCCCTGGACAAGCTGATCAACGTCATCACCGTCCACGACTTCTCCCGCGAGGAGGTCGACCACGTCGCCCGCGAGCTCATCCTGTGCAAGGTGAAGAGCGACAAGAAGACGCGCACCGAGATCATCGAGGTCGCCGCCCTCTTCCGCGCCAAGGTCGTCGACGTCGCGCACGAGTCCCTCGTCATCGAGTTCACGGGCAACGAGAACAAGATTCGCGCCTTCCTCGACCTGATCGAGCCGTACGGCATCCTCGAGACCGCCCGCACCGGCGCCGTCGCCCTCTCCCGCGGCCGCAAGAAGTCCGCGGCCCGCTGAACCCACCTTCCCTTTTCCATCCATACCATGCCTGCCAAAGTCTACACCGACAAGGACGCCGATCTCGGCGTGCTTAAGAACAAGACCCTCGCCGTCCTCGGCTTCGGTTCCCAGGGTCACTCCCACGCGATGAACCTCCGCGACAGCGGCCTCAACGTGATCGTCGGCCTCTACAAGGGGTCGAAGTCCGCCGCCGCCGCCAAGAAGAAGGGCTTCAAGGTCTACGAGACCGCCGAAGCCGTCCGCCGCGCCGACGTCATGCTCGTCGGCATCCCCGACATGAAGCAGGCCTCCGTCTGGGAGAAGGACATCGCCCCCAACCTCGGCGCCGGCGGCAAGACCGTCCTCTTCATCCACGGCCTCTCGATCCACTACAAGCTGATCAAGCCCGCCAAGAACGTCGACATCGCCATGGTCGCCCCCAAGGGCCCGGGCCACGTCGTCCGCGCCCAGTACGTCGAAGGCAAGGGCGTCCCCGCCCTCATCGCCGTCCAGCAGGACGTCTCCGGCAAGGCCACCAAGACCGCGCTCGCCTGGGCCAAGGGCATCGGCGGCACCCGCGCCGGCGTGATCAAGACCACCTTCAAGGAAGAGGCCGAGACCGACCTCTTCGGCGAACAGGCCGTGCTCTGCGGCGGCGCCTCCGAACTCGTCAAGGTCGGCTACGAGACCCTCGTCGAGGCCGGCTACCAGCCCGAGATGGCCTACTTCGAGTGCCTCCACGAGCTGAAGCTCATCGTCGACCTCATGGTCGAGTCCGGCATCTCCGGCATGCGCTTCTCGATCTCCGAGACCGCCAAGTACGGCGACATCACCCGCGGTCCCCGCGTGATCAACAGCTCTTCCCGCAAGGCGATGCGCGAGATCCTCAAGGAGATCCAGACGGGCAAGTTCACCGCCCAGTGGGTCAAGGAATACAAGGGCGGCCTCAAGAACTACAACAAGCTGCTCAAGCAGGGCGAGAACCACCCGATCGAAAAGACCGGCCAGCGTCTCCGCTCCCTCATGCCCTGGGTCCAGAAGAAGAACATCCGCGGCGCGCAGGCCGAGTACACGACCAAGTAAGCGGCCACCGCCGCCAAACGAAAGGGCCGACGTCAGTCGGCCCTTTTTCTTTGGCGCGGTCGGCGGACCGGCGGCGTCACATGATGATGACCGGCGCGGGGGCGGGGGCCGCAGGCGCGGCCTCGCCACCGGCGGCCGGGGCGACCGGAGCCACGGCGGGCGCGGCGCCCGGCTCGGGCAAGGCGGCCACCTCGGCTCGCAGGGCGGCCATCGCGCGGTCGCGCAAGGCGACGGCCTGCTGCCCGAGGACCTCGCGCTCCTCCGGGGTGGCGTTGCGCATCGCCGCGCCGAGTTCGCGCATCTCCTTCATCAAGGCCTGGTTCTCGGGCTTCATCATCCCGGACATGACGGCTCGCTGCAATTTGCCTTGGTCGCCGCCGGCGATCTCCTCGGCCATCTTCTTGGTCTCCTCCATGAACGCCTTGGCCTTCGCCTTGGCCTCCTGGCGGGCGGCCTCGTCGTCGGTCTTGGCGACGGGTTTAGGGGCTTCGGCCACGGGCTTCGGGGCCTTCACCTTGGCGACCGGAGCGGGGGCCGGCTCGACCTTAGTGGCGGGATCTTCGTAACCGCCGGCCGTGACGGGCGCATCGGCGAAGAAACGGGCCCCGAGCAGGCCGAGGCCGATGCCGAGGAGAAGGGTCAGGAAGACGGTGGTTTTGTTCATGGAGAAAGTGGGTCAGTCGATACAACCCCGGCTCAAGGCCGAAGTTGGACGCGAGGTCACCGGCGGATACACCCCGGAGGGCCTAGGGATGGGCGCCGGCATCCATGCGTAGGACGCCCTTGAACATCCCCAGCTTGGCCAAGGCCTCCGCCGGTACGGAAGCCTCGGCGACCTCCAGGGCGGCCAACATCCGCCCGGCGAGTTCCGGAGGTAAGCCGGATTCCGTCAGCCCGCCCTGGGTGCGGAGTTCGGCGCCGGCGCAGGCCACGAAGGCCCAACCCTGCTCCGAACGCCGGAGCAGCGTGCGCCCGCCCCGGCCGTCCTGGAGCCAGCCCGCCACCGCATAGTCGCCCGCGAAGGCGACCGAGGGGACCGTCAGGCGTGCATCCGGCCGATCGAAGACCCCACCCAAGAAGTCCCGGACGCCCTGCTCCGCCGCGGTCGACCCGCCGACGCCGACGCAGGCCGGGAAGGCGAGCGCGGCGAAGAACAGGCCGACGTGGGCGAAGCGTGGCATCGGAGGAGGTTCAGAAGCTGGCGCGGAGCCCGAACTGGTAGGAACGGCCCGGCATCGGATAGCCCGCGCGGAAGGAATAATCCTCGTCGAACAGGTTCTCCACGGCGACGAAGGCTTCGCCGCGCTGGCCCAGCAACGGCACCTTACGGCCGATGCGGAGATTGGCGACCGTGAAACCATCCACGCGGGCGCTGTTCGTCGAACCGTCGCGGCCTTGCTTCAGCACGGTCATGCCCGCCTGGCGCTGGCCGTCGAGGCTCACGCTCCAGGCGTCCTGCTGCCAGTTGACGCCGAGCGTGACGCTGTGGGCCGGCGCATAGGGCAGGTCCGCCTTCGTCGCGCTCAGCGTAGTCAGGCCGGCGAAGAGGCTCAGCCCGCCGCCGAGCTGCTGCTGCGCGCTGATTTCGAGGCCTTCGACCTCATAGGAGCCGAGGTTGGCGAAGGTGCTGCTTGGCCCGAAGGACATCACATACCGGTGGGCGACCTTGTCGCGGAAGAGCGCCACGTCGAGCGTGGTCTGGCGCGTCGGCGTCCACGTGACGCCCAGTTCCTTATGATCCATGGTCTCCGCCTCCAAGCTGCGCCAGCTGGTCCCGAAGAACGGCATGATCGCGGTGAGCACCCCGACCTCGACGCCCGGGTAGTTGACCCCGCGCGAGACGTTGGCCCGGAAGGCCCAGTCGCGCTGGTTGGAGACAACCAAGCCCGCATGCGGGGCCGTCTCGGAGGAGAAGACGCTGTGCTCGTAGAACCGCACGCCGGCCGAGGGCGTCGCGGTCCAGCCCCCGCCCACGGGGGCGACGTGGCTTAGGCCGACATAGGGCGAGACCAGGGTCAGCTGTTCCGAACGGAAGTCCACCGGGATGAAGGCGTTGACCCCCGTGCCGGACATCCGGTCGACGTCGAGTCCCGCCGTGATCAGGCCGCCCGACCAGGCCGTGAGTTCCTCGCGCAGCCGGAGGCCGGACTGCTCGGAGGTGGAAGTGAAGCCGGGACGCTGCACGGCCTCCGTCCGATTATCATAGACCTTCAGCGAGCCGCGCAGGCGCTCGAACGTATGGCTGAGGGTCAGGCCCACCAAGGAACCCGTCGTGTCGTAGCGCTGGCCCTGGGTCGCGAGGCCAGGCTGCTCTCCCGGATCGCCGGCGGTGTTGTCGACATGCAAGGCGAGCAGGTCGAGCCTCCAATGGGCGTCGAGCTGGTAACCGACGCGGCCGAGGTAGTTGCGCAGACGTCCGTCGGCGGAGGGACGATGGCCCTCGGACTCGGCGAAACCTTGGGCGAAGCTGTAATCGACCGCGCCCTGGCGGCCGGCGAGGTCGAACTGCTCGGTGAAGGTCGAGAAACTTCCCGACGTCAGCTGGAGGCCGCCGGTGACGCCTTCGGCGGCTCCGGCGGTCTTCGGGATCAGGTTGATCGCGGCGAAGGTGTTGCCGAACTGGGCCGGCTGCGGCCCCTTGAGGACGTCGATCCGGCCCATCCCGTTGACCGGCAGGAGGTCGAGCAGAGGATGGTTCCAGACCCCCATGTAGAAGGGGATGCCGTCGACGTAGGTCTTGATCTCGGAGCCCGGACGGCTGCTGCCCATGCCGCGGACGTAGACCGCGCCGCCTTCCTCGCCGCCGTAGGAACCGACGGGATTGAAGCGGGAGATCGTCACGCCGGGCGTGCGTCGCAGGGCGGAGGACACGTCGAGCGCGTTGAGGTCGCTGACCTGACGGGCCGAGACGGAGGTCGTGAAGTTGCCGAACAGGTCGACGGTGTTGCCGTCGATGATCGGCGAAGCCGTGACGTACACGGGCGCCAGCGGAGTCGGCGCGACGCCCCTCGTCGCAGGCTCGGCGGCGAAGGACGGGAGGCCGAGGGTGAGCGCGGCGAGGAGGAAGGAACGGGAGAGAGGAGATTGCATGGAATAGGGGAGGTATGGGTGGGAGGTGCCCCACCCTCCCCCGCGTGGCTGGACGGGGTCGGGTGGGACGGGATGCGCGCCGGAGAGGGCGCGACTTTGCGATGAAGCGAAGCCACGGCGGGCCCAAGGCCCGTGACCGACTCAGGCGTTCGCTTTAGGCGGGGGGACCGGGACCTCGCGGATCATCTCCGGACAACGGCTCGCGGCGGGGATCTCGACGAAAGAGGGGGAGGCGGCCGGGGCGGCCGAAGGCAGGCGCACCGACCAGACGGCGCCGTCGGGCTTCACCTTGGACTTCACGGCTTCCTGCTTCGCCAGGGGCGACTGCTCGGAGGCCTGACGGGCGGCGGCCGCGACCTTGCACAGGCCGCAAGGGGCGTCCTGCATCGCCTTGGCGAGCGCGGCCGGAGCCGACATCGACCGGGAGTTCTCCACGGTCATCTTCGCATAGGCAAAGGCCTGCAGGAAGTCGGCGGAAACTCCCGACGTGAGCGTCCAGGCAGCCAAGGCTGCCCAGGCCATCGTCGCTCGGAGGAAGTTCCGCACGCCCTGATGCTTGGCTCAGCCCGTGAAATCTGGCAATCTTGGAGCGGCCGAACGCGAAATCAAAGGCCGCCCTAATGGCCTAGATTAAAACCGCCCGGTCAACGCCAGGCGGAACTGGCGCGGTTCCACGGGGTGGAAATGGATGCCCTCGCCGGGCGCGGTGGCCGAGGATTCATAGAAATAGGCGATGTCCTGGTCGCGGCGGTTGAGCAGGTTCAGGATGCTCAAGGTCGCCTCCCAGTTCGCGTTGAGCTGGTAGCTCACCGAGGCGTTGAGCAGGAGCGTCCGCCCGGAGCGGGCCGTGCCCGCGGCGTCGAGGTCGCGGGGGCCGAAGTACCGGAGGCGGAGCGAACCGGACCAGCCGGACTGGTCGCGGACGGTGACGCCGCCGGCGACCACCGTGTCGATGGCTCCTTCCACGCTGCGCCGGCCGGCGGGGACATCGCGGTAGAGCGCCTGCGAGGCGGCCACGTCGAGGTCGAAGGACAGCCAAGGGTAAGGCGTCCAGTAGTTGGCCCACTCGACGCCATAGCGATCGCTGCCGTCGGAGGGCTCGACCGCGCCGGCGTCGCCGATGAAGACGAGCTCGGACTGCGTCCGGAGGTACCAGAGCGAGACCGTGCTCTGCAGGTCCTTGCACGCGAGCGTGCGGACGCCGACCTCGGCGCCGCGGGCCGGGACGAGGCCGCGCAGGGGGCCGGCGGCCTGCGTGGCGCCGCGGACATCGTTGCTGTGGAAGCCATAGCCGGCTTGGAGGAAGTACTCGGTCTTGTCCCAGGGCCCCCAGACGAGCGTGAGCTTGGGGCTGAAGAGCGCCGTCGAGGCGTTCCCCGAGTCGGCGGGGTCGTCGAGGCGGTTGACATCCGCGAACTGCAGGTCGCCGCGCGCCCCGACGACGCTGCGGAACGTCGGCGTCCATTGGACGCGGTGTTCGGCGAAGACCCCGAGGGTCCCTACGCCCAGCTCATGCCGGGAGGTCGTGTCATGGCGCACCCGGTCGTCGGTCAGGTAAAGGCCGTTCTCGATCCAATCATGGCGGAACTGGACGCCGAAGGAGGCCTCGGTCGGACGGCGGTCCCACTCGGCGTGGACGTGGCGGACGTAGCTGAAGCCGGCGGCGGTGCGGGCATCCTGCTGCTCGAACTGGTCGCCGT
>JBEBDN010000217.1:0-5515 GCA_041156945.1 Verrucomicrobiota bacterium | reverse complement strand
CTGCTTTTCCCTTTCGCCAAGCCGGATAACCCCTAAACCTCAAGGGCTCAACCATGGCTGTCTTCCGCAAACGTACCCACACCCCGACCCCCAAGAAGAAGGACATCCCGGCGGGTCTCTGGACCAAGTGCCCCTTGGACGGCGAGATGGTCTACACCAAGGACCTCGAGGCCAACTGGAACGTCTTCCCCATCAGCGGCTACCATGAGCGCCTCTCGACCCGCCGCCGCATCGCGCTGCTCATCGACGAAGGCACCTGGAAGGAGACCGACGCCCGCCTCGCCTCCAAGGACCCCCTCAAGTTCACCGCCGGCGGTTCCTACCCCGAGCGCGTGGCCCAGCACCAGAAGAAGTCGGGTCTCCGCGACTCCGTCGTCTGCGGCCACGGCCTGATGGACGGCCTCCCGGTCTCGCTCGCGATCATGGACTTCTCGTTCATGGGCGCCTCGATGGGCTCCGTCGCCGGCGAGAAGGTCACCCGCGCCATCGAGCGCGCCATCAAGCTGAAGTGCCCCTGCGTCGTGGTCTGCGCCTCCGGCGGCGCCCGCATGCAGGAAGGCATCCTTTCCCTGATGCAGATGGCCAAGACCAGCGCCGCCCTCGCCAAGCTCCGCGCCGCCGGCCTGCCCTACATCGCCGTCCTCACGAATCCGACCATGGCCGGCGTGATGGCCAGCTACGCCACCTTGGGCGACGTGATCGTCGCCGAGCCCGGCGCCCTCATCGGCTTCGCCGGCGCGCGCGTCATCAAGGAGACCACCAACCAGGACCTCCCCGACGGCTTCCAGACTTCGGAGTTCCTGCTCAAGCGCGGCCTGATCGACATGATCATCCACCGCAAGGAGATGAAGTCCAAGCTGGCCAGCCTCCTGCGCGCCCTCGCCCACCGCAAGGTGAAGGCCAAGGCGGCCAAGCCCCGCGCGGCCTGAGCGCGGTCCCCGCGGCCATGTCCACCGAGGCCACGCTCCGCTGGTTGACGGGCCTGCGCAACCTGGGTTCCCGCCTCGGTACCGAGCGCATGGCCGTCCTCGCCGAACGGCTCGCCCACCCGGAGCGCGCCGCGCCCTGCATCCACGTCGCCGGGACCAACGGCAAGGGTTCCACCTGCGCGATGATCGAGGCCATCCAGCGGGCCCACGGTCGCCGGACCGGCCTCTACACCAGCCCGCACCTCGTCTCGATCGGCGAGCGGATCCAGGTCGACCGCCGCCCGCTCCCCGACGAGCGGGTCGTCGCCCTGGCCGAGGTTCTCCGCCCGCACCACGCCGCCATCGCCGCGGCTACGCCCGACCTCGCCCCGACTTTCTTCGAGCTGATCACGGCCGCGGCCTGGATCGAGTTCGCCCTGCGCCGGGTCGACGTCGCGATCCTCGAGACGGGCCTCGGCGGTCGGCTGGACGCCACGAACATCTGCCAGCCGGAGGTCTGCGTGATCACCTCGATCGGACTGGATCACCAGGAATACCTCGGGCCCACCGTGGCGCACATCGCGGCCGAGAAGGCGGGCATCCTCAAGCCGGGCGTGCCCGCCGTCGTCGGACTCGTCCCGCCCGCGGCGGAGGCGGTCATCGCCGCCCGCGCCCGCGAGGTCGGCGCGCCCTTGCATTGGCTGAAGGACTACTTCCCGGATGGCTTGCCGGAGACCAACCTGGTCGGCGCGCACCAGCGCGCGAACGCGGGGCTCGCCTTGCTCGCCTGCGAACTCGCCGAAGGGTTGCCGGTGGATGAGGCGACGGCCCGGGCGGCGCTGCGGCGGGTCGACTGGGCGGGACGCTGGCAGCGGCTCGCTTTGGCCGATGGGCGCGCCCTGGTCGTCGACGGCTCGCACAACGAGGAAGGCGTCCGCGCGATCGTCCCCCTGCTCGCCGCCTGCCGGGCGCCGACCGTGGTCCTCGGCGCGCTGGGCGCGGAGCGCGCCCGCCCCCTGCTCGCCGCCGTCGCCCCGCTCGCCGCGCGCCTGCACCTCGTCGCGCCCGACAACGAACGCGCCTGCCGCCCCGCCGAACTCGCCGCCCTGCTGCCGCCGGCCGACCAGGCGAAGGCCTCGGTCGCGACGGTGGTCGAACTGTTCCCTTCGCCGGGCGTGTGCCGCGCCCTCGGCGACCCCATCGTCGTCCTCGGCTCGCTCTACCTCGTGGGCGAGGTCCTCGCCCGTTTCCATGGCGGCGCCTTGCCCGACGCCGGGTGGCAGGATCGGCTCCCGCCGACCCCATGAGCGATCTCCACTTCGTGCCGCCGGGCAGCACGCCGCCCAAGGTCGATCCCGCCGACTTGCCGGGTTGGCTGCTCGAGGAGGACGACGATTACCTGGTGTTCGACAAGCCGGGTTGGCTCGTCTGCCACCCGTCCAAGGACGGACCCTGGTCCTCGCTCGTCGGGGCGGTCAAGGAGTGGCGCGGGTTGGAAGTCCTGCACCTCGTCAGCCGGTTGGACCGCGAGACGAGCGGGATCATCCTCATCGCCAAGCATTACGAGGCCGCCTCCGCGGCGCAGACCGCGATGGAGCGTCGTTGGGTGACGAAGACCTACTACACGTTGCTGAAGGGTAGCCTACCCGAACCCGTCATGGTCGACCAACCGCTCGGTCCCGACGAGACCAGCGAGGTCGTCGTGAAGACCGCGGTGCGCGAAGGTCCGGGCACGCTGCCCTCGGCGACGTTCTTCGAGCCCGTGCTCGCGAACGCCGGCTACGTGCTCGCCCGCGTCCAGCCGCACACCGGCCGCAAGCACCAGATCCGCGCGCACGCGCTCTGGCTCGGTTGCCCGGTCGTGGGCGACAAGATGTACGGCGGCGACGACACGCTCTTCCTCGAGTTCATCGCGCATGGCTGGACGCCGCGGCTCGCCAAGCACCTCGAGATGGGGCGGCAGGCCTTGCACGCCGCGCGCCTCGATTTCCGCTCGCCCAAGCTCACGCGCGTCTTCGCCGCCCCGTTGGCCGCGGACATGCGGGCCTTCGTCCTGGGTCCGATGGGCTGCTCCGTGGCGCAGCTGGACGAGGCGTTGGCCCGTTGAGCGGCCTTCAGCCGTGGGCGAGCGCGGCCGCGTCGACGTGGCTCGCGCCGGCGGCGCGCAGGGTCGCCGCGCATGCGTGCAGCGTGGCGCCCGTCGTCAGCACGTCGTCCACGACGACGTAGCGGCGCGCCGGATCGACTTCCGCCCCGTCCGCCAGCCGGAAGGCCCGGCGGACGTTCGCCCGGCGTTCCCGCCGGTCGAGGCGCGTCTGCGAGAGGGTTTCGGCCGGCTTGACCAGCAGCGCCCCGGCGGCGCACCCCGGCAACCGTGGGGCGAGCCACGCCGCGATCCGCTCCGCCTGGTTGTAGCCCCGTTCCCGTCGCCGCGCCGCGTGCAACGGGACCGGGACGAGCACCGCCCCCATGAGGTGGCGCCGGAAGAGCGCGTCCTCGAGCGCGGCGTCCGCCAGGTCGTCGGCGAGCCACGGACTTCCCCCGTATTTGATGCGGTGGATGATCTCCCGGACCGGTCCCCGGGCCCGGAAGGGGCAGACCGCCCGTCCGAAGGCGGGGTCGAGGCCGAGGCAATGCGGGCAAGCCCGGTCATCCTCCAATGTGCCGTCGAAAGGGTGGCCGCACCGCAGGCACCGAGGGTCGTCGATCCGGATCAACTCCAGCGCGCCCGCCGCCGAGAGATGCCGGCGTGGTCCGAGCTCCATGGGTTCCCGCGTGACCGCGCAATCCCGCGGAAAGAGCAGGTCGCGGAATCCGCGGTCAAGGTCATCGAGCAGCGGCATCGGCCTCGGCCCGGAGCCAGGCTCGCTTGCGGGCCGCGCCCCAAGCGAACCCCCCGAGACCGCGGCCGGCGACCACCCGGTGACAAGGGATGAGGCCGGCCAGCGGGTTGGCGCCGAGGGCCGCGCCCACCGCCTGGGCGGAACGGCAGCCGATGGCCCTCGCCAATTGACCGTAGGTCATCCTTTGGCCGGAGGGGATCCGACAGGTCGCCCGCCAGACCTTCAGCTGAAAGGCGGTGCCCAGGGCGCGGGTGCGGGTGATGGTGGGCAAGGGGCCGGCGGTCGCTTGGCCCCCGTGGGCGCGCAGCCATCGGCGGGCCTGCGCGAGGGGGAGGGGAGTCCGGTGCACGAGTTCGCCGGCCGTGGTCACGACTTCGGTCCAGCCCGCGCGGACGCCGACTCGCGCCGGGCCGAGGGCGCGTTCGGAACGGAGGGACCAGGCCGGGAGCATGCGCACAAAATGCGTTTGCCCGTGCGGAGGTTCAATCCAAGGTTTTCCCCATCCCATGGCCTTCAATTTCGACAGCTGCCCGGAGCGCGCCGGCACGGACAGCACCAAGTGGCACAAGTACCACGGACGCGACGTCATCCCGTGCTGGATCGCCGACATGGATTTCGAGTCCGCCCCGGCGATCGTCGAGGCGGTCAAGGCGCGCGCCGCCCATGGCGTCTTCGGCTACCCGGCGCAGCGCGACGCGGTGTTCGCCTCGGTCGTCAACCACGTCCGCCGCCGCCATGGCTGGGAGATCAAGCCGGAGTGGATCACCTTCATGTGCTCGCTGGTGCCGGGCATCCACGCGAGCATCCGCTGCGCCACCAAGCCCGGCGAATCGGTCGTCACCACCGCCCCCGTCTACCCGCCCTTCCTGAGCGCCCCGGTGCTTTCCGAGCGCAACCCGCTCAAGCTCGAGATGGTCTTCGTCGACGGCCGGTGGACCTTCGATTGGGCGAAGCTCGAGGCCGCGTGCGCGCAGCCGCACGCCAAGGTCCTGCTGCTCTGCAACCCCTACAACCCGCTGGCCCGCGTCTTCGACCGCGCGGAGCTGGACCGGCTGGCCGCCCTGGTGCGCAAGCACGACCTCACGGTCTGCTCCGACGAGATCCACTGCGACCTCGTGCTCGACCCCGCGGCGCGGCACATCGTCTTCGCGTCCCTGGCCGAGGACCTCGCCGCCCGCACCGTGACGCTGATGGCCGCGAGCAAGACCTACAACATCGCCGGCCTCACCTGCGGCTTCGCCATCATCCCCGACGCGGGCCTGCGCACGCGCTTCCGCCGCGTCCTGCAGGGACTCTCGCTGGACCAGAACATGTTCGGCCTCGTCGCCACGCAGGCGGCCTTCGACCACGGCGAGCCGTGGCGCCTCGCGTGCGTCGACTACCTCCGCGGCAACCTCGACCTCATCGAGCAGGAACTGAAGTCCATGCCGGGCGTCGTCCTCCGGCAGCGTCCGCAGTCGAGCTTCCTCGCCTGGTTTGACGTCACCGCCCTCGGCTTCGAGGATCCGCATGCGGAGTTCGAGCAGGGCGGCATCGGCTTCAGCAACGGCGCCGACTTCGGCGGCCCGGGACATGTGCGCCTGAACTTCGGTTGCCCGCGGGAGCGGCTCCGCGAGATCCTGCGCCGGATGAAGGCGGTCGTCGCCCGCGCCCCGGGTCGGCGTTCCTGATGCTTCCCGCCGGCCGCGCTCCCTGGTGGGCTTGGCCCGCGATGCTGTCGCTCGATGGCGTCGCCTTCGTCTTGCTCGCCCGCGAACTCGCGGT
>JBEBDN010000216.1:0-7095 GCA_041156945.1 Verrucomicrobiota bacterium | reverse complement strand
AGCCGTTGGCCTTCTTGTAGCGGGCGAGGATGTCGGAGGCCGTGTAGCCCTCGGGGTGGCCGATGTGCAGGCCGGCGCCGGAGGGGTAGGGGAACATGTCCAGGACGTAGTACTTCGGCTTACCGCCGCCGATGGGTTCGGTGCGGAAGGTCGCCTGTTCCTTCCAGACGGCCTGCCATTTGCGTTCGAAGGCCGGGAAATCGTAGCTGCCCGGTTTGGTTTCCGAAGGTTCCATGAAGGCCTGCAGATAGGACGTTCGGGACGGCGCTGGCAAGGTTTTGGAGCGTCCGCCGGTCCTATCCCGCTTGCCTAGGCCCGTCGGCGGGGGTTATCTGCCGTCATGAACGTGCTCGTGGTGGGTGGTGCCGGCTACATCGGCAGCCATTGCGTCCGGCAGGCCTTGGCCGCCGGCCACGCGGTCGCCGTGCTCGACGACCTTTCCTACGGCCATGCCGAGTCCGTCCCCGCGGGGGTGCGGTTCTTCCGCGAAGACATGGGCGACGAGCCGGCGGTCCGGTCCGCCCTGCGGGCCTGCGGTCCCGACGTGGTCATCGACTTCGCGGCCTTCACGAACGTCGGCGAATCGGTCCAGCAACCCGAGCGCTACCATGAGAACAACGTCGTCCGGACCGAGGGCTTGCTTCGCGCGATGCTCGCCGAGGGCGTGCGCCAGCTGGTCTTCTCGAGCACCTGCGCGACCTACGGCATCCCGGACCGGATGCCGATGACGGAGGACCTGCCGCAGCGGCCGATCAACCCCTATGGCGCCACCAAGCTCGCGGTCGAGCGCCGCCTGCGCGAGCTCGCCGCCACCGAGGGCCTCAGTTTCGCCGCCTTCCGTTATTTCAACGCCGCAGGGGCGTCCGCCGATGCCGCCATCGGGGAGGACCACGCCCCGGAGACGCACCTGATCCCGCTGGCCATCGCCGCCGCCCTGGGGCGCCGGCCCCCGCTCCAGGTCTTCGGCGACGACTACCCGACGCCGGACGGGACCTGCCTCCGCGACTATGTGCACGTCGACGACCTGTCCCGCGCGCACCTGGACGTCCTGCCGAAGCTCGACGCTCCCGGCCAGGCCCTCTTCTATAATCTCGGGACCGGGACGCCGTACTCGGTGAAGGACGTCATCGCCAGCGTCGGGCGCATCCTCGGCCGGCCCGTCCCGCATGAGTTCGCCCCGCGCCGGGAGGGCGACCCGCCTGCGCTCTACGCCGACGCCTCCAAGGTCCGCCGCGAGCTCGGCTGGGCGCCCCGTTACGATTCGCTCGACGCGATCGTCCGCACGGCCTGCGCCTGGCACCTCGCCCATCCCCGGGGCTTCGCTTCCTGATCCGATGTCCGAACAACTGCACCCCCACTGGCGGATCCAGTACATCCGCACCCGCAAGGAGCCGGGCGCCGGCAGTCCGTTCGCGGCGCTGCTCGCCGCCGCCGACGACGAGGCCAACCTGATCCTGCACCGCGGCGTCCACTGCTTCGTCATCCTCAACAACTCGCCCTACAATCCCGGCCACCTGATGGTGCTGCCCAATCGCGAGGTCGCGGCGCTGGCCGACCTCAGCGCGGCCGAGCGACTCGAGTTGATGGACCTGCTCGTGCGTTGCCAGGCGGTGCTGACGAAGGTGATGCAGCCCGCCGGCTTCAACATCGGCCTCAACCTGGGGAAGGCGGCCGGCGCGGGCATCCCCACGCACCTGCATTTCCACATCGTGCCGCGCTGGGACGGCGACCACAACTTCATGCCGGTCCTCGCCGATACGCGCGTCCTGCCGCAGGCGCTCGCCGAGCTCTGGGCCCGCCTCAAGCCGGCCTTCGTCGCCGCATGAGCCGCGTCGTCGAGGTCGCCGTCCGCCACCCGCGGGTCCGGGTCGCGGCCGCTCCGGTCGTCGCCGTGGTCCACGCGCTCGACCGGCTGCGGCGCTACCGTTGTCCCCGTGGCGCGCTTTCGATCGCCTTCCTGGGGGACCGCGAGACCGCCCGGGTCCACGCGGATTACCTGGACGACCCCACGGTGACCGACGTGATCACGTTCCCCGGCGAGGACCATCCGGACGAACCGTTCGCCGGCGAAATCTGCGTGAACATCGACCAGGCCCGCCGTGCGGCCAAGGAGCATGGGATCACGCTGGCCGCCGAACTCCGGCTCTACGTCGCGCACGGCTGGCTGCACCTCGCGGGCCTGCGCGACGGCACCAAGGCCGAATGCCTCGCCATGCGCGCCGGCGAGGCCGCGGCGCTCGCCCACCTCGACCGCGCCAAGCGCCGGCTGCGGGTCGTCGGCTGAGTTTGCTCGCCCTCGGCTCCCTCCGCGTCCAAGTTTCCGCCCGATGAAGCGCACCGTCCTCATCCACTCCGGCGGTATGGATTCCACCGTGCTCCTGGCCCATCTCGTGGCCGAGGGGAGGGAGGTGCACGCGCTCTCCGTCGATTATGGGCAGCGGCATCGGCGGGAACTCGCCGCCGCCGCCGAACTGTGCGCCCACTACCGGGTTTCGCACCGCGTGGCCGACCTCCGCGGCGTGACGTCGCTCTTCGGCGCCAATGCGCTCACCGACGCGCAGGTCGCGGTGCCGGAAGGCCATTACGAGGAGGCCAGCATGAAGGCCACGGTGGTGCCGAACCGCAACATGCTCCTCATCGCGACCGCCGCCGCCTGGGCCATGTCGCTCAAGGCCTCCTCCGTCGCCTACGGCGCGCATGGCGGCGACCACGCCATCTACCCGGACTGCCGCCCGGCCTTCGCCGACGCGCTGGACAAGGCCATCCGCCTCGCCGATTGGCACGAGGTCTCCCTCGAACGTCCTTTTGTCGGCATGGATAAGACCGCGATCGTCCGTCGAGGGGTCGAGCTGGGCGTGCCCTTCGCGCTGACGTGGTCGTGTTACGTCGGCGGCGACCGGCATTGCGGCAAGTGCGGCACCTGCGTCGAGCGCAAGGAGGCCTTCGTCCGGGCGGGCGTGAGCGATCCCACGGACTACGCCGCCTAGGCGCTTATTCGGGGGTAAGCGGGCTTAAGAGTCGCCTTGTACCCAGTACGGCGGGCTTGCCTCGTGCCGCCCGCCATCCTTGTTTTCTCAAGTGTTCCGCAAGTTCCATCGCCCGCTCGCCTGGCTGACGCTGTTCGCCTGGCTGTCGGCGTCGGGACTGTCCTGGGATGCGCTGCAGGTCTTCGCCTGGGCGAAGATGTCCGTGGACAACGCCCGCGGGGTATCGCTCGACGTCGCCGTCGGCAAGGCCATGACCGACGCCCCGTGTCCGCTCTGCGTCGCGGCGCAGGAAGGTCGCAAGCAGTCGGAGCAGGCACCGCCCGCGGGCCAGGAACTCGCCAAGGCCAAGGTCAAGGTTCCGACCACCCTTTGGGAATTCGGGGCGATGGCCCCGTCGACTGCCGGGCCCTTCCATGGGCGTCCGGAAGATGTGTTCGCGGTGGTGCGCGCCGACGAGGTGCCCGTGCCGCCCCCGCGAGGGCTGGCCTGATCACCGTCGCGGGCTGCGGTTCGTTCGGCCCGCACGTGGCATCCCTTCACCTCCGTCGCGTCCATCGACGCGCTCCGTCGCTTGCGCAGGCTGCCACACCTGCGCCGGCGGCACCCCCAAAAAACACCTCCTTCATGAAATTCTCCTGCCTCTCCGAGCGCACCCCCCGGGTCGCGCTTCTCTCCCTCCTCGCCCTCGGCGCCTATACGGGTGTCCACGCCTGCCCGTGCGGCTGCGTCCGCGTGCCGGTCGACAACCTAGCCGACCGTCCGTCGGCCGTGGCCGGCGCCTACACCCTCGACGTCCGTTACGACGCCATCAACCAGGACGAGCGCGACAACGGCGCCCATCCGCACTTCACCGCCCGGCACCATAACGTCACGGCCACGGTCGAGACCAGCCTGCTCGGCGCGGACTGGTACCTCGTCGTGCCGCGCATCGACCGGACGATCGCCGATGCCTCGGCCAGCGGCAAGGCCGTGGGGCTCGGCGATGTTTCCGTCGGCTCGCGCTTCAAGGTCGGCGATTTCCGCGTGATCGCCGGCGTCAAGCTGCCGACCGGAGCGGACGACCTCGCGCTGGTCGCGCCCCGGCGCTACCTGCAGCCTGGTTCGGGTTCCACCGACGTGTTGCTCGCCGTCCGTCGCGACTATGCCGCGCCCGCCGGTTCACCGTCGCTCTTCTGGCAGTTGTCCGGGCAGGCTCCTGTGGCTCATGACGCGAACTTCCGCCCCGGCGCGTCCTTCACGGGGACGGCCGGCCTGAAGGTGCCGCTCACCGGCCCGCTGGCTCTGTCGGTCCAGGCCACGGCGATCCGCCAGTTCCGCGACCACAACTCGATGGCGACCGTCGACGCTTCCTATGCGGCGGACAGCGAGAGCGCGGTGTTCTCCACCCATCTGGCCGCTGGTCTGACCTGCCGGCTGGGCGAGCGGAGCAGCCTCTACGCCTATTACAGCACCGTGCTCAACGTGGTGAACAAGGTGGAGCAGGGCAACGGCACCGTGGTCAATCCGGTGCACGCCGCGGACGTGCTGTCGGTCGGTTTCAACCACCGCTTCTGATCGTCCGCGGCCTTGCCGCCCTCCGAGGCCGGCCGCAGGCGCCTGCGGCCGGCCTTTTTTGGGCCATTTCCGCCGGGCCGGGGTCGCATCTTCCTTGCGACCCGGGCCGGGCTCGCTCTATCTCCAGCGGTCCCATGTTCACCTGCAGCAAGACCTACCGCGACATCCCGTTCGCCCATCGGCAACATCGCCATGAGGGTCATTGCTCCTTCCTGCATGGCCACAACTGGGCGATCGAAATCGAGTTCGGTTGCCGGGAGCTGGATGAGCGCGGCTTCGTCGTCGACTTCGGCGGGCTGGGGTTCCTGAAGACCTGGATCGCCGACCACCTCGACCATGCCTGCCTCTTCGCGAAGTCGGATCCCCTGCGGGAGCCGCTCCTGCGCGACTACCCGCAGCTCTTCCGCGCCCTGGTGATCGATTCCGTCTCCACCGAGGGGATCGCGAAGTTCCTGTTCGAGACGTTCGACCCGATGGTGCGGAAGGAAACCGGTGGCCGCGCCTGGGTTCGCCAGATCATCCTCCACGAGGATACCAAGAACGTCGCCCGGTACCTGCCGGACTCCTAAGCGGATGGCCGACCTCTATCCGGTCAACGAGACTTTCCTGAGTTGGCAGGGGGAGGGCGTCCATCTCGGCCGCAAAGCCTTCTTCATCCGGCTGCAGGGGTGTCCCGTGAAGTGCGCCTGGTGCGACTCCGCCTCCACTTGGCATCCCCAGCACGTCCCGAAGGACCTTCGCCGGGCCTCCGCGGCGGAATTGGCCGCCGAGGCCGCGGTCGCCCGCCCCGAATTCGTGGTCCTGACCGGCGGTGAGCCCTGCATCCATGATTTGGTTCCCTTGGCCGCCGCCCTCCATGCCGTAGGCCTACCGGTCCACCTTGAGACTTGCGGGGCCTATCCCATCGCCGAAGGGCTGGATTGGGTCACCCTCAGCCCCAAGTGGGCCAAGCCTCCCTTGCCGGAGTCCTTGCGGCGGGCGCATGAGGTTAAAATCATCGTCGAGACCCCTGAAAGCATCGCCCGCTGGACCGCGGCGGTCGGAGGGACCTGGCCGTCCCCCCATGTTTGGCTGCACCCGGAATGGTCCCAGCGCGCCCAAGCGGCGGTCCTCCAGGCGATTACCGACCACGTCAAGGCCCACGGCGCGCCTTTCCGGGCCGGTTGGCAGGTCCATAAGCCCTATTCCGCCGATAGCCTCGATCGGCGGGCCCGTCCACCGGCGCCGCTCGGCGGCGATCCAGCCAAGGGATTCTAAGGGATATCCGCCGGGGCGGAGGGCGGCGGAGGAGGGGTGGGCCGACTATCTTTCGCTTCGTCGCTTTTTTGCTTCACAACCCGGGCGAACCGTCATTCAAAACGGACTCATGACCCGCCACGCAGTGCTCGCCCTGGAAGATGGTACGATTCTTCGGGGGAGGGCGTTTGGCGCGGCGGCCACGCTCTGCGGCGAGGCGGTCTTCAACACCAGCCTCACCGGCTACCAGGAAATCCTCACGGACCCCTCCTACTTCGGCCAGATCGTCACGATGACCGCCCCGCAGATCGGCAACTACGGCGTGAACGAGGCGGACTTCGAGTCGGCCCGTCCGCACGTCGCCGGCTTCGTCGTCCGCGAGCTCTCGCCCATCGTCTCGAACTGGCGCGCCACCACCGACCTCGGCGCCTGGCTGCAGAAATACGGCATCCCCGGCATCGAGGGCATCGACACCCGCTTCCTCACCAAGAAACTGCGCGTCGCCGGCGTGATGAAGGCCTGCCTTTCCACCGAGGGGCTCTCCGACGAGGAGGCGCTCAAGCGCGCCCGCGCCTGGACCGGCACCGTCGGCGCCGACTTCGTCCAGGACGTCACCTGCAAGGCGCCCTACCACTTCAATCCGAAGCCGGCCGACTGCGAGGCGTTCACGGTCGTCGGCACCCACCTCAACAAGCCGAAGAACCGCCCCGTGCGCTACAAGCTCGCGGCCTTCGACTTCGGCGCCAAGACCTCGATCTTCCGCCGCCTCGTGGCCTCCGGTTTCGACGTCCATGTCTTCCCGGCCCGCACCACGGCCGCCGAGATCCGCGCTTTCCAGCCGGACGCGGTCTTCCTTTCGAACGGCCCCGGCGACCCCGCCGCCCTGAAGTACGCCCACGAGTCCGTCGCCGACCTCATCAAGACCTACCCGGTCTTCGGCATCTGCCTCGGCCACCAGATCATCACGCACGCGATCGGGGCCTCCACCTACAAGCTCAAGTTCGGCCACCGCGGCGGCAACCAGCCGGTCAAGAACAGCGAAGTCGACCGCGTCTCCATCACCGCCCAGAACCATGGCTTCGCCTCGAAGGCCGAGGAGTTGGAGCGCTGCGGCGCCATCGTGACCGAGGTCAACATGAACGACGGTACCGTCTCCGGCCTGCGTCTCAAGGATAAGCCGGTCTTCTCCGTGCAGTATCACCCCGAGGCCGGTCCCGGTCCCAACGACGCCGATGTCCTCTTCGACCGGTTCTACGACCTCGTCGCCCAGGCCAAGGGCGGCCGCTGATTCGCGGAAGGGCCGACGGCTCGCTTGGCG
>JBEBDN010000215.1:0-12683 GCA_041156945.1 Verrucomicrobiota bacterium | reverse complement strand
GGCGACGACGCCAACCACCCGTGCGAGCGCGCCTTCGTCTTCCGCTTCGAGGCCCCGCGCTGAGCCGGCTCAGAGCTCGACCTGCATCCCGAGCTCGACGACGCGGCCGGGCGGCAGGTTGAAGTAGGCGGTGGCCGAGAGGGAGTTGCGGTTGAGGACTTCGAACACCTTCTCCTGGACCGCGTTGAGGCTGAAGCCGGTCGTCGCCCGGACGATGGTCTCGCGGCTGAGGAAGTAGGTCGTCTCCATCTCGTTGGGGCGGATCCCCAGCTGTTCGTACGCGGCGTGCAGGACCGGGTAGATCGCCTGTTGTTCGCGGAAGCCGAAGCGGCCGGTGACGCGCAGCACGAGCGGGAATTCCTGGCGGCTGTCCACCTTGCAGAACTTCGCCGGCCGGGAATCGAACTGCACGCGGTCCTTGGGCGGGACGATCGCGCGGTCCTCGTCGACCTGCAGCGTCAGCACGATGATGTGGTCGTGGAGGGACTTGTTGTGCTTGAGGTTATGGGCCAGCGCCATCGGCACCGATCGGGTGTTGCCGGCCAGGTAGATCGCCGTCCCGCGCACGCGGCTGAGCTTGCCGGCGAGGAAGCGGTCCTCGACGCTGTCGATGAACGTGTTGAATTCCTCGGCCGTCTCGGTCTCGGCCAGCTTGCGCTTCATCTCGATGCGGCCCTTGTTCCAGGTCGACATGAGGTAGTAGACCAGGAAGCCGGCGGCGAGCGGGAGCCAGCCGCTGTCGAGGATCTTCGGGAGGTTCGAGGAGACGAAGATCACCTCGAGGACGATGACCGGGGCGACGAACACGTAAGCCGTGACCGAGGGGATGTTGAAGCGCCGGCGCAGGTATTGCCCGAAAAGGATGGTCGTCACCAGCATGGTCAGGCTCACCGCGATGCCGTAGGCGCTGGCGAGGTGCCCCGACGACTTATACTGCAGGACGAGGTAGATCGAGCCGACCATCAGCATCCAGTTGATGATCGGGATGTAGATCTGGCCGGACTCCTCGTCGGAGGTGCGCTCGATGCGCATCCGCGGCAGGTAGTTCAGTTGGATGGCCTGCATGGTCGTCGAGAACGCCCCGGAGATCAGCGCCTGCGAGGCGATGATGGCCGCCAGCGTGGCGATGATGACGAGGGGGATCTGCGCCCAGGTCGGCGCCATGTTGAAGAACGGGTTGAAGGTGTGCGTGAAGCTCTCGGCCGGTTGCGCGAGCGCCCAGGCGCCTTGGCCGAGGTAGTTCAGGAGGAGGGCGGGGAAGACCACGAGGTACCAGCCCGCCCGGATGGGCTTCTGGCCGAAATGCCCCATGTCGGCGTAGAGCGCTTCGGCGCCGGTGACGGAGAGGAAGACGGCGCTGAGGATGATCATCGCCAAGCCGGGGTGATCGAGGACGAAGCCGATGGACTGGCGGGGGTCGAAGGCGTGGACGATGACGGAAGCCTGGTCGGCATGGCCGACGAGGCTTCCGACGCCGCTGGCGGCGATGCAGGCGAACCAGAGCAGGGTGATGGGCCCGAAGTACATGCCGACCCGGCCGGAACCGCGCTTCTGGAGCGCGAAGATCCCGACGAGGATGAAGACGGCGGCGGCCGGGATGAGGATCGTGAGGAAGTGCTCGGAGAGGGGGCCGTGGAGGCTCTCGTTGGCCTCCTTGATGCCTTCGAGGGCGGACAGGACGGAGATGGCCGGGGTGATGACGCCGTCCCCGAAGAGCAGGGCGGTGCCGAAGACCCCCAGGAGAACCAGGATGCTGCGGTGCTTGCGTTTACGTTGCTCGGCGTCCTGAGGGGAGGCCAGCGAGACCAGGGTCATGATGCCGCCTTCCCCGTCCTCATTGGCCTCCATGATGAACAGGACGTATTTGACCGTCACGACGCAGATCAGCGACCAGATGATCATGGATACGGCCGGGACGACCATCATCTCGGGGGTGGCCCCCGCTTTAAGGCCGTAATTGAGGCATTCGCGGAACGCGTAGAGCGGGCTGGTCCCGATGTCGCCGAAGACCACGCCGAGGGCGGCCACCACGGCGGCCGCGGTCAAGGGGCGTACCGGGGTGGAGGGCGGAGGCAGGGAGCCGGACGGAGCCTGCTCCTGGGCGGGTTTACTCATAAAGAGTTATTCACACTGCCTATTTGCTCCGGCTAATCAAAAACAATCCCGACCCACCCGGGGCTTGCCTTTTTGTGCCCCACTTGCATTTCAAGGCATTCGGCCCCAAGACTTTCCAAACATAGACAACAATGATCAACATCCAAACCGTTATCTGTCAGGTTCTTGCACAGGTTGCTCCGGCTGCTCCGGCGGCCACGGGCACTCCTGTCGACCAGCCCAGCCCGTGGAGCGGCATCATCATGATGCTCCTCATGTTCGCCGGCATGTGGTTCCTGCTCATCGCCCCCCAGCGCAAGCGCCAGAAGGAGATGGAAAAACTGCAGAACGAGCTCGCGATCGGGGATAACGTCATCGCCGCCGGCGGCATCTACGGCCGCGTCATCGCCATCAAGGAGTCCCGCATCACCCTGGAACTCGAGGATGGTCGCCTGACGGTGCACAAGTCCGCCATCGCCGGCAAGGCCGACGACGCCACCGCGATCGTCCAAGGCTAACCCCTCACCAGCTGTCCCGTCATGACATCCAGGACCTGGTTCTGGAAGGTTGCCGTCTCCCTCGTCGCCCTGGCCGTCGCCTGGTACGAGTTCTGGCCGCTTTCCCCGATCCCGCTGGAGCGCTTCGCTCCCGCCCAAGTCATCGCCCAGCAGGACGACTTCAAGAAGCTGCACGCCGAGGCCCTCGAACGCGTCCGGCTCTACCCCGACGCCGCCATCCCCGCCGAGAAGAAGTCGCTCTCCTACTTCCAGGCCCTGCGCGACATCGGCGAAGGCCGCGGCCGCGCCGCGCCCGTCGACCTCCGTCCGTTCTTCTACAAGGAGTCCGAGTTCGTCCGCGAGCCGGACCAGAACAAGCGCAACGTCATCGTCCTGAAGGAGCTCCTCAAGTCCTCCCAGGGCAAGATGAAGCTCGGCCTCGACCTGCAGGGCGGGGTGTCCTTCACGCTGAAGGTCGACCCGACCGGCGCCGAGGCCGGCGCCAAGGGCAACGCGGACAAGTCCGACGTCTCCCACGCCAACATGGTCAACCAGGCCCTCGTGGTCATGGAGAAGCGCGTCAACGAGTTCGGCGTCGCCGAGCCCGTGCTGCGCCCGGTGGGCGACCTGTCGCTCGAGATCCAGCTGCCCGGCGAGGACGCCGCCAACAACCCCGACGTCATCGACGCCCTGAAGAAGCCCGCGAAGCTCGAGTTCCGCCAGGTGCACCGCACCCGTCGCCCCGAGCCGACCGACCGCGAGCACCTGCTCAAGGCCCTCCCGGACGACGAGATGGCCGGCAACAATTCCGCGATCTCGACCTACGAGGTCCTGACCCAGCGCAACGTCGACGGCCGCACCGGCGAGGTGAAGCTGCAGCGCTATTTCGTGAAGAAGCGCGCCGACGCCGGCGGCAGCATCATCCGCCGCTCGAGCGCCCGCTCCGACGACGGCCTCTCCTTCATGGTGGACATGGCCTTCACGGAGGAGGGCGGCAAGAAGTTCGGCGACCTCACCAAGAAGATCTCCGAGGGCAACAGCCCGAACAGCCTCGGCCAGCTCGCCATCGTCCTCGACGGCGTCCTGCAGTCCGCCCCGACCGTCCAGAAGCCCATCTACGGAGGCGGCGCCCAGATCACCGGCAACTTCAGCCGCGAGGAGGCCGTCGGCCTCTCCAACGTGCTCAACAACCCCCTCGAGTTCCCGCTCATCACCCAGGACGTCACCTCGGTCGGCCCGAGCCTGGCCAAGGACGCCCAATCCAAGTCGGTCGTCGCCTCCGCGGTGGCCGTCGGCCTCGTCGTCTTCTTCATGGTCGGCTTCTACGTCTGGGGCGGTTTCATCGCCATCCTCGGCATGGTGCTCAACCTGCTGATGATCCTCGGCGCGATGGCCTACTTCGGCGCCACCATCACCTTGCCCGGCGTCGCCGCGCTCGTGCTGACCCTCGGCATGGCGGTCGACGCGAACATCCTGATCTTCGAGCGCGTCCGCGAGGAGGCCGCCCTCGGCAAGGATCGCGCCCTCGCCCTGAGCGAAGGCTACGCCCGCGCCACCTGGACGATCGTCGACGCGAACCTCACGACGCTGCTGACCGCGCTCATCCTCGTCTTCATGGGGTCCGGTCCGATCCGCGGTTTCGGCATCACGCTGACCATCGGCATCTTCACCACCGTCTTCACCTCGCTGGTCACCTGCCGCGGCCTCCAGGAGTTGGCCCTGTCGCGCGGCGTCATGACCCGGGTCTTCGGCCTGCCGGTCTTCCGGCCCACGCTCGACATCCCGTTCCTGAAGTTCGCCCGCTGGGCCTTCCTCGTCTCCTGGGCCATCATCATCCTCGGCCTGGGGCAGCTCGCCTACAAGGGCAAGGACGCCTTCGGCAAGGACTTCAAGGGCGGCGAATCCACCGTCGTGGCCGTGGCGCCCGGCGCCAAGGTCGACATCGGCCAGGTGGTCAAGGTCGCCGAGGGGCTCGGCCTGCCGGACACGACGGCGATGGTGCAGCTGCCGGTCGGCGGCGGCGACCCCACGCTCCGCATCGAGACCGAGCTCACCAAGGACAAGTCCAAGGGCGACTTCGCCAACGTCGCCAAGATCGTGGCGGGCCTCAAGGCGCAGCACCCCGAGTACCTCCGGGACGCCGCCCAGCCGGTCGAGAAGCTGATGCTCTCCCGCGAGGCCATCGGCGGCTCCGTCAGCGGCGAGCTCCGCGTCAACGCCATCTGGTCCGTCGTCCTCGCCCTCCTCGGCATCGGCGTCTACGTCGCCCTGCGCTTCGAGGCCGGTTTCGGCGTGGCCGCGATGGTCGCCACCCTGCACGACGTGCTGATGACGATCGCGCTCTTCGTCTTCTTCGGCGGGCAGTTCAACGCCACGCTCATCGCCGCCATCCTGCTGATCATCGGCTACTCGATCAACGACACCATCGTGGTCTTCGACCGCATCCGCGAGGAGCTCGAGGCCAATCCCTCCCGCTCCCTGCTGGACGTGATCCACTTCGCCATCAACCGCACGCTGTCCCGCACGATCCTGACCTCCTCGACCGTCTTCCTCTGCGCCGTCGCCCTCTGGGCCTTCGGCGCCGGCGACGTCCGCCTCTACGGCGAGGTCTTCATCTACGGCGTGCTCACCGGTACCTTCTCCTCCATCTTCATCGCGAGCCCCGTCTTCTACTGGTGGCACAAGGGTGAACGCAAGGGCGTGGACGCCGCGGAACTCCCGCGGACCTACTCCTGGGAGGCCGGTTCCGACAAGGACGCCTAAGGCGCCCCCCGTCCCATGGCCGCCTGGTCACACCGGGCCGCGGACGCCGACCTTGCCCGTCGGCTCGCGGCCACCCTAGGAGTCAGCGAACCCGTCGCCACGGTGCTCGCGCGCCTCTGCCCCGACGAGGCCGAGGCGGAGCGCCACCTCCGTCCGCAGCTCGCGCACGTGTCCGATCCCTTCGCGGTCGGCGGCCTGCGCGCCGCGGCCGAGCGGCTCGTCCAGGCCGCGGCCGCCGGCGAGCGCCTGGCCATCCTCGGCGACTACGACGTGGATGGCGTCTCCAGCACCGCGATGCTGGTGCACTGCCTGCGGCGCCTCGGCGCCCACCCCGCCTATTTCGTCCCGCGCCGCATGGAGGAGGGCTATGGCCTGTCCATGGCCGCGCTGGACCGCGTCCTCGCCGAGGCCCGTCCCCAGGTGTTCGTGGCCCTCGATTGCGGGACCAATTCCCTGGCCGAGGTCGCCCGCCTGCGCGCCGAAGGCGTCGAGGTCATCGTCGTCGACCATCACGTCGCCAAGGAAGGGCATGCCGCCTGCACCTTGGTCAACCCGTGCGTCAACGACCCGGCCGACGCCCCCTGGCAGGCGCTCTGCACCGCGGGCCTGGTCTTCAAGCTGATCCACGGCATCCTCAAGGTCCTCCGGTTGGCCGGCGACGAACGCGGCACGCGCATCGCGGTCAAGGACTACCTCGACCTCGCCGCGCTCGGCACCATCGCGGACCTCGTGCCGCTGCGCGCCGAGAACCGCATCCTCGCCTCGCACGGCCTGCGCGCCCTCGGCGAGGCCCGGCGCCCGGGCCTGCGCGCCCTCATCGCCGTGAGCGGGATGGAGCCGGGCGGCGTGCTCACCTCGGTCGACGTGTCCTATCGCCTCGGGCCGCGCATCAACGCGAGCGGCCGCCTGGCCGACGCCTCCTTGCCCCTCAACCTCCTGCTGGCCGAGGACGCCGAGGAGTGCGAACGCGACGCGGCCCAGCTGGATGCGATCAACCGCGAGCGGCAGGAGATCGACAAGAAGGTGACCGAAGAGGCCACCCGCCAGGCCGAGGCCCAGGGCGACCTCGCCGGCCATGTGGTCTTCGGCGACTGGCACCCCGGCGTCGTCGGCATCGCCGCCGGCAAGATCTGCCGCGCGCTGGACCGTCCCGTCATCGTCCTCGGGCAGGAGGGCGAGACGGCGAAGGGGTCGGGGCGCAGCGTCCCGGGCACGAACCTCGTGGAGGCGCTCGCCGCCTGCTCCGACCTCCTGAAGACCTACGGCGGCCATCCCATGGCGGTCGGGATTTCGTTGGCCGCCGCCGACGTCCCCGCCTTTCGCGAGCGTTTCGCCGCGGCCGTGGCCGCCCAACGCGTCGCCGGGGTCGTCCACGCCGATGGGCGCGACATCGACATCGTCCATTGGATCAAGCCGGCCGACGTCACGGATCGCCTGCTGGATGACCTCGAACTGCTGCAGCCTTACGGCGAGGGGAATCCCGAGCCGACCTTCGGTCTCCGTGGTTTCGTCTTCGACCGCCCGCCGGCGCCGTTCGGCGACGGCAACTTCCGCCACCAATTGGCCCTGCCCGGCGGGCGCCGGCTCAACTTCGTCGCCTGGCGCATGGGCCAGCGCATGCCCGAGCCCGGCCGTCCGGTCGAACTCGCCGTGCGCCTGCAGTGGAACCGCTGGCAAGGCCGGCGCCTACCCCAGGCGGAGATCCTCGACTGGCGATACGGGGCCTGACCTCAGCGCAAGGGGGCCGCCGGCTTTTCGCCGGGAAGGCCGGGTGGGGGCGGCGTCGGCTCGACCGCGCGCCGTTCCTCCACGCCCTTGAGCCGTACGCCGTGCCCGCCGTCTTCGGTCGGCAGCAGGAAATAGAGCGTCCGGACGTCGTCCTGCTGGAAGACGCGCATCGCGTAGCCGAGATGGAGCTGGCCGTCATCGCCGCGGGCATGGATTTCGCCTTCGGCGTAGCGGGTGTTGCCGGCGTCGGGCCGCAGGGTGCCTTTCGCCTTGGCCGCCAGGGCGAGGGTCTTGGCGCCGAAGCGCACTTCGACCGGCCCGGCGGTCAGGTTCACGAACTGCATCGAGCCGTAGGGGAACGCGCCCTCGCGGTCGTCGATGGCGTTCACGGTCGTGCCGCCCGCGGTCTGGTGGACCAGGAGCAGGAAACGGCCGTCGCCCGGGAAGGCGAAGGAGGCGAGGGGGCGATGGGGCGGGCGCGCGGGCCGGACGGCGGCTTGGGCGGGCGCGGGCCCGTCGCGGGCCCCGGGCTTCGCGTGGGCGCCAGGGGGCGCGGAGTTGCCGGGCAAGGGCTGCGTCGAGGCTTGCGCCAAGGCGGCCATCTCCTGGTTCAGCGCTTCGCTGCGGGCCTTGAGCAGGCCGATTTCCTTGTCGGCTCCCGCTTTGCCGCGCCCGCCCCGCTCCCGCGCGTCGGCGCTCAGCGTCGCGAGCCTGCGCTGGACCGTTTCGAGCTCCTGGGAAAGGGCCAGCATCCGCGAGGGGGCGGGGTGGGCGACGGCGGGGGCGGCGGCGGGAAGGCCGGCGGCGTCCTCGCGCACGACCAACCGCAGGGGGTTGGGGCCGGCGTAGCTCTGCTCGGCGGTGAAGCAGTCGGAGCTGAGGTCGAGCGGCCGCACCTCCTTGCCGTCGAGGTAGCCCACGCCCAGGAGCGCGCCCTCGAAGGAGAGGGCGCGGAATTGGACCCGGATCCGCGGCTCGCCGGATTGGGCGCAGAGGTCGCCGACGACGAACAGCGAGGCGAGGAGCAGGTACAGGCGAGGCATCAGAGTTCCCGTGGGGTGAGGTAGCGGAGCGAGACGACGTGGAAGCGCCGGCCGAGCAGACGGTTGACCATCTTGAGCTGCGGGTTGAACCGGTAGGAGTCGGCGGGGTCGCAGACTTCGGTCTCCGGCGGCTGCGACGGATCGCAGAACTCCGGCGACCGTTGCACGACGGCCTCGATCCAGCAGCCGGCCTGCGACGTGATGGCCCCGGGGCGGGTCGTGAGGTCGCCGTAGCAACGGATCACGAAGGTGTCGGAGCGGGTGCTCAGCGCCGGGCCGATGACGGCGAGCAGGTCCGATTGGAGCAGCGAGGTGGGGGCGCCGACGAGCAGGTGGCCGCGGTTGGTGCCGTCCGTGCGCGGGTCCTGCAACGTCAGGTTGGACTGGATGATGGTGTCGGGCGGCGTCCACGGCACGCTGCCGGGGGCCGTGTTCGCGGCGAGGAGGGCGGTGCTGGAGACGGGGGCGGGGGCGGCGCTGCGGTTGGAGAGGTTGGCCCCATCGACGTCGGCGCGCACGATGGCGGTCTGGAGGCAGCCGACCAAGGAGGTGTCGTAATGGTAGCCGCAGAGGAAGCGGTTGACGAACTGGGCCAGCCCGATGAACGGCAACGGGATGGTGTACGATTCGGTCGCGTTATGGCTGATCGAGGTGAACAGGCTGCGGTGGGGCAACAGGACGCGCGTGCGGATCTCCGCGACGATCGATTGGGCGAGGAGCTTGATCTGGTCGTCGTCGAGCGTGGTCAGGCCGGTCCAGGCGTTCGCGGAAGTCCAGGGCGACTTGTAGTTGTACAGGGCCTTGTCCGCGCGGACGGCGCGGGGGAATCGCGCGTTCTGGCCGGCGGTCGGTTGGGTTTCGTTCGCCGCCCCCATCGCGTTGCGCTTGGCTCCGGCGAGCAGCGTGGCCCAGGCTTCGACGGAGGTGCTGTTCACGTTGAAGGCCCCGTCGTTCAGCGTGGCCCCGGCGATGCGCCGGTGGCTGCCGACCATCGCGCGGACGGTCGCCGGGTCGCGGTTGGAGAACAGCGTGGTGCGGGGATTGGCCAGCGTGCCGCGGCCGGCGACGAAGTCGTCGAGGACGGTCGCGAGGCTGCGCTTCTCGGTGACCGTCGTCCCGCGGACGATCTCGGGGGCGGCGCCGGAGAAGTAGTAGCGGTCGTAGAGCGCCGCGTTGATCATCCATGTCTGGTCCCACGTCGTCAGCCCGTAGTTGCTGTCCCCCATCGCGTTCATGGGGTTGTACAGCGACCCGAAGCTGTTGCCGATGGCGAAGAGCGGCTCCTGGTCCCGGAGCGTGAAGTTGGCGTGGGCGAATTGCGCCAGCGAGAGCGGGGGCGCCAGGGGCACCTCGGTGTAGACCGCGCTGGCCTGGCCGCTCAGGCCCGACGAGACGCTGAGTCCGCCGAAGGCCTGGCTCGAGCCGATGCCGGTGGCCTCCAGGACTTCGGGCCAGGTGTTGGCCGACCGGACGACCAGCTTGAAGCTGGAGGAGGTCTTCGCGTAGCCCGACGGCATGGCGGTCGGGCCGATGCCGGTGGCCTCGGGCCGCGTCATCGCGGCCATGGGGTTGGAATGGGTGAAGAGCGGGAAGGGCAGGGGGTCCCGCGGCCAGCGCACGCCGTAGTCGAAGACCGCGACGATGTTCGGCGGTTCGCCGGGGCGGGCGAAACGGAAGGTGCTGAGGTAGGTCTTGGACGGCACGGTGCCGCTGCGGTCGAGGTCGTTGGCCAGCAGTTCCGTGACTTCGCTGCAGACGTTGTAGAGCTGACCGTCGTTCACGTTGCCCGTCTCCATGATGCGGTCGCCGGGCCAGCAGGTCAGGAGATGGCGGACATAGAAGGGGCCGGTGCTGCGGATGCCGATGGAGACGTTGTCCGTCGGCAGGCGGGACACCCGGAGCCCGTTCGCGTCGGTCCAGGGGATGGAGAAGCCGCCGAGGAAGTCGAAGCTGTTGGCCGAGACGGGCGGTACGCGCGTGAAGGCGATGGGGCCGTTGCTGGACGAGGAGAAGACGCGGAACTCGCCGGGCTGGAGGACGGTGCCTTCCTTGATGTACGTGCGGAAACTTTCGCCCCAGTTGGCCGAGCCGTCGGTCACGCGGGCCAGGTCGATCATGCGCCGGCTCCAGCTGCCTTTGCTGGTCGTGGCGAAGTCGACCGTCCAGTTGTCCCAGGCTCGGAAGGAGAGCCGCATCGCGGCGGTATCGGCGGTGTTCGGTTCCTTGCTCAGCCGGACGGCGACGTTGTAGGGGTTGTGGAGGACGGTGATCGGGGAGAGGGTGAGGCGGAGGTCGCCCTCCTCCATCATGCCCCAGACCAGCAGTTGGCGCGCGACGTAGGGCGTGACGGAGACCTTGACGGGCCGAGGCGCCTCCTTCCCGTTGAAGTAATCCTTCACCAGGTAGTTCTCGCCCGAGTCCATCCGGTTGTACTTGTGGCTATAGTGCGCGGTGCCGGTGTAGCCTGAGGCGGCGAGGCTGATCGTGTTGGGGAAATGGGTCCGGGCGCGGAGGGTCGGGGTCGAGGGGACGGACCAGTCGATCTCCTTGTAGAGCCGGTGGTAGTTGCGCAGCGCGTCCCAGGTCGGCCCACGGGCCAGCTCGCTGGTGTTGGCGGGGTTGACCGCGAAGGTGTAGACGGTGCTCAGCCAATGGTTGGCGCCGTCGTAGGGGACGTTGACCTTGCTGTCGCCGTAGCCGCGCCGGTCCGACTGTTCGTTGGGATGGAAAAGGTAGGTCACGCCGGTCAGTTGCCCGAGGTTGTCGGAGGTCCGCGGCGGCGTGCCGGCGGCGAACTCGCTGGCCGCCCATTGCGCGTCGGTCATCTCGAAGGCGAGCGAAAGGTCGACCTTGAGTCCGCCGAAGCGGGTGTCGCAATTCACGCCGCGCGACCAGAAGGTAGTTTCGGTGTGGAGCCGCTTGGCGATGCTGGGCGGAGAGGTCTCGATGAGGCCGGCGCCCGACGTCAGTGTCAGCAAGGGCAGTTCCTGGAGCGACCGGACGCGCCGGTCGATGCCGCCGGGCGGCATGGTCTCCAGTCCCGGGAGGATCTCGACCCCGGAGCGCGCGACGCCGCGCAGGGCCTCCTGCTTGGTCTGGTCCGTGGCCACCCCCGCGGCGGGCGTGAGGCGGGGGTCGGTGAGGTTGAGCCGGGCTTTGACGCCTTCGTCGCCGATCCAGTACGCGTAGGTCCCGCCGACGCCCGGGTCCGGCAGCTGGATGCGCGGCAGCGTGATCCGGCCGTCCGGTTTGCCCAGGCTGGTGGCCGAGGGGAGCTCGGCCGCGGAGGCGCTGGCGTCCCCGACGAGCGTCACCACGTTGAGTCCCTGCGGGGCGTAGGAGGTGTCCCAAGGAAGGTGCGGGGTCGCGTCGTAGGCCACGACGCCGGAGAGCGAGAGCGACTGGATGCCGGCGGGTCGGTCGTGCCGTCCGCTGACGAGCCACGCGGGCGGCTGCGCCGGCTTGTCGGTCCGCCAGACGCCGGTCCAGAGCGGGTTGCGGATGGTCGTCCAATTCCAGCCTTTCTGCATCGTGTCCGCGCAGATGTCGGCGCGGGCCGTGGTCCGGCGGTCGGGTCCGGCTTCCTGCTGGAGGTGGGCGAGCGCGAGCCGGAGGGAGACCATGCCCTGCATCCGGGCCCGGCTCCGCGCGACGGCATGGGTGGCCAATTGAGATTCGATCTTCAGGAAGGAGACCAAGGTGATGATGACCACCAACATCAGCGCCATGATGGTCAGCGAGAGCACCAACGAGAAACCCCGGCGACGGGTACGTCGCGGCCGTAAAGCAGAAATGGGGGCGCCGAGGGGGTGCACGGGGTTAGGGCTAATCTGCCCTTGCATCACCCGAACACAAGGTAGGACCCGCCCCCATGGCGGCCGATAAACGGCGAGATTCGGTCTAATACCGGAAGGGAGGGCGAATCATTTCATGCCCTTGGGCGGCTTGACCCTCGCATCGTGCGGCGAACTGGCCGCGCCACCGGGCGGGGGTTCTTCCACCGGCTGCAAGCGCACCAGTCCGGTGCCCTTTTCGACGGGCAGGATGAAGAGCAGGGTGCGACGTTCCAGGGCGTGGAAGAAGTGCAGGTGGAAGGCCAGCCGGCGCTGGCGATCCTCCTCGGAGAAGACCTGGGCGTCGTAGTAGGCGCCGTCGGGAACATCGGGGCTGACCACCGCGGTCCCCTTGGCGTCCACGGCGGTGACGCGTCGGCCATCCTCCAGGGTCACCGGGAAGTCGCACAGGTTGAGCAAGCGGATCGCGCCTTGGGGGAAGTCTCCGGGCGTGTCCTTGATCGCGACGATGCCGTTGCGCCCGGCTTCCGGTTGCACCAGCAGGATGAAACGGCGCGGGCCCGCGTCGGTGGGCAGGTCGAGCCAGGCGACGGGTGGCCCCGGCGGAGCCGCCGGTCCCTCCGGCTTGGCCTCGTCGTGGACGGAGGGCGCCGCGGGGGCGCCTTTCGGCCGCGGCACCAGCAGCAGACGCGCATCCCCTGCGTAGCGGAGTTTCGGCCCGAAGAACTCCGCCGAGAGCCGGAGCGGGGTCGCTTTCCGGCCGT
>JBEBDN010000214.1:0-14292 GCA_041156945.1 Verrucomicrobiota bacterium | reverse complement strand
GCGCCAGCGACGCCAAAGGCTACGCCCCCGACGGCGAGGGCGTCTCGCCGGGCATGCTGCACGCGACCATCGCGCACGCGGCGGGCCTGCCCGTGCAGACGGACATCATCACGCCGGCCGGTCGTCCGATGCAGGTCGGCAACAAGGCCAAGCCGGTGACGGCGTTGTTCGCCTGAGTTGGGACTTTGCGGGCGTTTCCTCGTCGCCAGCCTTCCTCCATGCGCTTGCTCTGCCTCCTCGGTTACGCCTGCGCCGGCCTCGCCGCCGCGGACAAGCCCGCGCGCGACGTCACCTTCCTCTCGACCTCCGATTCGCACTACCGGCAGGTCGACCATCCGCAGGGCCACCACAACGACCTCAACGCGACGACCATCGCGGAGATGAACCGCATCGCCCAGGTCGAGTGGCCGGCCAAACTCGGCGGCGGCCCGATCGCCCGGCCTCGGGCGGTGCTGTCCCTCGGCGACCTGATCGACAATGGCGACACCCAGGTCGCCGGCCGCGTCATCGGTCGGGAACAGTTCGCGCTCTACGCCGCGGACTTCGGCGTCTTCCCGGGGGAGGCCCGTCTGGCCTACCCGACCATGGAATGCTGGGGCAACCACGACGGGCCGCCGGTCGGCAAGGAGAAGAGCGGCTTCAGCCTCCAAGCCGAGCTCATCGCCCGCAACCGCCTCCGCCAGTCGAAGGGCGTCCTGACCAACCTTTCGTCGAACGGCCTGCACACGTCCTGGGATTGGGACGACGTCCATTTCGTGCAGCTCGGCCTCTATCCCGCCGACACCCAGCACGCCGCCGTCAAGTACAACCGCGTTTGGCACGACCCGCAGTCGGCCCTCGCCTTCCTGCGCACGGACCTCGCGACCCACGTGGGCAAGTCGCGCCGCCCCGTGGTGCTCATGAGCCATTGCGGCTTCGATACTGACTGGTGGCACCAGGAAGATTGGGCGGCGGCGTATGCGGTGGCCAAGGACTACAACATCGTCCTCTACCTCTACGGCCATACCGGGACCGGTTTGAAGGCGTGGGCTCCGGCCGGCGAAGCCAAGAAGTGGGATTGCATCAACGATGGCCACACCGACGTCGGTTTCTTCGTGGTGCAGATCGTCGGCGACCGGCTCCGGGCGGCCTACCGTTCCAAGGCCGGGCTCAAGGTGACCAAGGGTAAGCCCGGCGAACCCGCCAAGCACGAGTGGGCGGGCGCCTGGGAGTGGCGCTTCCTCCTGGACAAGAAGTTGGCGGAGTGACGTCCGCGTCCGGCCTGGCGGGGTGGGGCGCGTTCCGGCGCGCGGCGGCGGCTTGCCATGGCGCGGGCAGGGTGTTTAACCGAGGCCACCCCGATGCGACTCCGCCGTTCCTTCCTTGGCCTGCTTGGACTCTCCGGTTGCCTGCTGGCCGCCCCGGTCGGCGACGCCCCCTATGTGCCCGACTTCACCCCGCAGCCGCCGGTCAAGGCGCTGAGTCCGGAGGAGGAGCTCAAGACCATCGAGCTCCCCGAGGGGTACCGCCTTGAGCTCGTGCTCAGCGAGCGGGATGGCCTCCGCGAACCGGCCAACCTCACCTTCGACGGCAATGGCCGCATGTACGTCGCCGAGCTGCGGACGTACATGCAGGACATCGACGGCAAGGACGAGCACGCCCCGCTCGGCGTCGTCTCGCGCCACGAGAGCACGAAGCGCGACGGCAAGTTCGACCGCCACGTCCTCTTCCGCGACAAGATGCTGTTGCCGCGCATGGTGCTGCCGCTCGACGACCGGGTGCTCATCAACGAGACCGACACCCTCGACATCTACGTCTACCGCGACACCGACGGCGACGGCGTCGCCGACACCAAGGCGCCGTGGTTCGTGGGCGGGCCCAAGAACGGCAACCTCGAGCACCAGCAGAGCGGCCTCATCTGGACCATGGATAACTGGCTCTACCAGACCTACAACGCGTACCGTCTCCGCTGGAACGGGGCGAAGGAGCCGCTCAAGGAGACCATCCCGAACGGCGGCGGCCAGTGGGGCCTCGCCCAGGATGACCTCGGCAAGATCTGGTGGTCCAACGCCGGCGGCGAGAAAGGCCTCTGGCACTTCCAGACCCCGATCCTCTACGGCGCCTACGACCTCAAGGGCCAGTACCCCGAGGACTTCATGCAGGTCTGGCCCAGGATCGGCCTGGCCGACCACCAGGGCGGGGTCGGTCGCACGCGTCCCGACAAGACCCTGAACCATTTCACCGCCTCCTGCGGACAGGAAGTCGTCCGGGGCGACCGCTTGCCCGCCGACCTGCGCGGCGACGTCCTGATCTCCGAGCCGGTGGGCCGGCTGGTCCGCCGCGCCAAGGTCTCCGTCGTCGACGGCATCACCCGGCTCGAGAACCCCTACGCCAAGTCCGAATTCATCCGGTCCAGCGACCCCAACTTCCGCATCGTCAACATGGTCAACGGACCGGATGGCTGCCTCTACCTCGTGGACATGTACCGCGGCATCATCCAGGAAGGGAACTGGGTCAAGGAAGGTAGCTACCTCCGCAAGGTCGTCCAGCAGTACTCGATGGACAAGGTCTTCGGCTACGGCCGCATCTGGCGGCTCGTCCATAAGGATTTCCAGCCCGGCCCGCAGCCGCGCATGCTCGACGAGACCCCGACCCAGCTGGTCGCCCATCTCTCCCACCCGAACGGCTGGTGGCGCGACACCGCGCAGAAGCTCCTGGTCCTCCAGGGGGACAAGTCCGTCGTGCCCGCGCTCACGGAGCTCGCCCTGCGCGGGAAGGAGCCGCTGGGCCAAATCCACGCCCTCTGGACCCTCGAAGGACTCGGCGCGCTGGAGGCCTCGGTCGTCCGCGCCTTCCTGGCCTCCCCGGACGCCCGCCTGCGGGCCCAGGCCCTCCGCGCCGGCGAAAGCCTCGTCAAGGCCGGGGACAAGTCGCTCCTGGACGACTTCCGCAAGCTCGGCGCGGACCGCGAGCCGACCGTCGTCCTGCAGGCCATGATGACGGCGAAGTACCTCGGCGCCGGCGAGGCCAAGGCCTGGCCCGACCATGCCAAGTTCGCCCAAGCGGCGATGTTGGCTTCGCCCTCCAAGGGCGTGAAGGAACTCGGCGCCGTGATCCTGACCGGGACCGACCAGATCGGCGGCCGCGAGTACACCGGCGACGAGAACAAGCTGCTCGCGAAGGGGCAGGCGATCTATCGCGAACTCTGCTTCTCCTGCCACGGCTACGACGGCAAGGGCATGGCCATGGAAGGCATGAAGCCCGGCACGACCCTCGCGCCGCCCCTCGGCAACTCCGCCACGGTGCGCGGCCATCGCGACGGCATCGTGCGCGTCCTCCTCAACGGCATGGCCGGCCCCATCGGCGGCAAGACCTACGATGCCCAGATGGTCCCGATGCCGATGAACGACGACGAGTGGATCGCCGCGGTTTCCTCCTACGTGCGCAACGCCTTCGGCAACAAGGGTGCCGTGATCTTCGCCAAGGACGTCGCGCGCATCCGCCAGGAGGTGAAGGGCGTCACGGCGCCCTGGACGCACGAGACCCTGCAGGCCGCGTTGCCGCCGATCGTCCCCGCCGCCAAGGACTGGAAGGTCTCGGCCAGCGACGAGGCCGGGATGGCCGGCCAGGGGTGCGACGCGGACGGCAAGACCCGCTGGGAGACCAAGGCCCCGCAGAAGGCCGGCATGTGGTATCAGGTCGAGCTCCCGGCCGCGCGTCGGATCGCCGGCGTGCGCCTCGACGCCGCCGGTCGGCCCAGCGCCTTCCCCAAGAACTTCAAGGTCGAGGGTTCGGTCGACGGCGTGAAGTGGTTCCCGCTCGGCACCAGCCATGGCCTCTACGCGCTGTCCGAGGCTTATTTCGGCGCCAAGGAGACCAAGTTCGTGAAGATCACGCTCACGGACGTCACCAAGAACCAGCCTTGGGCGATCCAGGAGCTGCAGCTCATCGCCCAGAAGTAAGCGAGGCGTTTTCTCCGTCAGGCAGGGCGACCGCGGTCGCCCTGTCGTGTTCACCCCCCATGACTTCCGAGCAGCGAGCGCTCTTCCAGCAGGCCGTCTTCCGCCATGCGCCTTTGCCGGCGGACTGGCCGGCGGATTTCGCGATCATCACGGCTTACGATCCGGACGGATTGCCGACGACCCCGGAGCTCAACCGTGCCGCCGACGAGGCCCTCGAGTCCGAACTGCGCGCCGCGGGGTATCGTCTGCATCGGGTCACCGGCGGTTCGGCGGATGGGGCGCATCTCGAGCCTGGCTGGGGCGTGCCCCTCGGGTTGCCCGGGGCGGTTGAGTATGGTCGGCGTTACCGGCAGTTGGCCGTGTTTTACATACAGGGTGGGGGATTGAAGTTGGTGGACTGCGCCGACGGGTCGGCCGAGGACCTTGGGCGGCCGTTCCGGGCTCTCTGACCATTTTCGGGTTGGAACACCAAGGGATTTGGGGACTCTAACCCTCAACCCCACAAACCCAATGAAGCGACTTCTGTCCCTCCTCGCCGTCCTGGCCGCCGTCGTCGGCGTCCGCGCCGCCGACGCCCCCGGCCTCGTCAACGGCAACCCGCCCGACATGCGCACGCTCAAGAGCGGCGACGCCGCCCCGGATTTCGAGCTCCTCGGCACCGACGGCAAGAAGCACAAGCTCGCCGAGTACACCGGCGGCGAGGCCCTCGTCGTGCTCTTTACCTCCAACCACTGCCCGACCTCGCATAGCATCGAGCGCCGCCTCCAGAAGTTCTACGAAGAATACAAGGGCAAGGGCGTGAAGCTCGTCGCGATCAACCCGAACCACCCGGACGGCCTCAGCAAGGACGAACTCGGCTACGGCGAGTTCGGCGACTCCTACGCCGAGATGAAGCCCTACGCCGAGAAGAACAAGTGGACGTTCGACTACCTCTACGACGGCGACACCCAGGTCGTGGCCCGCGCCTACGGCTGCCTGGCGACCCCGCACGTCTTCGTCTTCGACAAGAACCTGAAGCTCCGCTACCAGGGCCGTTTCGACGACTCGCGCTTCTACGACGACAGCACCGTCAAGTCCAAGGACTGCCAGAACGCCGTCGACGCCATCCTCGCCGGCAAGCCCGTCGCCCTGGAACTGACCAAGCCCATGGGCTGCTCCACCAAGTGGCGCGAGAAGAAGGCCCTGCACGACGCCAAGCATGAGTCCTGGGCCAAGACCCCCGTGGTCGTCGAGGAGATCAAGGCCGCCGACATCGCCAAGCTCCGCGCGAACCCCACCAACAAGTACCGCCTCATCAACGTCTGGGCCACCTGGTGCGCCCCCTGCAAGCAGGAGTTTCCGGACCTGGTCGGGATCTCGCGCCAGTTCGACATGCGCGACTTCGAACTGGTGACCATCAGCCTGGATAAGGCGTCCGAGCTGCCCAAGGCCGAGGCCTTCCTCTTCAAGCAGGCCGCGGGCATGAGCAAGAAGGTCGAGAACAGCGTCAAGAAGGAGGGCCGCGCCACCAACCATTACCTCTTCGCCGGCAGCGGCGACGACCTGGCCGCGGCGCTCGACAAGGAGATGCCCGGCCCGATCCCCCACACCGTCCTGGTGGCCCCGGGCGGCGAAATCGTCTGGCGCCACAACGGCGTGATCGACCGCGCGGCCGCGGTGAACGCGATCCTCGACCGCATGAACCGCTTCTATTCGCCCGGCGCCCCCAAGGCCGCCGCGAAGAAGTAGGCCGTTCCCGCGAAGCGAAGGCCCCGGCCGCCGCGAGGCGAGCCGGGGCCTTTTGTCGGCGCCGTCCTCCGGTCAGACCGCGAGGGCGAACGTCTGGTCGAGCGGATTGAGCCAGACCTTGACGCGGGGCATCCAGGACGGTCCGACGATCGCGTCGATGTCGAGGGCGCGGAGGAAGGGGCGCATCGGCACCGGGGAGACGCCGCCGCCCAGCACCTCGGGGGCTTCGCCGCAACGCTCGAGCAGGTCGTGGTTGGCCAGCGTGAACGGGACGGTCGCGGAGCGGGGCAGGTCGATGTCGCCGAAGAGCGGACTGAAGTCGCGGAAGCCCGGCAGCGGTTCCGCGCCCGCGAGGAACTTCCCGTCGGTGACGTAGCCGTACTGCGCGCCCGTATCCCAGAGCACGCGGGCCGGCTGGCCGTTGAGCGTCGCCGTGAAGAGGGGAAGGTCGGACATCGGAGCCAGCTCATAGGGCCGCGCCACGAAACCGGCCGGCATCTCGTCGCCGGCCGTCAACGTGCGGTGGGTCACGTCGAACAGCAGGGTCGTCTGGGCCAGATAGTCCATCCCGAGCAGGGCGTCGACTTGGACGCCGATCTCGGCCGAAAGCTGGTCGAACGTGAAGCCGAAGTAGCCCCCCTTGTTCACCCCATGGTTCTGGTTCTGCCAAGTGAGGCGGCCGGTGGTCGAGGAACTAAAGGGCGCACCGGTATCGACCAAGGCGCGGCCCTCCGGGAGGTCGATGAAGAGGTGGCGGTTGAGGAGGTAGAGCTGGTAAGTGCAGACCATGGAGTCGAGGCGGAGTGGACGTTTCATTTGATGACAGTTGTGCTCAATCCTATGGAATACAGTCTACTGTCAACAATAGACTCGGTTGCACTGTTCCGTGGGCTCTGGGCAACAAAAAGACCCCGAATCTCGCGATTCGGGGCCTCTGGAAGGCTCTCAGAAGCCTGTTTAGGCCTTCTTGACCTTAACCCACTGCTTGGTCTTGGCGGACTCCAGGACGGCGTCGCAGACGTACTGCGTGCCCAGCGCGTGGCGGAAGTCCGGGTAGGCCTTCGGCGCCTTGGGGTCGTCCAGGCTCTTGAGGAACTCGGCCAACTCGTGCGTGAAGGAGTGCTCGTAGCCGAGGCAGAGGCCCGGGACCCACCAGTTGCCGGCGTACGGGTGGTCGCCGTCGGAAGTGTGGATGCTGGCCCAGCCGCGGCGGTCGCCCGGCACGGAGTGGTCGAAGTAGTTGAGGCGGTTGAGGTCGTGGAGGTCCCACTGGAGGGACTTCTTCTCGCCGTTGATCTCGAACGTGTAGAGCGCCTTGTGGCCGCGGGCGTAGCGGGTGGATTCGAACTGGGCGATCGAGCCGTTCTCGAAGCGGCAGAGGAAGATGGCGGCGTCGTCGATGGTGACGGCCTGCTTCTTGCCCGTGGCGGTGTGCACGCGCTCCTTGATGAACGTCTCGGTGATGGCGGAGACCTCGGTGATGTCGCCGTTGATCCAGCGGGCCGTGTCGATGCAGTGCGCGAGCAGGTCGCCCGTCACGCCGGAACCGGCGGCCGCGGCGTCGAGGCGCCAGAGGCCCGCGCCGCCCTGGGGCAGCTCGGTGGAGATCGTCCAATCCTGGAGGAAGTTGGCGCGGTAGTGGAAGACGCGGCCGAGTTCGCCGGCGGCGACGATGTTCTTGGCCAGGGTCACGGCGGGGAGGAACCGGTAGTTGTACCAGACGAGGTTCGGGAGGCCGGACTTCTCGACGGCGGCCACCATGGCCTCGCCCTGCGCGCCGTTGAGGGCGAGGGGCTTTTCGCAGAGGATCATCTTGCCGTGCTTGATGCACTCCAGGGCGATCTCGGCGTGCGAGTCGTTCGGGGTGCAGATGTCGACGGCGTCGATGTCCGTGCGGGCGACCAGCTTGCGCCAGTCGGTCTCGTAGGAGGCGTAGCCCCACTTGGCGGCGAAGTCCTTGACCTTGGCCTCGTCGCGGCCGCAGACGGCCTGGCGGACGATGTGGTGGCCGGGGGTCACCTTGTCCTTGGGGAAGAAGTGGCCGACCTGGGAGTAGGCGTTGGAGTGGGTGCGGCCCATGAAGCCGTAACCGATGAGGCCGATGCGAATGGCTTTAGACATATGATTCAGGAGTTGGCGGTTGGCGGAGGGAGGTTGGGTGGATGCTCAGAGGGCCTTCTTCACCTTCACCATCGCGGAGAGGATGGTGTTCCAGGTCTTCGGGTTCTCGAGCGTCGCGTTCGGGAACATGCAGCCATCCCAGCAGATGTGCTGCATGCCGCGGCCGGCGGCGCCTTCGAGCCACACCTTGGAGCAGGCGGTGATGTCCAGCTTGCCGTTGGGGTCGTCGGCCTGGCAGTGGCGGCCGGTCTTCTCGTGGGAGCCGGTGCCGTGCACCGTGCCGTCGTTCTGGGCGACGTGGAAGTCGTAGGTCCAGGGGCGGAGCTTGCCGACCATCTCGCGGTAGGCGGGCCAGAACTGCTCCTGCGTGTAGCCTTCCTTGAGCAGGGCGGCCTCGGGCTCGTTGTAGCCCATCAGGTAGAGGTAGGTGTGGGCGAGGTCGGCCTGGAAGCCGAAGTGCTTCGGCATGCCGACGCCTTCGAGGGTGTCGAGCATGGCCTTCCACGAGTGCATGCCGGCCCAGCAGATCTCGCCCTCGGCGGCGAGGCGCTCGCCGTGGTCGGCGGCGATCTGCGCGGCCTTCTTGAAGGTGTCGACGATGCGGGCGGTGTTCGCCTTCGGGTTCTCGCGCCACTTGGCCACGCCGAACTCGGCGGAGTCCACGCGGATGAGGCCGTACTTGCGCACGCCATGGCGGTTCAGCTGCTGCGCGATGCGGCAGGCCTTCTCGATGGCGAGGAGGAACTTCTTCTGCTGCTCGTCGCTGCCCATCGCGGAGTCGCCGACGGTGCCGCCCCAGACCGGCGCCACGAGGGAGCCGACGTTGAGGCCGCGGGCCGCGATCTGGTCCGCCATCGCCTTGAGGGCGTCGGGGGCGATGTCGGGGTCGGTGTGCGGGTGGAACAGGAACAGGTCGACGCCGTCGAACTTATGCCCGTCGACGTTGGCGGCGACGGTCATGTCGAGCATGCGCTCGAGGGCGATCGGGGGGTGGTCGGTGTTGGGCTCCTTGCCGACGAGGCCGGGCCACATCGCGTTGTGCAGTTTCATGACGGTGGGGTGGGGTGAGGGGTGGCGGCGAAGGCTTACTTCTTCTTGGCCTTCTTGTGGGCGCCCATGGCCGGGGCGTCCGGGTTCACTTCCGGCCCGAAGTAGCGCAGGCAGACCAGCGGCTCGGTGGTGGAGGTGTTGCGGAAGGTGACGCCCTTCCTGGCGCCGTCCTCGGTGCAGAAGTACTCGTCCTAGGTGAGCTCGTTGAAGCGGATGAGCTTCGGGCTGTTGAGGACCTCGCCGTTGATGGTGCCGGAGCCTTGGACGCAGATCAGGCCGTAGGCGCCCTTGTCCGTGATGGTGCACTCGGCGCCCGGCTCGACGGTCAGCTCCTTCGCGGTGAAGTACTGGAACTTGTCGACCTTGCCGTAGACGATCCACTTGTCCACGAAACCCTTGCCCTCGACGGAGACGACCGGCTCGAGGTAGTGGTTGTCCTTGAAGTTCGGGTCGACGTTCTTGTCCCAGTCGAGCTGGTCCACGATGAAGTCGACGTCCTGGTGCTTGGACTTGGGCATGTCCTTGACGAGGAGGGCCCACGGTACTTCGCGGCCTTCGACGAGGTTCTGGTACATGCCGAAGACGTCGGAGCCCCACTGCGGCTCGTAGGTGCAGAGCGAGCCCGGGGCGTGCAGGATGCACGGGTCGATGAGCCAGCCGGTGCCCGGCTCGAGCTTGTAGGCCTTGGACAGGGCGAGGATCTTGTTGTCGCCCTTGTGCCAGTTGGCGATGCACTCGCGGACCTGGGCCTTGGTCGTGCCGGGCTCGAAGCCCATGAAGGTGTAGGGGAAGTTGTTGCCGACGTTGTTGTGCTGGGGCGGGAAGTAGTACGACTCCGGCTTGCCCTCGAGGCCGAGCAGCTTGGCCTGCTTGGCGTTCTGGTGCATGTGGTGCGGGATCGGACCCATGTTGTCGAAGAACTTGGAGTAGACGGGCCACTTCTTGTACTTCTTCCAGATGGCGGAGCCGATGAGGGCCGCGCCGCATTCCTTGACGGCCTGCTGCAGGGTGAAGCGGACGCCGCCGATGACGACGTAGGACAGGCCTTCGTCGGGGGTGCGGTTGTCGTTGGCGGCCTCGGTGGTGGAGGCGAACCAGCGCTCGTCGATGCCGCCGCGGCTCAGGCCGAACGCGTACAGGTCATCGGGGTGGAGCTTGAGGCGCTTGCCCGGCTGCAGGAAGGAGCGGGGGACCCAGCAGGGCGCCAGGCGGAGCAGGCCGCCGGTGCGGGCGAGTTCCTTGGCCACGAGCGGGGCGACGCCGCTCTTCTTGGTGGTCAAGTCTTGGACGATCTTGGGGGAGGACATGAGGTGGGAGGGGAAGGGGAGGAAGGTGGGATTTAGGGGAGTCCGGGGGCGGGGACAAGAATTGAGTAAAAACGACTCAGGCCTTCAAAAAGCCCCAATTAAGGGGGACCTCGAGGGTTTGGCCGTTTTCGCCCACGATCCGGACGGCCGCCGGGCCGGCCGGGGTGATGGACTTCACCTGCCCGAAGGACTGGCCGACCGCCGCCGCACCTTGGATGATCGCCAGACGCACCGGCTGATCGCGGTGGAACTCGCGGCTGGTCGGGACGCCGTCGGCGGACAGGCGATCCTCCCGGGCGATGTCGACGCCGTCGCAGAAGTGCGAACAGACCTCCTCGAGGCCGAGGCGACCGAGGTGGCGCTTCTCCCAGGGATGTCCGGGGCGGCCGCCGTTGGAGAGCCAGAACAACGTCGCCGGGAAGTCGGCGACGTCCTTGAGCTGGAACCAGACGTACCCCGGGAAGGTGACGGCCGTCCAGGCGAAGGGCTGCTCGTCGGTCGCGGGCGCGTTGACCAGCATGATCAGGTCGTCGAAGCCGGGCCGGGCCGGGTAGCGCGTGAGGTCGGTGTCGTTCCCGGATTTCGTGGGGACCGCCGTGAGGTCGGAAAAGCGGGCGTTGGGACGGAGGGCGCCCGACTCGCCGTTGGCCGGGTTGGAGAATTCGCCATGGTAGACCGAGCCGAACCGGAACGCGCTGGTCGCCACGCGCGCGGTCCCTTCCGGGACGGCCGAGAGGTCGAGCACCGGGTGGTTGCCGTAGTTCCACCGGCCGGCGAGGTTCTCGATCAGATGCTCGGCGTAGACGGCGTGGTGTCCGGGGACCAGCGACAGAGTCTTGGTCACCGTGGCGCCGGTGTCGGCGCCCGTCTGGCGGAGACGGAGGCGGGTCGCGGTCTGCTCGACCGGCGTCCAGTCGGCGTTGGCGACGTCGCCGTGGGGCGGGCCGTTCTCCTGGCCACCGAAGGGGAGGCAGAGGAAGTCGCCGCGCAGGTAAAGGAGCAAGTTGGGTAGGGCAGGGTCGATCTGCCCGGGCGTCCACGGCGAGAGCGAATAGGGCGCCGCGGTCAGCGGGCCAAGATGGAAGCGGACGGGGGCGAGGTGTCCGGCGGTGCGGGTGACCGCGAGCTCGACCTCGGGGGTGCGCAGGACGAAGGAGGGGGCGCCGTGGATGGTTTCCATGGAAGGTCGTCCTGTCTGTCCCCGCGGCGAGGGACTGTCAACGCGCCAGCCTTTCCTCGGCTTGCTTCCCGGCGCTTCCCGCCTTGCATGGTCCGCATGCCGCAGCCTTTGCCGATCTTCTACACCAAGCCGGGGTGCCCCTGGTGCACGGAGGCGCTGGCCTTCTTCGAGTCCCAGGGCGTTCCATTGGATGTCCGCGATGTCGCGGCCAACATGCACGAAATGCGGCAGCTCGTGGCCCTCACCGGCCAGTCCAAGTGCCCGAGCCTCCGCTACGGCGACTTCATCGTGGCCGACTTCTCGGTCGATGAGTTCAAGGCCAAGGCACGGAAGCACCCCGCGGTCTGCAGGGAACTGGGGCTGCAGGTCTGAGCGCCGTCCACCCCCTGGTAATCTGGGCTTGGCATCTTGGCATGCTGACCTAAGAAATGGGCATGCGCTGCACCCCGGCCTGGCTCGTCTTCCTTTGTTCGATCGCTTCGCTGGCGGCGAAGACGCCCAACGTCGTCCTCATCATGGCGGACGACCTCGGCTGGGGCGACCTCGGTTGCTACGGCTCGACCCAGAATAAGACGCCTCGCCTCGATCAATTGGCCAAGGAAGGGATGCGCTTCGAGCAGTTCTACGCCGCCCAGGCCGTCTGCACCTCCTCCCGTTGCGCGTTGCTGACCGGTTGCTACCCCAACCGACTCGGGCTCGGGGGTACGGCGCTTCCCCCCGCCGCCAAGACCGGGCTCAATCCCGAGGAGGAAACCATCGCCGAATTGCTGCGTCGGGCCGGCTACCGGACTGGCGTGGTCGGCAAGTGGCACCTCGGCGACGCCACGGCCTTCCTGCCCGACAAGCAGGGCTTCGACGAATCGTTGATCATCCCCTACTCGAACGACATGTGGCCGCTCGGCTACTACCCCGGCGACCCGTCCCGCCGGAAGATGTATCCGAAGCTCCCGCGGATCGTCGACGGCGTGCCCTTCGGCGAACTGGAGGATTGGGTCGACATGGATCTGCTCACGGTGCGGCAGGGTTTCCGCGCGGCCAAGTTCATCCGCGACGCCGTCGACCGGCCCTTCTTCCTCTACCTGGCGACGTCGATGCCGCACACCCCGCTCGGCGCCTCCAAGGATTTCAAGGGCAAGGGGCCCACGCCGTATGCGGACACCTTGGCGGAGCTGGACGACACCGTGGGCAAGGTCCTCGACGCGTTGGAGCGCAAGGGCCTGGCCCAGGATACGGTGGTCATCTTCACCAGCGACAACGGGCCTTGGCTCAACTTCGGACGGCACGCTGGCGTCACCGGCGGGTTCCGCGAAGGCAAGGGGACGACCTGGGAAGGGGGCGTGCGCGTGCCGCTGATCGTGCGTTGGCCCGGTAAGGTCAAGCCAGGTTCCGTCAGCCGGGCCGTCGCGGCCAACGTGGATTTGCTGCCCACCTTGGTCGAGGCGTGCGGCGCGACCGCGCCCGCCAAGCCCATCGACGGACTTTCGATGGGCCCGCTGCTGCGCGGCGAAGCCGCCCAAGTCCGCGAGGTCTTCCCCTATTATTATGGCGACAAGCTCGAGGCGATCCGCCGCGGGCCGTGGAAGCTGCACTTGCCGCACACCTACCGGAGCTACGACGACATGAAGCCGGCCGAGCACGATGGCGCGCCGATGAAGACCCAGCAGAAGGAGATCGGCTTCGCCTTGTTCAACCTCGAGACCGATCCCGGCGAACGGACCGACGTGAAGGATGCCCACCCCGAGGTCGTCGCCGCCCTCAAGGAACTGGCGGCGAAGGAGCGTGCGGCGCTCGACGCGGGCAAGCGCCCCGTCGGCCGCCTTTGATCAACCTTCGCCGGTCAGCAGTCCGTAGGCCCGCCAGAGCATGACGCCGAAGCCCGCGAGGGCGATGGCGCCCCCAAGGCCCCGCCGAAGCGTCGCCGTCGGCAGGCTGGCCCGGACGGCGAGGGCGAGCAGGCCCGCGGCCAGTAGGATGACGGTCACCTGGGCGAGTTCGACCCCGAGGTTGAAGCCGACGAGCACCTGGACGACCTGCGCCTGACGCCACTCCGCCAGCTTGTCCGTGACGGCCGCGGCGAACCCCAGGCCGTGGATGAGGCCGAAGGCCAGCGGGACGAGCAGCATCTGGCGGCCCTCGCCGCGGCCGAAGTAGACGTAGGCGCCGCCGAGGCCGATCGTGGCGGCGATGATCGGCTCGATCCAGTCGCCGGCGGGCGGCAGGGCGCCGAACGCGACCAGGCCGAGCGTGACGCTGTGGCCGAGGGTGAAGATGAGCGAACGCCCGAGCGCCTGGGCGAGCGACGCCGCGCCGAGGAACATCGCGAGCATGAAGAGGCAGTGGTCCCATCCCTCCGGGATGACGTGCGCGAAGCCTTCCCGGAGTAAGCCGCCCAAGGTCAGGCGGACTTCCCCGATGACGAACTCACCCCGCTCGCCCGGCGCCACGTTCATGAGGACCTGCGAGTCCATGCCGCGCCGGAGGTTGGTAAGTACGGCGCCGAGCGCCGGGGGGAACATCACCTCGACCTTGCCCGTTTCGCGCGGTAGCCGGGTGCGCAGCTTGGCGTTGAGCAGGACAGGGTAGCGGTCCTCCTCGCCCTGCTTGGCCGACTGGGCCTTGACCTCGGCGGCCGAGGGGAAGGCCAGGAGCTCGACCGGGACCTCGGCGCCGTCGACGAATACGCGCGTCCCTTGCAGGAAGTCCGCCGGGCCGCGCTCGTAGGCGGCGGGCAGGCGCCCGGCGTCGAACATCAGGTCATCCAGCTCCTTGACGGTGGCGTCCTTGGGGTGCTTGCCGACGAGGTAGGAGGGGACGTCGAACTTGATGGTCAGGTCGAAGCGGCAGTCGTCGTCGATCACGCCGACGCAATAGGCCTGCTTCCATTCCGGGTGCGCGGCCAACGGCGCGGCGAGGAACGCGAGGAAGGCGAAGAGGAAGTTGCGCAGGCGGGTCACGTCCGGTGCGT
>JBEBDN010000213.1:0-9777 GCA_041156945.1 Verrucomicrobiota bacterium | reverse complement strand
GTGCTCGACAAGGAGACCGATCGCCGGACCGAGATCACGGTGGTCTCCGTCGAACGCTTGGGCGCCGAATTGATCGTCACCATCAAGGTGACCCGCGGCGAGAAGCAGACCTTCACGACCGTTCCCCAGGAAAGCATCATCGTCCGCAAGGATGGCCTGCGCCAGATCACGGTCCGGGAGGAAGGCGGCGCCAACCGCGTCCTCAGTCGCCTGGCCCTCCCGCGCTGAACGAGCCGCGGCACGGCACCAACAAAAAGGGGCGGTCCCACGCGGGACCGCCCCTTGCTTTTGATGGGCGCGCGGCTTACTTCGCCGGGACGAGGTCGGCTTCGGTGAGCGGAGGCTGGCCGACCTCGGCGCGGAGCGCCTTAACCTGCGCAGCGGTGACCGGCGAGGCGGCGTTGCCGAAGCTGTTGCGGACGTAGGTCAGCACCGCGGCGATCTGCTCGTCGGTCTGGTAGGCCTGCGCCGGCATCGGGCCCGGCAGCTTGTATGACTTGCCGGAGACGGTGATCGGCCCCTGCAGGCCGCGGAGCTGGATGCGGATGAGGTTCTCGACCGGGCCGTTGACCCAGTTGGACTTCGCGAGCGGGGGCGCGATGACGGTGCCTTCGGCGTTCGGGCCGTGGCAGGCGGAGCACATCGCGAACTGCTGCTTGCCCAGGGCCAGGACGGCCGGATCGACGCCGGCGGCAGGGACCACGGGCTTGATGGTCGAGATGTCCAGCGGCTTCGGCTCGGCGGTCTTCGTGGCCGGCACGCCCTTCTCCAGGGTCGCGAGCCAGGCCACGAGGTCGCGGACCTCGCCGAGCGAAAGGACGCCGTCGAGGGCGGGCATGCCGGAGACCGGGGCGGTCATCGCCTTGATGTCCTGGCGGGCGACGCGCCAGCGGTTGCCGGCGACATCGACGTCGACGAAGTCGGGCTTCTCCTGGAGCAGCGTGCCGGTGAGGGCGCCGCCGTTGGCGAGGTCGAGGTTCACGCTACCGTAGCCGGAGACGACGACCGCGGAGGACTGCACGACCGACTCGAGGAGGTAGCGGCGGTCGCCGCGCTTGGCGATGCCCGCGAGGTTCGGGCCCGCCTCGCCGCCGGCGGCGTGCGAATCGGTCGAGGCCCGGTGGCAGCGGAGGCACTGGCCGGCGGGCAGGGCCTGGAAGAGCGCGAAGCCGTTGGCGGCGTCGCCGCCTTCGAGGGCGGGCATCCACTTGGCCAGGGCGTTGGCCGGATCGGCCAGCGCGGACTTCAGCTTGGCCAAGGCTTCCTTGACCGGGGCTTCGGGACGCGCCGCCGCGGCGTCCAAGAGTTCGATCGCCGCGGGCGAGACGCCCTTGGCCGCGCCCAGGGCGGCGAGCTGTTCGACGAACAAAGCCTCGACTCCCGGGGCCTGTAGTTTGGCGAGCGCCTTCCAGGCGCCTTGGCGCCGGGCCGGCGAGCCGGTCTTGGCCGCCTTGGAGAGCTCGACGAGTCCCTGGGCGGGGTTGCGCTGGGCGAGTTCGCCGAGGGCGACCATGGCGACCTCGTCCTTGGCGTCCTTCGCATACTTGTCGGCGAGCTCGCCGGCGTTGGCGGGCTGGCGGGCCAGGAGCATCGCCAGCGCCTTGGCGCGGGCGGAGCCGCTCAGCTTATCGTTGGCGGCCAAGGCGGTGAGCGTCTCGGCGGGGAGGGAGGCCACATCGAGCTGGAACAGCGTCACCAATTCCAGGGCGGCCTTCAAGGTGTCGGAGCCACCCTGCAGGAGCTTCGGCAAGGCGGCGGTCAGGCTGGCGCGGACCTCCTTGGGGTCGCGGGGCGGCAGCGGGCTCCAGTGGGCGGTCGATTGGTCGATCGGGTAAGGATTGGCCCACTGGGCGAGCAGGCGCAGGGCCTCATTGCGGACTTCCTCCGGAAGCTGGTCGTCGAGGGCGACGCCGACCACGCGGGCGGCGTTGGCCTCGCCGCCCAGGCGGAAGGCGCTGTGCACGAGGCGACGCAGCATGAAGGGCGTCCATGCCCGCTGGGCGCGGGTATCCAGGAGGGCGGCGACCGCCGGGCGACCCGGCTCGAGGGCGAGGTCGTGCACGGCGCGGATCGCCTCGTCGGCCACGACCGGGGAAGCGTCGTTCACGAAGCGGGCGGCGGACGGATCGAGACGGCGGCGCAGGGCGATGACGGCCGCGAGGCGCACGGAAGCGTGGGCATCCTTGGCGACCGCGTCGAAGGCGGCGGCGGTCCCGCACATCCGGTCGATCGCGTAGGAGCCCGCGTGGCGGAGCACCGGATCGGCGTCCGCGTTCTCGCGGAGCATCGTCAGGACCTCGGGCAGGTGCTTGCTCGCGCCCAACCGGGCGGCGGCCAGGGCGGCGAAGGAGCGCACGCGCGGCGAGGGGTCGAGGATGAGCTTACCCAGCGGCAGGTCGTCGCCCTTCAGCGGGGACTCCGAGAGAGCGCGCGCGGTCTGGGCGCGGACTTCGGCGTCGGCGTGCGCGAGGAGGGGTACCAGGCGGTTCGCGGCGGCCACGCGCTCGGCGAGCGGCGCGACGGGCGTGGGCTTGCCGTTGAAGGCTTCGCCCGGGGCGATCGCGGCCCCGCGGCGGGCGAGGATGCCCAGGCCCCAGATGCCGTGGACGCGCTCCAGCGGGTCCGCGGACTTGGTCGCGGCCTCGAAGCGGTCGGCGGCGTCGGGGCGGCGCGTCAGTTCGATCTGCGCGCGCAGGCGGACGCGCTGGTCGGCGTGCGCGAGCAGCTGGGCGAGTTCGGCGGAGCCGCGCTTCGCGAAGCCTTCCTTCATGAGGGTGGCCACCGTGGCGGCCGCCTCGGGCTTCCACACCTTGTCGGCGGAGAGCGTGACGATGCGTCCGGCGTCGTGCGATTCCCAGCCCGTGATGAAGTCGGACACCACGAGGCGGCCCTTCCAGTCGTACTCGACGTCGGTCGCGGCGACGCCCCAGAGCAGCTGGTGGGATTCCACCAACTTCATGCCGGCGCCGGCCGGGGCGAGCTGGAAGGACCAGATGCCGGAGCCGCCGGCGGAGCCGCGGTAATCGCAGATGTGGAAATGCTTGGCCTCGGCCTCGAGGTAGCCCGCGCCCGGGTGGTAGGTCAGGCCGGAGGGGCCGGAGGAGATGTAGGCGGAGGGAGGGATGATGAAGGCCGGCTGGACGGGATTCTGCAGTTCCCAGACCTTCTCGGTCATCCAGCGGGAGGGCGGGCGCTGCTCCAGTCCGATCGAGCGGTGGAAGGTGTGCATCGCCTGATGCTCCATCTCCCAGCCGGAATCCGCGCCTTCCACGACGTAGACGACGCGGGCCTGGTCGCCCTGGTCGGAGTTGTTGTCGACGGAGATGCCGTTGCCGAACTCGTCGAACGCGATCTCCTTGGGATTCCGCAGGCCGAAGTGCACGACCTCGAAGTCCGAGCCATCGGGCTCGAAGCGGAAGACGGCGCCGCGGTTGCGGGAGTCGTACTTCTTGCCTTCCTTGGTCGTGAAGTTGAAACCGCGGTCGCCGATCGTGCCCCAGACGCGCCCGTCGTAGCCGATGGCGAAGCCGTTCATGTCGTGGCCGGAGAGCGAGATGCGCACGCCGAAGCCGTCCTGCAGCACCTTGCGCTGGCCCTCGACGCCGTCCTGCTTAGGGTCCTGCAGCATCCAGATGCGGGGGATGCAGGCGAAGTAGACGTTGTCGTCCCAGGCCATGACCCCGGCGCCGGTGCCGTCGAGCACGTCGTTGAACTTCTCGTCGAAGACCCGGGACTTCCCGAAGACGCCGTCGGCCTGCTCGTCGGTGAGGAAGCGGATCTTCTCCGACTTCGCGGTCATCCACGCATGGGAGCGCTTGGCTTCCCATTTCTTATGCAGGGCGAGGCGGTCGGCGGTGGTCGCGGCGGCGAGGTCGTCGTGGTACCAGTAGAGGTGGTTGCGGTCGTCCTCGACGCCGAAGCGGAAGCGGTGGGACTCCGCGACATACAGGCTGCCGTCGTTGCCGAAGGCGATGGCGGTCGGGGAGGTCACGCCGGTGGCCTTGTGGCCGCCGGTTTCCTTGAGGCTGGCGCCGGGCTGCAGGGCGGCCGTGCCTTCGCCGGGCACGCGGACGAGGTTGCTGGCGGCCTTGGGCTTGGGCCGGCCGCCGGTCGGGAACTTCACGTCCTTGGTCGAGGAGAACACGAAATGGTCGGCCGCGATGAAGCCCCAGGAGCCGACCTCGCGGTCGACGAGGCGCAGGACGCCCTTCTTGCCCTTGAACTCGGCGATGTCCCAGACGGCCTCGACCAAGATGAGGCTGTTTTTGCCGACCGCCTCGCGCACGACCTTGCCGTCGACGAGGAGCTGCACGGCGGCCTTGCCGGGGTGGTTGCCGCCCGCGACGAGGAACCCGAGGTAAGGATGGGTGAGGACGATCTCGGGCGAAGTCAGCGTGCCGGTGGCCCCATCGCCGCGGTGAGCGGAGCACACGAGGGAGTTTCCGCCGTAATTGCGGAACTCGCCGTTGACGCCATCGCAGCGGCCCGTGACGGGCGCGAGCCCGAAGCCCGTGCCGGTCGTCTGCCAACTATCGAACCCGTCGCCCTCGAAGGCCTGGATGACCTTGACGTCGGCCGAGAGCACCGCGGCGCCCAAGCAGAGGGTGAACGGAATAAGCAGGGGGGACTTCATGGCTTAAATGAGGGGTACACCCCAGAAAAGGAGTTGTTCCCCCGAGGTCGAGCGTGGCTTCCGAAAACCGCCGATTAAGGCCTGACGCCGTGCAAAACCTGGAACTTGGACCCGAAATGGGCCGGGTGCGTCAGGGCCCGGAGCCGGCCGGTGGCCTCGGGGTCGCCCGACGCGGCGATCCGTTCCATCGCGCCGGCGGCATGCTTCACGAAAAAGGCTTCCTGCCGATCCAGCGCGGTGCGGAAACCGGCGGCGCGCAGCACCGGCTCGAGCCGATCCCAGAGGACGTGGCACGTGAGGTCCTGCGAACCGAGCCGCGTCAGGATGTCGCCCGACAGCTGGTGGCGGAAATAGGCCCGGGCCGTGCCAGCCGGGGACGACTCCAGGCACTGCGCGACCGTCTTCCCGTAATCCAGGAAGATGACGGCGCCGGTCCACCCGCCCGCGAGCAGTTGCGCGAGCAGGCGTTCGGCCGCGAACGGGACGTCGATGATCCAACCTTCCGCGGCCGGCGGCAACGCGGCGACGAACTCCGCCGCGGCGGGATCGGTGAACGCGGGCAGGACTTCCGGCGCGAGGGTCGGGCCGTCGACGCGCACGCCCAGTTCGCGCCACGCGCCGCCCTGGAAGATGAAGCGGTCGAACGGCTGGGCGTCGAACAGCTCGTTGGCGACCAGCACGGAGCGGGACGGGAGACGGGGCGCGTCGCCGACGCGGAAGACGTGGTGCGCGGCGAAGCGTCCGGCGGCGCCGGCGAAATGAGCCTGGCCGGGCTCCGCGCCGACCTCGACCAACGCATGCGCGGCGAGGTCGCCGACGAGTTGGCCGGCGGCCGCGGCGACGAGTTCGCCGAACATGGGCCCGAGGGCGGCGGCGGTGGTGAAGTCGGTGCCGGCGCCCTTGCCCACGCGCGCGCGGTCCGCGACGTAATAACCGAGGCCCGGGGCGTAGAGCGCGGCCGCCACGAGACGCGAGAACGGCACCACGCCGTCGCGGGCCCCGCGACGGAGCAGGGCGACGAGGGCGTCATGGCGGTCCGCGGGCTCCACGGCCCCAGCGTTGCGGGGACTTTCGGGCGGAGCCAGACGAAACAAGGTTGAGCCATACCCCGTTTTGGGCTGACTGCAGGCGGATGATCCTCGCAATCGAAAGTTCCTGCGACGAATCGGCCCTGGCGCTCTTCGACCCGGCCCGGGGGATCGTCCGCGAGCTCGTGAGCACGCAGGCGGCCGAGCACGAGAAATACGGCGGCGTCGTGCCGGAACTGGCCAGCCGCATGCACCTCTCCGCCCTGCCCCTCCTGCTCGCGGAGTTCCGCGCCGACCTGCCGGCGGTCACGCGGATCGCCGTCACCCGCGGACCGGGCCTGCTGCCGTGCCTTTCGATGGGCGTCACGCTGGCGCGAGCCCTGGCCTTGGCCACCGGCCGCCCGCTGGTCGGCGTCAACCACCTGCGCGCGCACGTCCACTCGGTCTTCCTCCCCGGGCACGCGGCGGACCCCGCGGGCTTCCTGGCCGCGCGCGCGGCCCTGCTCCCGCACCTCGGGATCGTGATCTCCGGCGGCAACACGCTGCTCGTGCGCCTCGGCGAAGACCTGTCGATCCGCGTCATCGCCCGCACCGTCGACGACGCCGCGGGCGAGGCTTTCGACAAGGGCGCCAAGCTCCTCGGCCTGCCCTACCCCGGCGGCGCGCTCATCGAACGCCACGCCGCGCAGGGCGACGCCGGGAAATTCGCCTTCCCGCGCGGCATCCCGGAGAAGGCCGACCTGCGCCTGAGTTTCTCCGGCTTGAAGACCGCGCTGCGCTACCAGCTCGAGAAGATGGATGACGCGCAGGTGCGCGCGGCCTTGCCCGACCTCTGCGCGGGCTACCAGCACGCCATCATTGAGCAGCTCGTCGCCAAGGTCGGCGCGGCCCTCGACCGCGGCGCCTACCGTTCGGTCGGCCTCTCGGGCGGGGTCGCCAACAACCGCACGCTCCGCACCCGCCTCGCGAACGCGGCCACGCAACGGGGCCTGCCGATGTTCCTCGCGGAACCGAAGCACTGCGGCGACAACGCGGCGATGGTCGCCTTCGCCGCCTGGAGCGAACCGGATCGGCCGGCCGACGTCGCCCCCGCGCCGTCGCTGACCGTCGATCAGGCCTGAGCCTGCTTGACCAGCTCCGTGAAGGCGCGGAAACGCGGGTCCGCGGCGTCGCCGAGCAGGGCGTAGAAGACCGTCTCGACCGGAAGGACGGTCGCGCCGGCGTGCCGCAGGGCGGCGAGGCAGGCGGCGCCATCGTCCGGCCGGCGCTCCGTGATGGCGTCGGTGAGCAAGGTGACCCCGAAGTCGGCGCGCAGGGCCGCCACCGCGGTCTGATGCACGCAGACCGGCCCTTCGAGCCCGGCGATGAGCAGATGGGTGATGCCGGCTTCCCGCAGCGCTTCGGTGAGCCCCGGCGCCCCGAAGGCGGAGAAGGCGGTCTTGCCGAACACCCGGACGCCCTCACCCGCCGCCCGCAAGAGGTCGGGATGCGTCGGCCCGAGCTTGGCCGGGACCTGCTCGGTGAAGAAGATCGGCAGCCCGAGGAGCCGGGCGGCGCCCACCGCCAGGCGGCAACGCCGGAGACAGGCCTCACCCGCGGGCATCACGCGGAGGAAGGTGGGTTGGACGTCGACCACGAGCAGGGCCGCGCCCCCGGAGGGAGTCTCGCCGTTCATGCCGCAGGCTGGCCCGGAAGCGTGCATAAGTCAGCCCCAATCCCCGGGGAATGGGGTTGCCCGCCCCGCCCCCGCGGGCTCATCCTCGGCGCATGGATTGGCAGGTCAAACCCATCGCCCGCACGTGCGCCGTCTCCGGCCAGGAGCTCCGCGTCGGCGACATCGTCACGTGCATCGTGCATAAGCCCACCGGCGGCCTGATCGACCGCACCGACGTGCTGAAGGACCACGCCGCCGCCTTCCAGGCCCCCGGCATCCTGCTCGGCAAGTGGACCCGCGAGGTCAAGGAGCGCGGGGAAGAGGAGCAGACCCAGCGGGCCCAGCTGCTCGCGTCCCGCGAGGAATTCTTCCTCTCGCTCTACGAGAACGAGGAGGACCCCTCGGGCGACAAGACCGTCCTGAAGCACATCCTCGCGATGCTCCTGGAGCGCAAGCGGATCATCAAGGCGATGGGCCCGGCCGACAAGGGCCTGATTCCCTACCAGCACGCCGCCAGCAAGCAGGTCTACCTCGTGCCCGCCCTCGACCTGCAGCCCGCCCACCTGCTCAAGGTCGGCGCGACCCTCGACCTCCTGGTCGGTTGATTTCCATGAAGCCCTTGCCCGTCCTCGGCGCCCTCGCCGTCCTCCTGCTCGCCGGCTGCACCCCCGACCTGCCCACCGACATCGCCTCGGTCTTCATCGAAGCCCCGGCCTCGACCGGCGCCTCGATGCGGCTCGACGTCGTGCTCCCCGTCAGCGGCCTGCGCATCCCGGTGCTGACGACGGCGCTGGTGAAGGCCGAGTCCGTGCTGAACACCGAAGTCGTCGAGGCCGGCCCGCAGGACATGCGCCAGGTCTTCCTGCTGGTGCAGGTCGACCGCAAGTCGGGCGCCGACATCATGCAGTATTCCGCCGAGGCGGTGGGCAAGCAGCTCGTCCTGGTGGTCAACGAGACGGCGGTCGGGATCATGCGCCTCGAGGGCCAGGTCGTCGACGGCAACCTCCTCTTCCACGTCGAGCAGAAGGGACTCTCGAACCGCGCCGCGGCCCTCGAGCTGAGCAAGCGGCTCAACGAGTCGATCCTGAAGATCCGCAAGCTGCGCGACCAGGAAGGCACGTGACGGCGGGGCGGCTCCCAGTCTGGCTCCTGCTGGGGCTCGCGGCGACCGCGGCGGCGACCGAGGTCGTCTGGCCGACTTCGATGGACCGCTCCCAGGCGCGCGCGCCCGCGGACTACCTGCAGCCGACCGAGTCCCGACGGATCGAGTCCGGCGCCTTCGGCATGGTCCGCGACGACGGACACCGCTTCCATGAGGGTCTCGACATCCGGCCCGTGGGGCGGACCAAGGCGGGCGAACCGACCGACCTGGTCTTCTCCGCGATGGCCGGCGTGGTCGCCTACGTCAACCCGCGGCCGAACGGGACCTACGGCCGTTACGTGGTGATGCTCCACCCCCAAGCGGAAATCCCCGTCTACACGCTCTACGCGCACCTGGCTTCCCTCCAGCCGGGGATCAAGGCCGGCCAGACGCTGGCGGCCGGCAAGGTGCTCGGCGTCATGGGGCACAGCTCGACCAGCGAGACCGCCATCCCCAAGGAACGCGCCCACCTCCATTTCGAGGTCGGCCTACTGCTGAGCGAACATTTCCAGGCTTGGTACGACTCCTCGGAAGATAACCGGGGCGTACCCAACCACCACGGGATCTTCAACGGCCAGAACCTGATCGGCTTCGACCCGACGCTCCTCCTGGCGCGTTCCTCCACCGACGTGCTGGCGACGTTGCGCGGCCAGCCCGTGGCCTTGGCCGTCACGCTGCGCCCCAAGCGGACGCCCGATTTCCTCACCCGCTATCCCGCCCTGCTCAAGGGGGGCGACCCCGCGACCGCGGCGGGCTGGTACGTGGAATTCAGCTGGCAGGGCATGCCGATCGGCTGGACGGCCCTCCCGGCCGGCGACCCGCGCCTACGGCCCGGCCTCTGGTCGCTCTACGGCGTGAAGGAACAGTTCCGCCCGCAGCTCATCCAACGCCGCATGCTCAGCGCCAACGGCAAGGCCGCCGGCGACACGCTGATCCGGCAGGTCGAGATCCTGACGGCCAACGGCCGCTGACCCTCAGTTGAGGCGCGGGTCCTCGGGGGAATCGGCGGCCAAGCGCAGGTCGGGGCGATGCTTGAGCAGGAGGGCCTTCCAGAAGGCCTCTCCTTCCAGGCGCGCGCAGACCCGATCGAACGGGCAGGTGATCCAGGCGTTGAGCCGGAGCTCGTTCTCGAGCTGTCCCGCGTCCCAGCCGGCGTAGCCGACGAAGCCGAACAACCGGAAGGCCGGGTCGCCGGCCATCGCCTCCGCCTCCTCGAGGCTGACGCCGTACCGCAGCGCCGCCGGACCGCGCGCGGCGAAGCGCCAACCGCCGAAGGCGAGCTGGTCGGACGCGACCGGACCGCCGCAATGCAGGGGCAGGC
>JBEBDN010000212.1:0-17327 GCA_041156945.1 Verrucomicrobiota bacterium | reverse complement strand
GCGGGGGAGGTCGCTTCCGTCTCGCCGAAACCCGGCAGGCGCAAGGAGGCGTTCGGCGGGCGTCGGCCGTTCGTCGCCGAGGGGGCGGGCAGGGATAAGGCCGTGCCGGATCGCGGCGTGGTCGTGCCCTTGCCTGGATCGAGGGTCAGTGCCGTCGGCGCAGGGGGCGTCGGGCGGGAGCCCTCGGGCGGATCGAACGCAAGCGGCTTGGCCGGGCGCCCGGTGGCGTTGCCCGCGGGCAGCGACGGCAGGCCCAGACTGGGCGCGGGCGCCCGTGGCCCGGGAGTCGCGTCGGCCGCGAGGTCGGCGGGTATCCGGCGCGGCTGGGGTGTGGGCTCGGCGAGGCTCGGCCGCGTGGCGTCGGCCGCCGCCGGAGACGGCGATGCCTTCTTCACGGCGGTCTCCCGGGTGGCGCGGGGTGGCTCCGTGGCTTTCGGCGGCGCGGGGGTCGGCTCGGGCGGCTTCTCCGCCAGCCGGTCGGTCGGGTTCGTCCGCGGCTTGCTGACCGGTTGCTTGCCGGCGGCGGAACCCCCGCCTTGGCCACCGCGACGGGGGCTGAAGTTGAACCAGGAGGAACTTTCCTCGCTCCCCGTCGGGGTGCGGCAGCCGACCAAGGCGAGGGAGCCCGCGGCCAAGAGCCACAGGGTCAACGTTCCTCGCCGGCGTTCCATCAGGGTTTACTGCGCCAGGATCTGCATCGCCGTGACCAGGGGCGGGCCGGCCTTCGGGTCGAAGCGGGCGGAGATCGTGAACTTGGCGTCGCGGCCGGTCGGCACCGTCTTCTCGACGCGGACCAACTGGGCGCCGGGGCGCTTGTCGTCGCCGAGGGCGCCGCGCATCCGCTCGATCAGGGAATCGTAGTCGAGCGTGTCGACGCAGCGGTTCATGAGCTTCCAGCCGAGGTCCGGCTGGGGCGGGGCGGCCAGTTTGGCCATCAGCTTCACGGGGTCTCGGGTCGCGCCGTCGGCGAAGCGGTCGAATTGGTAGAGGTAGCTGGCCGCGATGGAAAGGGAGTCGTTGCCGACGGCCTCCAGCGCCATCAGCAGCTCGAACTCCATGGCCGGGCGCATCTGGTCGTAGCGGACGCGGGTGGCCGCGCCCATCGGCAGGCGCCGGAAGAAGCGGTTGGCGTCGAGCCAGAGCGTCAGGGCCCCCGGCTGGTCGCTCGCATAGTGCGGCAGGATCTCCGGGAGTTCGCCGGGCTTGCGCGGGCGGGCCTCGGGCCGGGTCAGGCAGAGGCGGATCTCCTTCTCCACGCACGGGGCGGCGGGGTCGCCTTCGAACTCAACCAAGATGATCGCGGTCCGGTTCGTCAGACCAAAGGTAAAAAAACCGCCTTCCGGGTCCATGTAACGGCCCTCCCCATGCTTGATCATCGAGCGGCTGCGGGTGAGGTTCGAGGCGGCCTTGCCGGTCTCGCCGCGCAGCGAGTTGTTGAGCTGGTCGGCGATGCGCGAAAGCGCCGCCTCGGCGACGGTCGCGTCGGCGACGCGGATCACCAGGCCGCAGAGCATGACCGGGCGGGAGCCGTCGCCGGCGTCCTTCGCGTCCGCCGGGAATTTCGCGAAGGCGTAGAGGTCCGAGTGGGGGTCGAGTCCGTTCTTCACCAGTTCGGACACGGCGGTCGAAAGGCCCTTGCCGCCGGTGCGTTCCAACCATTCCGGGAAGGCCTTGCTGCCTTTCTGGCGAAGCTCGTCGGGCCGGAAGGTCACGACCGCGAAGCTGTCCCCGGGGATCACGTTGGCGGTCCCGAAGTTGCCGCGCGCCGTCCGTTCGTTGCGGTCGGAGAGCCACAGCCAGGCGAAGAGGAGGAGCAGGATCCCGCCGAGGACCGCGGCCACGATGACCTCGAGCCGCGTCCACTGGCCGCGACGGGCGGCCGGGGCGGCCGGGGTCGGCGCGGCGGGCAGGTCCGCGGGGGCGGCGCCGGCTCCGCCGGCGGCGGCGACCGTGGCGCCGGCGCGACCGCGCGTCAGCGCCATGTTGAACGCGACGACGAGGGTGACGGCGAGGGGGTCGAAGACCGCCACGAGCGCGAGCATGAGCCACTTGACGACGTCGGTCGCCTCGGCGTCGAAGGCGCGGGCGACGAAGCGGTAGGAGCCGATGTCGGTGGCGGCGATCTGGTCGCGCAGCTTGTGGATCTGCTCGGTGCGGTCGCGGTTGACCTTGTAGAGGGCCTCGACCTCGGCCTCGGTGAGGCCGGCCTTGGTCTGGCCCTGTTCCTGGAGGGCGGCGAGCTGCTTCTCGAGCCCGGCGATGGCCTCTTCCCCGGACTTGCGGAGGGCCTTCTCCTCGTCGTCGAGGCGGGCGAGTTCGCCCTTGAACTGGTCGCGCAGCAGGGCCGACTCCTTGGCGGCGTCGGCGTTCACGCGCGCCTGGTCGGCGCGCAGGCGTTCGACGCGGGCGGCCCCGTCGGCGCGCAGGCGGGCGACCGCGGCCGAGGCCTCGGTGAGCTTGGCTTGGATCGACTCGCGCTCGGGCCTCTGCTGCTCGCGCAGCTCCTGACCCTTCTTCACGTTGTCCTGCTCGAAGATCAGGTAGGTGCTCGTCGTGCCTTGGGCGGTGTAGGCCGCGACGGACTGGTCCAACACCTTGAGGCGGTCGTTCAGGCCGCCGATGGCGGTCTCCTGGGCCGCGATGGCCTTGGCGGCGGCGGCCTCCTCCGCCGCGATGCTCTTGGCGAGGGTCGCGCCGAGCTCGGCGGCGCGCTGCGCCGGCGCGGAGCTGTCCTGGGCGCGGCGGGCGTCGAGGGCCTTGCGCTGTTCCTGCAGGCGGGCGAGCGACTGGGCGAGCGTCTCCCCGGCCTGGGTGATGCGGCCCTGCAGCTTGGCGATGTCCTCGCGGCTGGCCGTGTTCACGCGGACCGTCTTGCCGCGGGCGTCGTCGATCTGCCGCTGGCTGTCGGCGATGGTCTTCTCGAGCGCGGCGATCTCGGTCTCGTTGCGGGCGATGGTGGTCGCCGTCTTCTCGTAGGCGCGGGCCAGGTAGCCGTAGTTGCCGAGCGAGGTGATGGCGATCAGCACCAGGACCGCGAGGGTCAGGTAGAAGCGGAGGACCCCGGTGATGAGGTGCCAGTAGCGGTAGAGGAAGGACGCGGCGACCAGCTTGCCGACCTCGAGGGAGGCGGCCATGATCATGACCGGACCCTCGGAGCCCGTGAAGAGCTGGCCCAGTCCCAGGACCGAGAAATAGGCCGAACAGCCCGCGATGTAGAGGGCGGAGGAGAGGAGGACGACGCGGAACCCCCAGGTCAGCGCCTTGGGCTCCTCGCTCGGCTTTTCGTCAGGGGAGGGGGTGGTCATGCGGGCGGGGGAGGTTAGCCGGGCGTTCTACGGGGGGTTTCCGGGGTTGTCAAAAGGTAGATTGCCCCCGCCGGCCTGCCCCGGTCCACCCCACCCCCCCCAGGGGGCATATTTTTGTTATTTTAAGGCAACCGCCCGTGGATACACCTGTCTCAACCCCAACCCCTCCCGCCGCCATGAAAATGCACCGCGACTGCCAAGGCGACCATCCCGACATCCGCTCGAGCTGGCGCCGCCGTGAATTCCTCCAGGTCGGCATGTTCGGCACGCTCGGGCTGACCTTGCCCGGCATGCTCCGCCTCCAGGCGCTCGAACTGCCCAAGGTGGAGACCTTCGACGCCCTCGCCGACGCCGTGATCCACATCTACCTGCCCGGCGGCATGGCCCAGCACGAGTCGTGGGACCCCAAGCCGTTCGCCGCGCCGGAATACCGCGGACCCTTCACGCCGATCAAGACCTCCGTCCCCGGCGAGTACGTCGGCGAGAAGTTCGTCCACATCGCGAAAATCATGAACAAGCTGACGGTGGTCCGCTCCATGACGCACGGCGAGGCGGCCCACGAGCGCGGCACGCACAACATGTTCACCGGCTACCGCCCGAGCCCGGCGATCAAGTTCCCCAGCTTCGGCTCCGTCATCGCGCACGAGCAGGGCTCGCGCAACAACCTCCCGCCCTACGTCGTCGTCCCCAGCCAGAGCATCCCCGAGCAGGGCACCGGCTACATGAGCAGCGCCTTCGGTCCCTTCGCGCTCGGCAGCGACCCGGCCGACAAGGCCTTCACCGTGCGCGACCTGCTCGCCCCGAAGGACGTCGCCCCGGCCCGCTTCGACCGCCGCCGCGGCCTCCTCGCCTCGGTCGACGAGCATTTCCGCGCCACCGAGAAGTCCGACGCCATCGGCGCCATGGACAGCTTCCAGCAGGCCGCCTACGGCCTCGTCAGCAGCGCCAAGGCCCGCCAGGCCTTCGACCTCTCGCAGGAGCCGGACAAGCTCCGCGACGAGTACGGCCGCAACACCGCCGGCCAGCGCTTCCTGCTCGCCCGCCGCCTCGTCGAGTCCGGCGTGCGCATGGTCTCCGTGACCTTCGGCGGCTGGGACCACCACTCCAACATCAAGGGCGGCTTCGAGAACCAGGCCACCCAGTTCGACCAGGCCTTCGCCCGCCTCATCACCGACCTCGCCGACCGCGGCCTCCTGAAGCGCACGCTCGTCCTGGTCAGTTCCGAGTTCGGGCGCACCCCCAAGCTCAACGGCACGAACGGCCGCGACCACTGGCCCCGCGTCTTCTCCGTGGCCATGGCCGGCGGCGGCGTGAAGGAAGGCTATGTGCACGGCGCCTCCGACGCCCTCGGCGGCGAGCCCGACCGCGACGCGGTGGGCCCGGAGGACCTGGCCAAGACCATGTACCGCGTCCTCGGCATCAACGCCGAGAAGCGCATCGTCTCCGAGGGCGGCCGGCCGATCGACATCGTGAACGGCGGCCGCGTCATGACCGATTGGCTCGCCTGAGCCTTCCGTCCGCCGCCCGCGCGTCATGTTCGTCCGACTCCTCGCGCCGCTCCTGCTGACCCTCGCGGTCGCTCGGGCGGCCTACCCCGATTTTACGGGCACCAAGCCCAACGGGGGGCAGCGCGGCGCCGAGCTCAAGGTGACGCTCAGCGGGGCGCGCCTCGCCGACTTCGAGGACCTGCTCTTCTACACCCCGGGCTTCCGGGTGAAGGGCGTGCAGAGCGTCGCGGCCGGCAAGGTCGAGCTGACCCTTGCGATCGGCCCGGAGGTCCCCCTCGGCAACCACCTCGTCCGCGTCCGCACGAAGACGGGCCTTTCCCACGCCCGCCAGTTCTTCGTCAGCCCCTTCGCCAACGTCGACGAGAAGGAGCCCAACGACGAGTTCGCCCGCGCCCAGCCGGTCGAGCTCGACCGCACCATCGAGGGCGTCGTCCTCGCGGAGGACGTCGACTACTACAAGGTGGCCATGCGCAAGGGCCAGCGGCTCAGCGTCGAGGTCGACGGCCTGCGGCTCGGTTACGAGGTCTTCGACCCCTACGTCGCGATCCTCGACAAGGACCGGTTCGAGAAGGCCGCCTCCGACGACACGATCCTCCACCGCCAGGACGGCTATTGCTCGTTCGTCGCCGAGCACGACGGCGACTACTACGTGATGGTCCGCGAGTCCTCCTACCGCGGCGGCGCCCGTTCGTTCTACCGCCTGCACCTCGGCAGTTTCCCGCGGCCGGACGCCGTGTACCCCGCGGGCGGCAAGCTCGGGTCCAAGCTCCCCGTCAGCTTCGTCTCCGCCAAGGACGCCTTCACCGAGGAGGTCACGCTGCCGACCGAGCCCCGGGCCGATTTCCAGCTCTACGCCCGGACGCAGGCCTCGGCCCCTTCGGGCAACGTCTTCCGGCTTTCGACGGTCGACAACTTCCTCGAGGCGGAGCCGAACGACAAGACCGACGCGGCCAACGCCGTGCCGCCGGCCGAGGCCTACGCCCTCAACGGCGTCATCGAGCGGCCGGGCGACGCGGATTTCTTCCGGCTCACCCTGAAGAAGGGGCAGGTGCTCGAAGGCCAATGCCTCGCGCAGTCCCTCGGCTCGCCCCTGGATCCCGTGGTGCGCGTCGCCAACGCCGCCGGCACGGACCTCGTCTCCAACGACGACGGCGGCGGCATGCGTCGCCTGGATTCCCGGTTCCGCGTCACCGTGCCCGCCGACGGCGTCTACACGCTGCGGGTGCGCGACCACCTCGAGCGCGGCGGCGCCAACTTCGTGTACCGCGTCGAGCTGACGGCCTCGCTGCCGAGCCTGACCTTCGCCTCGCCCGACTACACGGTCAACGACACGAACTACCGCCAGTTCATCGCGGTGCCCCGCGGCGGCCGCATGGCGCTCCTGCAGAACTTCACCCGTTCCGGCGTCGGCGGCGACTACCGCTTCGAGGCCCCGGGCCTCCCGGCCGGCGTCAGGCTGCTGGCGGACGCCGCCCCCAAGGACCTGCCCAACGTCCCGCTCGTCTTCGAGGCCGCGGCCGACGCCCCGCTCGGTCAGGCCGTCGTGCCGCTGCGGCTGCTGCCCCTCGACCCCAAGCAGACCGTCGTCGGGCGGTTGCGCCAGGTCTACGACATCGTCCGCAACGGCAACGTGATCTACTACCAGGGCGTCGAGGATCGCCTGCCCGTCGCGGTCGTCGAGGCCGCCCCTTACGCCCTCGAGATCGAGGTCCCGAAGGTGCCCGTCGTGCAGAACGGCGTGCTCAGCCTCCCCGTGGTGGCCAAGCGCAAGGAAGGCTTCAAGGGCCCCATCCGCGTCTTCATGGTGTGGACTCCGCCCGGCATCACCTCGCTCGGTGAGCAGACGATCCCGGAAGGCGCCGACCGCTGCGCCTTCGAACTCAGCGCCAGCGCGGGCGTGGCGGCCGCCGACTGGAATTTCGTGGTCATGGGCGAAGCCGACGCCGGCAACGGGCGCGTCTACAACGCCTCGCCGTTCGCCAAGGTCGCCACCGCGCCGGCCTTCGTCGCCGCCAACGCGGTCCCCCTCGCCGCCATCGAGCAGGGCAGGGAGGCCGTCCTCTCCACCAACTTCGAGGTGCTGCGCCCGTTCGAGGGCGAAGCCGTGGCCCGCCTGGTCGGCGTCCCCGACACCATCGCGATCGCCCCGATCAAGGTCACCAAGGACACGAAGGAACTCCGCTTCACGGTGAAGACCACCGCCGAGTCCCCGGTCGGCAAGAAGGACAACCTCTTCGTCCAGGTGGATGTGCCGGTCAACGGGGCGACCACCACCCACCGCATCGCCTTGGGCTCCTCCCTCCGCATCGACGCGCCGCGCAAGGGCGCGCCCGCGTCCGCCCCGGCCGCCCCGGCCGTCGCGGGCGCCAAGCCCGTCGCCGCGGCCACCCCCGCGGCTCCCGCCGCCCTGTCCCGTCTCGAGCAACTGCGCCAGAAGACCGACGCCCCCAAGAACTGACCATGCTTCGCCGCCTCCTCCCCGTCCTGCTTTGCCTGCCGCTGCTCCCGGCCGCGGAGCCCGTGACCTTCGAACAGGTGCGCCCGGTCCTGGAGACGCGCTGCGTCGAGTGCCACAATCCCGACAAGGTGAAGGGCAAGTTGCTGATGCACACCCAGGCCGCGTTCCTCAAGGGCGGGGCCAATGGCCCGATCGTCGAGCCCGGCCAGCCGGACCGCAGCGAGCTCGTGAAGCGGGTCTTCCTCGCGAAGGACCATGAGGACCTGATGCCCCCGAAGGGCGGTCCGCTTCCGGCGGCCGAACTCGCCCTGCTCCGCGGCTGGGTCGCCGCCGGCGCGCCCTGGACCGCCGGCGTCACGCTCGCCGCCCGCGGCAAGGACGCCGCCGACCCCAAGGCCGAGCTGCTCCGCAAGCTCGCCACGGTCGAGAAGCTCGAGATCTTCCCGCCCGAAGTCCGCCTGGAGACCCGCCGCGACACGCACCGGCTCGTCGTCTTCGCCACCTTCAAGGATGCCACCACGCGCGACGTCACGGCTTTCGCCGACGTCAAGGTCGCCGACCCGAAGGTGGCCGCCCTCGCCGGCGACGTGCTCCGTCCGGTCGCCGACGCCGGCGCGACCGAGGTCGTCGCCAGCCTCGGGGGCCTGACCGCCCGGGTGCCCGTGACCGTCAAGGATGGCGCCCAGGATCGTCCCGTCTCCTTCCGCCTCGACGTGATGCCGGTCTTCCTGCGCGGCGGCTGCAACGCGGGCGGTTGCCACGGCGCCGCGCGCGGCAAGGACGGCTTCCGCCTCTCGCTCTTCGGCATGGATCCCGATGGCGACTACGTGCGCCTGACCCGCGAGATGGTCGGCCGCCGCCTCAACCTCGCCATCCCCGAGGAAAGCACGCTGGTCGAGAAGGCCGTCGGCGCCGTGCCCCACTCGGGCAACAAGCTGTACGAGCCGGATTCCGCCTACAACCGCACCATCCTGGAATGGATCGCCGGCGGGGCCAAGGACGACGCCCCCGGCGTCGCGAAGGTCACCGGCATCGAGGTCTTCCCGAAGGCGGCCGTCCTCGAGGGCGTGGACGCCACCCAGCAGATCACGGTCCGCGCGACCTACTCCGACGGGACCGACCGCGACGTCACCGACCTCGCGCTGTTCATGTCCAACAACGACCCGGTCGCCAAGGTGGGCAAGGACGGCAAGGTCCGCTCCGGCGAGCGCGGCGCGGCCTTCATCCTCGCCCGCTTCGACGTCTTCAGCGTGACGGCGCAGGTGCTCGTCATCCCGAAGGACCTCGTCTACGCCCGCCCCGCCGCCCCCGAGTTCAACTACATCGACCGCGCCGTCAACGAGCGCCTGCACAAGCTCCGCATCCTGCCCTCCGGCCTCTGCACCGACGAGGAGTACGTGCGGCGCGTGACCATCGACGTGGTCGGGCTCTACCCGACGCCGGCGGAGGTCCGCGCCTTCCTCGCGGATACCCGTCCCGACAAGCGCGCCCAGCTGGTGGAGGCCCTGCTCCAGCGCAAGGAGTTCACCGAGCTCTGGGTCATGAAGTGGGCCGAGCTCCTGCAGATCCGCTCCGGCATCAACCAGGGCAACAACGCCCCGCCGTTCTACAAGAACGCGCTCCTCTACTACAACTGGCTGGCCGACCGCATCGGCGCCAACGTGCCCATCGACCGCATCGTGGTCGACCTGCTCTCCGCCAGCGGCGGCACCGTCTCCAACCCGCCCGTCAACTACTACCAGACCGAGCTCGACAAGCTGAAGCTCAGCGAGAACGTCGCCCAGGTCTTCATGGGCATGCGCATCCAGTGCGCGCAGTGCCACAACCACCCGTTCGACCGGTGGACGATGGACGACTACTACGGCTTCAACGCGTTCTTCGCCCAAGTGGGACGCAAGAACACGGACGACCCCCAGGAGGTCATCGTCTTCAACAACAAGTCCGGCGAGTCGCAGCACTTCCTGACCAAGGCGAACATGAAGCCGAAGTTCCTCGGCGGGGACACCCCGGAGCTCAAGCCCGGCGAGGACCGCCGCCGCGTGATGGCCGAGTGGCTGGCCTCGCCCCGCAATCCCTACTTCGCCCGCAACGTCGCCAACCTCATCTGGGCCCACTTCCTGGGGGTCGGCGTCGTCGATCCCGTGGACGACGTGCGCGTCTCGAACCCGCCCTCCAACCCCGAGCTCCTCGACGAGCTGGCGAAGCGCCTGACGGAGTACAAGTACGACGTCCGCCGTCTCGTGCGCGACATCACCGCCTCCGCCGCGTACCAGCGCAGCACCAAGGTCAACGCGAGCAACGCCGGCGACAAGCTGAACTTCGCCCACGGCGCCGTCCGCCGCGTCCGCGCCGAGGTCCTCCTGGACGCCATCTCGCAGATCACCGAGACCCCGAACAAGTTCCAGGGGCTTCCGGTCGGAGCCCGCGCGGTCCAGATCGCCGACGGCGCCGTGAGCAACTACTTCCTCGCCACGTTCGGCCGCGCGAAGCGCGAGTCCGTGGCCTCGTCCGAGGTCAAGACCGACCCGAACCTCTCCCAGGCCCTGCACCTGATGAACGGCGACGCGGTCAACGACCGCATCCGCCGCGGCAAGGTCGTGGAACGCCTGATCGCGGACGGGCGCAAGGACCGCGAGATCATGGACGAGCTCTTCCTGCGGGTCTTCGGCCGCGCGCCGCGCGCCGAGGAGGTCGCCGCCGTGACCCGCTCCCTCGCGGACGACCCGGCCAACCGCCAGGCGGTGCTGGAGGACCTCTTCTGGGCCCTGATGAACTCCAAGGAGTTCTACTTCAACCACTGAGCCCGGCCGCCCGCCCATGCCCGCCGCCGTCCCCGTCCCGCGCCGTTGGTTGAGCCGCCGGTTCCTCGTGCTCGCGGCCGCCGCCGCCTTCGCCGGCGCCGCGCGCGCCCAGGACGCCGAGAAGCTCACCTACGACGACCACATCCGGCCCGTGCTGGAGAACAAGTGCTTCTCCTGCCACAACCCCGACAAGAAGAAGGGCGGGCTCGACCTCTCCAGCTACGCCGCGCTCCTCGCCGGCGGGGGCGGCGGCGCCGTGGTCGATCCGGGCAATCCGGCGGGCAGCCGCCTCTGGACCTGCAGCGCCAGGAAGGAGGAGCCGTTCATGCCGCCCGAGGGCGCCCCGCTCGACGCCAAGGACCTGACCCTGCTCTCGAAGTGGATCGCCGGCGGCCTGCTCCAGGCCAAGGGCAGCGTCGCCCGCAAGTCCAGCCAGCCCAAGGTCGACCTCGCCTTCGACGCCACCGCCGGCAAGCCCACCGGCCCCGCGGCCCGGCCGGCCGACGTGCTGCTCGAACCCGTGGTCGTCACGCCGCGCACGACGGCCATCACGGCGCTGGCGGCGAGTCCCTGGACTTCGCTGCTCGCGGTCGCCTCGCCCAAGCAGGTGCTCCTGTACGATACCGAGAGCCGGGAACTGGCCGGGATCTTCCCCTATCCGGAGGGCTACGCCCGTTCGCTCAAGTTCAGCGCCAACGGCTCGCTCCTGATCCTCGGCGGCGGCCGCGGCGGCAAGTTCGGGCACGCCGTCGTCTGGGACGTGCGGACCGGCCGCCGCGTCACCGAGCTCGGCAAGGAGTTCGACCAGGTGATGTCGGCCGACATCACCCCCGACCACCGCAAGGTCGCCCTCGCCACCAACACCAAGAAGGTGAAGTGCTACGATACCGCCTCGGGTGAGCTGCTCTACACGATCGCCAAGCACACCGAGTGGGTGACGGGCGCCGACTTCAGCCCGGATGGCATCCTCCTCGCGACGGCCGACCGCAACGGCAACGTGATGGTCTGGGAGGCCGACAACGGCGGCGAATTCTACAACCTCGGCCAGCACAAGGGCGCGGTGACCGACCTAGCCTGGCGGCCGGACTCCAACGTCCTGGCGAGCTGCGGCGCCGACGGTACGATCACCACCTGGGAGATGAAGACCGGCAAGCGTATCGCCAACTGGTCGGCCCACGGGGCCGCCGTCCAGTCCGTGGCCTTCACCCCCGATGGTCGCCTGCTTTCCTGCGGCAACGACGGCACCAGCGCCCTCTGGGCCATCGACGGCAAGCGCCTTCCCCAGGCCCAGGCCGGCAAGCAGGCCGACGTCGTCTCCAAGGTGACGGCCCTCGCCGACGGCAAGACCTACGTCACCGGCAATTGGCTCGGGGAGGTCCGTTTCCACGACGTCGCAACCGGCCGCGACCTGACGCAGGTCCCGAGCAATCCGCCGCGGCTCGCCCAACGGATCGCCGCCGCCGAAGGTCGCCTCGCCGAACTCATCGCCCTGCAGTCCTCGCCGGCGGCCGCCGCCCCGACGCCCGCGCAGGCCGCGGCCCGCGCGGCCGCCGCCGCCGCCCAAGCCCGCCTCGCCCCGCTGCAGGCCAAGATCGCCGCCGGCAACCAGGAGCGCGACGCCCTGCGCGCGACCCGGGAGAAGACGACCGACGCCGCGGCGCGCGCGGAACTCTCCAAGAAGATGGCGGCCATCCGCGAGCAGCTGGCCCCGGCCATCGCCGCGGCCGACAAGGAGCGCGCCTTCCTGCGGACGGAGGGCTTCGACCTCGCCTGGCTGAACGGCGAGTCGGCCGAGCTCGCGGCCCGCGCCGCCGAGACGGCCAAGACCATCGACTACTGGACGAAGCAGAAGGCGAAGGTCCAGGGCGCCGAGCTCGCGAGCGCGACGAAGGCCCTGGAGGCCCAGCAGAAGGCCGCGGCCTTCTACCGCGAGGAGGTCGCGAAGACGACCGCCCGCGTCGAGTTCATCGGTGGTCAGGAACGCCTCGCCGCCCAGTTGCGCACCGCCGGCGCCGAAATCGCCGCGCTGCGGGGCCGGATCGCCGCCCTCAAGGCCGCCGAGTTCAACGTCGGCGTGCTTTCCGAGCGGGAGAAGCTCGCCAAGCTGGAGGCCGACATCGCCGATGCTCTGGCCGGCCGCGAGGAGAACCAGAAGGCCCGCGAGGCCGCCGAGGCGAAGGTCGAACCGGCCCGCCGCGAGGCCGAGCGCCTCGCCGCCGCCGTACCCGGCGAGGCGGCCGCCGTGGCCAGGCTGCAAGCCGCGCTGGCCGAGGTGGAGCAGTCGCTGACGCCCCTGCGGCTGGAGGAATCCGCCGCCGCCGCGAAGGTCGAGGCCCAGGCCAGGCTCGTCGCCGAGGCCGAAGCCAACTTGACCGAATTCCTGAAGCGTCGCGACGCCGACGTCGCCTCCGCCAAGGCCGCGATCGAGGATTACGCGCGCACCATGCGCCCCACGCGGGTTCGCCTGGCCGACGTCACCGCGCAGCTCGAGGCTTCCGCGACCCAGCTCAAGGCCCTCCAGGCGGCCCATGCCCAGGCCAAGCGCGACCACGCCGCCGCCACCGCCGCGGTCGCCGCCGCCGAGGCGGCGCTTCCGCAGTCGGCGGCCGAGCTCGCCGGCGCCCAGGCTTCGGCCAAGGGGGCCGACCAGAACCTCGCCGCCGCCCGTCAGCAGAGGGAGTCCGCCGCTTCGTTCCGCGGCTACCTGACCTTCCGCCGCGACGCCACCTTGGCGGAGGCCGACGCCGCCGTGGCCGCGGCCGAGGCCGTGGCGCGCCGCGCGCGGACGGCCGTCGCGGAGGCCACCGCCCGGCGGGCGGCCGCCCAGGCCGAAGTCCCGCGCCGGACCGCCGCGGTCGCCGACTTCAACCGCAAGCTCGCCGAACTCGGCGCGGAGGTCGCCAAGAACGAACAGGGCGTCGGGCCCCTCACCGCCGAGCGCGACGAGCTGACCAAGACCCGGTCCGCCCAACTCAAGGAGTACGCCCGCCTGCAGGCCCGGCCCGCCGCGGTGGAGAAGGACCTCGAGGCCAAGTCGGTCCCCTTGCGGGAGCGCCTCAAGCTCGTCCAGGACGGTCTGAAGCCCCTCGAGGCGCCTTTGGCCGAGGTGCGCGCCCGGCTCGCCGCCGCCCTGAAGCCGGTGGAAGCCCGCCGCGCCGAACTGGCCGCCGCGACCAAGCAATTGGCCGCGGCCCGTCAGGCCGCCGCCGCCGCCGAGAAGGCCCACGCCGGCCTGGTCCGGGAGATTCCGGAGCGGACCCGCACCCTCGAGGAGCTGGCGCGTTCGCTCGCCGAACTGCAGCCGCAGGTCGAGCCGCTGAAGGCCAAGGTGAAGGCGAGCGAGGCCCAGTACCTCGCGATGTTGCCGAAGCCCTGAGCGTCCGCCCCGCGGCCCCGCTTTCCCCTCGAAATCGTCCCCGCGGGTCGTAGGGTGTGCCCATGTCGCCCCGCCACCTGCTGCTCGCCTGCTGCCTGTTCCTGGGGCTGTCGGCGGCGGAGCCGGCCAAGCCGAACGTGCTCCTCATCGTCGCCGACGACATGGGGTGGGCCGACGTTTCCTGGCACGGCGGTCGCTTCCGGACCCCGCGGATGGCGGAGCTGCTCAAGACCTCCGTCGAACTCGATCGCCATTACGTCCAGCCCGTCTGCACGCCGACCCGCACGGCCCTCCTCTCCGGACGTTGGACCAGCCGCTTCGGCCCGCATGTGCTCGGTCCGACGAACCTGCGGGCCTTCCCGGAGGGCACCTTCACGCTGGCCTCGGCGATGAAGTCGGCTGGCTACCGCACGGCCATCGCCGGCAAGTGGCATCTTGGCGGCAAGTTCGAGTGGGGTCCGCGCCGCCACGGCTTCGACGAATCCTACGGCTTCCTGACCGGCGCGGTCGACCCGTGGACGCACAAGTACCGCAAGGGCGACCTGGAGGATACCTGGAACCGGAACGACGCCCTGGTGAAGGAGGAGGGCAACGCCACCGAGCTCATCGCCGCCGAGGCCGAGCGCCAGATCCGGGCCGCGCGGGGTCCTTGGTTCGTGTATGTGCCCTTCGGCGCCGTGCACATCCCCATCGATGCCCCGAAGGAGTATTTCCAGGCCTATGACGGCGTCCGCTTCAGCCCGGACCCCGCGAAGGACGACTCCGTGCGCCGCTACGCCGCGTTCGTGACCCAGCTCGACGCCAAGGTCGGCCAACTGGTCGACGCGCTTAAGGCGACCGGCCAGCTGGAGAATACGTTGATCATCTTCACCTCGGACAACGGCGGCATCGAGGGCGGGGGCAATCCTTACGTGGGCGCGACCAAGGGAAGCCCGGCCGTCACGACCAACGCGCCCCTGCGCGGCTGGAAGAACCAGCCCTACGAGGGCGGGATGCGCGTGAACGCCTTCGTGAGCTGGCCCGGGCGCCTGCCGCCCGGCAAGTGCGTCGCCCCGATGCATGCGGCCGATTGGATGCCGACGCTCTGCCGGCTGGTCGGGGCATCGGTCCCCGCCGACGTGAAGTTCGACGGCTTGGACGTATGGCCGGCGCTATCCGGTGCCGATCCCCGCCCAGCCCCGCGGACGATCTACGTGCCCCATTACCAGCGTTCCGCGGTCTTCTTCGGCGATTGGAAACTGATCGCCCCGCACGGCAATCCCAGGGCAAGGCCGAACTCTACGACCTCGCCACGGACCCCTACGAACAACGCGACCTCGCCGCGGAGCAGCCCGCCAAGCTCGCCGACATGCGCGCCCGCTTCGTCGCCCTCAAGGCCGGCGATCTCCCGGCGATCCCCGCCGGTGCCCAACTCAAGGAAACCGCCCACAAATGAAGACCATCCCGCTCCTCCTCCTGTGCCTCCTCGCCGGCCGTGCCGCCGCCGCGGACGTGCCCGGGCCCGTGACCGCGCCGCCCGCCGCCCTGGGCCTCGCGCCCTTTTACAAGAAATATGTCAGCGCCGGCGGGCTGCCCATCGTCGCCTCGGGGGCGGTCGACGACCACGCCCTGCTCGAGGTCGCGTACCTCGCCAACCTCATGTTGGCGAAGCGGCCCGACGTCCGCGCCGCCATGATCGCGAACGGCTCGCGGGTCATCATCATGGGCCGGGCCGAGTTCACGACCGACATCCCCGAATACGCGCACATGAAGCCCAAGGACTACTGGGACGCCCGGGCCCGCGGATTGGGCGGCTCCGAGACCGACCCGGTCTGCTCCTGCTCCGAGGAGAATATCCTGGCCTTCCCGGGCGACCCCTACGCGGCGGAGAACATCTTCATCCACGAGTTCGCCCACAACATCCACCTGCGCGGCATGCTCAAGCTCGACCCGACCTTCGACCAGCGGCTCAAGGAGACCTACCGGGCGGCGATGGCGAAGGGCCTCTGGAAGGGTAAGTACGCGGCGACCAACCATCACGAGTACTTCGCCGAGGGAGTGCAGTCCTGGTTCGACGACAATCGCGTCAACGACCACGACCACAACCATGTGCATCTGCGGGCCCAACTGATCGAATACGACCCCGGCTTGGCCGCGATGTGCCGCGAGGTCTTCGGGGACACCGAGCTGAAGTACACCAAGCCGACGACCCGCCTCACCGGTCACATGGCCGGTTACGACCCGAGCAAGGCGCCGAGCTTCACCTGGCCGGAGCGGCTGACCGCGGCCAAGGCTGAGATCCAGCGCAAGGCCCGTGAACGCGACCGCAAGGCCAACGCCGCGCCCGCGGGGAAGTAGTAGGGGGGCAGGGCCAGGGCTAGGGCTGGAGCCAGGGACAGGGTGCTTCGCTTGATGCAGCCACAGGTACGCCCGTGCCAGCGTGCCAACTTACCCCCTAGCCCCCTTTTTTCATTAAGGCCGCATGGCCTTGAGGGCCGCCAAGGCGCGGTCGCGGCCGGCGGTCAGTCCGACCAGCGGGGCGGGGTAGGTCTTCCCGAGGACGACGCCGGCCTCGGCCAGCACGTGCATCGGCGCCTCCCAGGGCTGATGGATCCATTCGGCGGGCAGTTTGGCGAGCTCGGGTACCCAGCGGCGCACGTACTCGCCATCGGGGTCGAACTTCTCCCCTTGTAGCACCGGGTTGAAGACGCGGAAATACGGGGCGGCGTCGGCCCCGCACCCGCCGGCCCATTGCCAACCCATGGTGTTCGCGCCGAGGTCGGCGTCGACGAGCGTATCCCAGTACCACTTCGCGCCCTCGTGCCAAGGCTGGAGCAGGTGCTTCACGAGCACGGAGGCGGCGATCATGCGGACGCGGTTGTGCTGCCAGCCGGTCCGCCACAATTGGCGCATGCCCGCGTCGACGATCGGGTAGCCGGTGCGCCCGACCTGCCAGGCGCGCAGGAGCTTCTTGTCCGGCTGCCACGGAAACTTCTCGAACTCCTTGCGCAGCGGCCGGTCGGGCGTCTCGGGGAAGTGGTGGATCAGGTGCTGGGCGAATTCGCGCCAGCCCACCTCGGCGATGTATTTTTCGCCACCCTTCGTGCCGAGTTTGCCGGCGGTGCGGACGGCATCGACGATCTCGAGCGGGGAAACCTGCCCGAAGTGCAGGTAGGGAGAAAGACGGGACGTGCCGTCGACCTTGGGGATGTCCCGGTCGGTCGGGTAATCCTTCACCGGTGCGGCGACGAAGTCCCGGAGGCGTTTTTCGGCGCCTGCGCGGGTCGGATCCCAGTGCGCGGGGAAGGCGCCGTCCCATTGGATCTGCGGGAGCAGGCCGAGCTTGGCGACCGCGAGCGACTTGAGCGGCTTTTCGCCGGGCGTCAGTTTCTTGGGGGCCTTCGTGGGGCTCCCGAACTTCAGGTTCGCGAGGCAGTTCTTCCAGAAAGGCGTGAAGACCTGGAACGGATTGCCCGCGAGGGTCTTCACGAGGTGCGGCTCGTGGAGCAGGTTGCCGTTGAAGGATTCGGCCTGGAGGCCGGCGTTGCGCAGCGAGGTCTTCACCAGGGTGTCGCGGGCGATGATCAGCGGTTCGTGTCGACGGTTCCAGGTCACGAGCCCGGCGCCGGTCTCCTGGACGAGCCGCTTGAGTTCGGCGAGCGAGTCGCCGTGGCGGATGACGAGCGGCGAACCGGCCTCTTCCAGTTGGGCGGAGAGGTCCTCCAAGGCGTGATGCAGCCACCAGTTCGAGGCCCCGCCGGGCTGCCAGGCGCCTTCGGCGGCGGGATCATGGATGTAGACCGGGATGACCGGTCCGCCCGCCGCGATAGCCGCCTGCAGCGCCGGGTTGTCGGCGAGCCGTAGGTCCAGGCGAAACCAGACGAGGGAAGGAGAGGGCAT
>JBEBDN010000211.1:0-7377 GCA_041156945.1 Verrucomicrobiota bacterium | reverse complement strand
CTCGGCGTGCAGACGATGTACGACCGCTACCTGATCATCGACAAGACGGTCAAGCCGGCCCGCCGCCTCGAGACGCCCCAGTTCTTCTGGATGCGCGTCGCGATGGGCCTCTTCCTCCGCGAGGAGAAGAACCGCGAGGACTGGGTCATCCGCCTCCACGCGCTCTACAAGTCCCGCCGCTTCTGCAGCTCGACCCCGACGCTCTTCAACTCGGGCACGCTCCACAGCCAGCTCTCGTCCTGCTACCTCTACCAGGTCAACGACACCATCGAGTCCATCATGATCCGCGGCATCGCGGAGAACGCCTTCCTCTCCAAGTGGGCCGGCGGCCTCGGCGGTTCCTGGACCTCCGTCCGCGGCACGGGCTCCTACATCAAGGGCACCAACGGCGAGTCCCAGGGCATCATCCCGTTCCTCAAGCTCCACAACGACCAGCTCGTCGCCGTCAACCAGGGCGGCAAGCGCCGCGGCTCCGGCTGCGCCTACCTCGAGACCTGGCACAACGACATCGAGGACTTCCTCGAGCTGCGCAAGAACACCGGCGACGACCGCCGCCGCACGCACGACATGAACACGGCCAACTGGATCCCCGACCTGTTCATGAAGCGCCTCAAGAACCGCCAGTCCTGGACGCTCTTCCTCTCCAACGAGACCCCGGACCTCCACGAGACCTTCGGCGCCGAGTTCGAGAAGCGCTACGTCGCCTACGAGGCCCGCGCCAAGAAGGGCGAGATCTTCGGCAAGGAGATCCCCGCCCTCGAGCTCTGGAAGAAGATGCTCGGCATGATCTTCGAGACCGGCCACCCGTGGATCACCTTCAAGGATCCGTGCAACGTCCGCTCCCCGCAGGACCACGCCGGCGTCATCCACTCCTCCAACCTCTGCACCGAGATCACGCTCAACACGAGCGCCGAGGAGACCGCCGTCTGCAACCTGGGCTCCGTCGTCCTCGACTCCCACCTCAAGGCCGACGGCAGCATCGACCACGCGCTGCTCCGCGAGACCGTCACGGTCGCCGTCCGCGCCCTCGACAACGTCATCGACATCAACTTCTACCCGACCAAGGCCGCCGAGGTCTCCAACCTCCGCCACCGCCCGGTCGGCATGGGCGTGATGGGCCTGCAGGACTGCCTCTACCGCCGCGACATCTCCTTCGCCAGCGAGGCCGCCGTCGAGTTCAACGACGAGATCATGGAGGCCGTGGCCTACTACGCCTACGACACCTCCGCCGACCTCGCCGCCGAACGCGGCACCTACAGCTCCTACAAGGGCTCCAAGTGGGACCGCGGCCTCCTGCCGCAGGACACCATCGACCTGCTCGAGCGCGAGCGCGGCGAGCCCATCGAGGTCAAGCGCGGCGGCCGCATGGACTGGGCCCCGGTGCGCGCCAAGATCGCCCAGCAGGGCATGCGCAACTCCAACGTCCTCGCGATCGCCCCGACCGCCACGATCTCCAACATCGTCGGCAGCTCGCCCTGCATCGAGCCGACCTACAAGAACCTCTTCGTGAAGAGCAACCTCTCCGGCGAGTTCACCGAGCTCAACGGCTACCTGGTGCGCGACCTCAAGAAGCTGGGCCTCTGGAACCAGGACATGATGCAGCAGATCAAGTACTTCGACGGCGAGCTCAAGGACATCCCCGAGATCCCGCAGGCCATCAAGGACAAGTACCTCACGGCCTTCACCATCGAGAACAAGTGGCTCATCGACGCCGCCGCCCGCCGCCAGAAGTGGATCGACCAGGCGCAGTCGCTGAACCTCTTCCTGCCGACCCCGGACCTGAAGATGCTCTCGCACATGTACCAGTACGCCTGGCGCACCGGCCTCAAGACGACCTACTACCTCCGCACCCTCGGCGCCTCCAACATCGAGAAGGCCACGGTGGAGAAGGCCCCGAAGGCCGCAAAGAAGGAATACACCGCCGAGGAGAAGAACGCCTGCTCGATCGAGGCGATGCGCAACGGCGGAACCTGCGAGGCCTGCCAGTAAGTCCGACCCGCGGGCCGGTCCGACGAGGGCGTCCGCCAGGACGCCCTTCTTGTTGGGCGCGCCGCCCGCCCGCTTGTCCGCTTGTCCGCTTGTCCTCTTGTCCTCCGGCCCTCTATCCTCGCCCCCATGGCCCGCATCATTCCCACGCTCGCCGGCGACGTCCACGTCCTGCCCCGGGACGCCGCCTTCGCCGAACTCGCCCGCCGCCTCAACGCGCAGGTGGCCGCCCGCCCCGTATCGGTGGGCCTCAGCGGCGGTTCGACCCCCAAGGCCTTCTACGCCTGGGCCCGCGCGCAGTCCGCGCTCTCCTTCGAGACGCTGGTCCGGACCGATTGGCATGTGAGCGACGAGCGGTGCGCGCCGCTCTGGTCCGACGACTCCAACTTCGGCCACGCGGCCCGCGGCCTGCTCGACCCGCTCGGGGTCCCGGCCCTCCGCCGCCATCCTTGGCCGATCGAGTTCACCCCCGCGGTCGCCGCCGAGGCCTACGACGACGCCTGGACGCGCCGCTCTCCCCGCCGCGCCTTCGACCTCTGCGTCCTGGGCCTGGGCGACGATAGCCACATCGCCTCGCTCTGGCCCGGCTGCCCGCTCATCGGCGCCCCGGGGCTTCCGCGCTTCGCGGCCACCGAATGGCCGGGCCGCGGCTGGCGTCTCACGATCACCGAGGCCGGGCTCGCCCAGTGCGGCGCCATCGTGGTCCTGGTCAACGGCAAGTCCAAGGCGGCGGCGCTGCGGGCCGTCTGCGAGGGCGATTTCGCCCCGGCCACTCACCCCGGTCAGGTCCTGCGCGCCTGGTCGGCCAAGGTGACCTGGCTGGCGGACGAGGAAGCGGCCGCGCTGCTCTGAACGCCTTCCTGGGCTTGCGGACTCCCGGCGTTCCCACAGGCTCCGGTCCGTGCAAACCTTGATCGAAGGCGCGGGCATCTTCCTCTGGCCGCTGGGCTTCTGCTCCTTGGCGGCCCTCTTCCTGCTCCTGGAGCGGGCCTGGGTGCTCCGCCCCGGCAGCGTCGTACCCGAGGCCCTGCTGACGGCGGTCCGCGCGGGCCGCGCGGCCAACCTCGACCCGGAGCTCGCCATCACCCCCGCCGGCCGGCTGGTCCGCCGCTGGGCGGAAGGCGCCGCCGGGGAGGTCCTCAAGTCCCACGCCCGCGCCGAGATCGTCCGCCTCCAGCGCGGGCTGCACTGGCTCGACAGCATCGTCGCCGCCGCCCCCCTGCTCGGCCTGCTCGGCACCGTCACCGGCCTGGCCACGCTGTTCCCGGCCCAGGGCCTGCCCGACTCCGCCACGCTCACCCGCGGCGTCGGCCTCGCGCTCAGCACCACCATGATCGGGCTCTGCATCGCGATCCCGGCCCTCGTCGGCGCGAACTGGCTCGGGCGCCGGCTCGAGGTGATCAGCTCGCGGCTCGACGTCCTCGTCGAGACGCTCGAGGGCTCCGCGCGATGAGCCTCGTCGTCGCCCGGCGCCGCCGCGCCGACATCAACGTCATCCCCCTGGTCGACGTGATGGTGGTGCTGGTCTTCTTCCTCCTGCTGGCCGGCCGGTTCGACGAGATGCATTCCCTCTCGATCGTGCCGCCGTCCACCACGACGGGGGCCGCGCAGGCCGCGGTGCCGTCGCTCGTGCTGTCCGTCGACAAGGACGGCAAGCTGTTCCTCGAAGGCAAGGAGATCGCCCGCGCCGCGCTCGAGCCGGCGCTCGCCGCCCAGGCGGCCAAGGCGCCCGCGAGCGAAGTCCTCATCGTCGCCGATGAACGTTCCCTGACCGGCGCCTCCGTCGCCGCCCTCGACGCCGTCGCCAAGGCCGGCCTCCGGCCCCGCCTCCTGACCCGTCCCACCCGCTGATTTCCATGAGCCACCGTCCCTCCGATTCCGTCCGCCTGCTCGAGGAGTATTCCCAGGCGCACGGCGCCTCCGGCCACGAGGACGCCGTCCGCGCGATCTTCCTCCGCGAACTGCGCGGCCGGCGCTTCGCCGCCGACGGCCTCGGCGGCGTGCTGGCGGCCCCGGCGGCCGAGGTCGCCGGCCCGCGCGTGGTCCTGACCGCCCACATGGACGAGGTGGGTTTCCTGATCCACGACATCACCCCGGACGGCTTCCTGCGCCTCGTGCCGGTCGGCGGTTGGCCGGACGGCGTGCTGGCCGCCCAGCGGCTGCGCGTCCTCGCCCGCGCCAACGGGCGGGAATTCATCGGGATCGTCACCGCCTTGCCCCCGCACCAGGGCGGCGCGCAGGCGGCCTCGCCCGACAAGGTCTTCGTCGACCTCGGCGTCCGCTCGGCGCACGCCGTGCGCGCGCTCGGCCTGCGCGAGGGCGATCCGGTGGTCCCCGAGGCCCCGTTCATCCCCTTGGCGGAGCCGGGCCTCTATGCGGCCAAGGCCTTCGACAACCGCGCCGGCATGGCCGCGTTGACCTTGGCGATCCAGCGCCTCGACGCGCAGCCCCCGTCCTGCCAGGCCCTGGCCGTCGCCACCGTCCAGGAGGAGGTCGGCTGCCGCGGCGCCGTCGTCGCGGCCCGCCTCGCCCAGCCCGACGTCGTGATCGTGCTCGAGGGACCGCCGGCCGACGACGTGCCGGGCGCCCCGGGCGGCACCCCGCAGGGAGCGCTGGGCGGCGGCGTGCAGGTGCGCGCCTACGACCCGACCGCGATCATGAACCCGCGCCTGGTCGACCTCGCCCTGGCCACGGCCGCCGAAGCCGGCATCCCCTGCCAGGTCGCCGTCCGCCGCACCGGCGGCACCGACGCGCGCGCCTTCCAGGCGCACGGGCTCGGCGTCCCCGTCGTCGTCCTCGGCGTCCCCGCGCGCTACATCCACACGCACAACGCGGTCCTCGACCTCGCCGACCTCCACGCGTGCGTCGACCTCGCCGTCGCGCTGACGCGCAAGCTCGACGCGAAGGCGGTCGCGTCGCTGACGCGCTACGTGTGAGCGCCCCGGCCTGCCGCCTCAAGGTCAAGGTCGTCCCGGGGGCCGCGCGCACCGAGATCGTCGGCCGGCTGGGCGCGGCCGTGAAGGTCCGGGTCGCGGCCCCGCCGGAAGGCGGCCAGGCCAACCGCGAAGTCGTCGCGGTGCTCGCCGAGCGGCTGGGACTGCCCCGCGCCCAGGTGACCGTCCTGTCGGGCCGGGGTTCGCCCGCCAAGGTCATCGGGCTCGCCGGGATTTCGGAAGCCGCGGCCATGGCCCGGCTTCTCGGCTGACCCGGCACAATCCGCTTGAGGGGGGCGGGGGACGGGGAGACAGTAGCCCCCTCCCATGAGCGCGGACAAGAAACCCACCCCGGCCTCCGGCAAGGAATCCTTCGAGGCCGAGCTCGCCCGGCTCGAGCAGCTCGTCGAGTCCCTCGAGTCCGGCACCGTCTCGCTCGACGAACTCGTCGCGAAGTACGAGGAGGGCATGCGCCTCCTGAAGTCCTGCCAGAAGAGCCTCGAGGCCGCCGAACTCCGCATCGAGCAGCTCGGCAAGCGCGCCGACGACGCCCAGGGCTGATGGCGCTGCTCGCGAACATCCGCGGTCCGGAGGATGTCCGGGCCCTCCCGGCCGAACGCCTCCCCGCGCTCGCCGCCGAGATCCGCGAGCGGCTGATCGCCGTGACCGCCCGCAACGGCGGCCACATCGGGCCCAACCTCGGCGTGGTCGAGCTGACCCTCGCCCTCCACCGCGTCTTCCGGACGCCCCGGGACAAGTTCGTCTTCGACGTGGCCCACCAGGGGTACGTGCACAAGCTGCTCACCGGCCGCAACGGGGCCGACTTCGACGGCATCCGCACGACCGGCGGGCTCAGCGGCTTCCTCAACCGCGAGGAGAGCCTGCACGACGTCTTCGGCGCCGGCCACGCGGGCACGGCCCTCTCCGCCGCCGTCGGCCTCGCCAACGCCCGCGACCGCCTCGGCGAGGACGCGCACGTGGTCGCCCTCCTCGGCGACGCGGCCCTGACCTGCGGCGTGACGATGGAGGCCCTCAACAACGCCGCGAAGTCGACCCGACGCCTCGTGATCGTGCTGAACGACAACGAGTGGTCGATCGACCGCAACGTCGGCGCGGTCGCCGACATCCTCAGCCGCCTGATCGTCACGCGGCCCTACAACCGCTCGCAGCAGGGGCTCAAGCGGCTGCTCGGCCGCACGCGCCTCGGCACCAAGGTCCTCGATTTCGGCCGCAGCTTCAAGCGGCACGTGAAGAACTGGTTCACCCACCAATCGTCCCTGTTCGAGCAGTACGGCGTGCGCTACCTCGGGCCCATCGACGGGCACGACCTGCCGACCCTCGAGAAGTACCTCACGTTCTGCCGCGAGGCCACCGGACCGGTCATCCTGCACGTGCGCACGGAGAAGGGCCGCGGCCTCGGCGCCGCCCTCCGCAATCCCGAGAAGTTCCACGGCACGGGCGCGTTCGACCCGGAGACCGGCGATTCCCTCGCCTCGGGCGCCCCCGGCGCGCCCAAGGCCTGGCAGGATGTCTTCGGCGCCCTGTTGCTGCGCGAGGCCCAGGCCGACCCCAAGGTCGTCGGCATCACCGCCGCGATGCCTTCCGGCACCGGCCTCAACCAGCTGAAGCAGGCGCTGCCCGCCCAGTACCACGACGTCGGCATCGCCGAGGAGCACGCCGCGCTCTTCGCCGCCGGCCTCGCCGCGCGCGACCTCCGCCCGGTCTGCGCGATCTACTCGACCTTCCTGCAGCGCGCCTACGACATGGTCATCCATGACGTGTGCCTGCAGCGCCTGCCGGTGACCTTCTGCATGGACCGCGCCGGCGTCTCGCCCAGCGACGGGCCGACGCACCACGGGCTCTTCGACATCGCCTACCTGCGCTGCGTGCCGAACCTGACGCTGATGCAGCCGAAGGACGAGGACGAGTTCGCGGACATGCTCCACACCGCGCTCAAGTCGGGCGCCCCGATGTTCCTCCGCTACCCGCGCGGCGCCGCCGCCGGCCAGCCGATCAAGGCGCAGCCGGCCCTGCTCCCGCTCGGTCGGGCCGAGGTCCTGCGCCCCGGCGTCGACGTCCAGCTCTGGGCGCTCGGCCCGATGGTGGCGGAGGCCCGCGCCCTGGCCGACCAGCTCGCCGCGGAGACGGGCCTGTCCGTCGGCGTGGTCAACGCGCGCTTCGCCAAGCCCCTCGACGAAACGTTGCTCGTCGCCCAGGCCAAGGCCGCCCGGCTCATCGTCACCTTCGAGGACGGCGCCGTCACCGGCGGCTTCGGCACCGGCGCCCTCGAGGTCCTCGCCGAACACGGCGTCCGGACGCCCGTCCTCCGCTTCGGCTGGCCCGACCGCTTCGTCGGCCACGCCACCGACGTGAAGACGCTCCGCGCCGCGCACGGGCTCGCCCCGGCGCAGATGCTCGCCGCGATCAAGACGAAGCTGGGGTGAACGATCGGGGTTGG
>JBEBDN010000210.1:0-5241 GCA_041156945.1 Verrucomicrobiota bacterium | reverse complement strand
CGGCGCATCGAAGCCATCTTCCCCTACGCCATCGGCGCCCCCGCGGCCTCCGGGTACGTCGCCCTGGACATCGACCTGATGCCGAGCGAACTCATCCTCCCCGGCGGCGGGATCGTCCGGTCGACGATCCTGCCCCACGGCAACGAGTCGACCCTCGGCCTGGTCTTCGAGGAGCCGTCGACCGGCGCGCGCTTCGCCTACTACACCGACTGCAAGCAGGTCACCCCGGAGGCCTTGGCGCTCGGGGCCGACGTGGACCTGGCGGTGATCGACGGGCTGCGCCCGAACTTCCACCCGACGCACCTGTCGATCGACGAGGCCTGCGAGGCCGCGGTGGCCCTAAGGGCCAAGCGCGCGCTGATCACGCACATGACCTACCAGATCGACTACGAGACCTACACCCGCCGGTTGCGCCGCACCTACCCGAGGGTCCGGCTCTGCTACGACGGCAAACGGGTCCGGCTGGGCGGGCGGACGAAGCAAAAGAGGCTTTAAGGCCGGGGGGCTTTGCCCCAAGTTAACGGCCTCCCCATGAAAGCCCTCCTGCTCTCCCTCCTGGTCTCCGGCAGCCTCCTCGCGGCCGCCCCCGAGAAACTCAGCCTCGAAGACTTCACCGATGCCAACGGCGGCAAGCCGGGCGCCGGCTGGACGACCGAGGACGGCGGCGTCATCCGCCTCACCCCGGGCAAGGGCACCGGCTTCCTCATCTCCAAGAAGGAATACGCCAACTTCGAGCTCGAGTGGGACTGGAAGCTCGCCGACGCCGGCAACAACGGCATCAAGTACTGGGTCGCCAACCTCAAGGACGCCAAGGGCAAGGGCGAGTGGCTCGGCATCGAGTACCAGATGATCGACGACGACAAGCACCCCGACGGCAAGCGCGGCGGCTCGCACAATTCCGGCAGCGTCTACGACCTCATCGACTCCGCCAAGGACAAGGCCCTCAAGCCGATCGGCGAATGGAACCATAGCCGCGTCGTCGTGAAGGACGGCAAAATCGAGCACTTCCTCAACGGCAAGCCCTGCGCCGCCGTCGACACCAAGTCCGACGCGTGGAAGGCCGCCCTCGCCAAGAGCAAGTTCGCCAAGAAGGTCGGCTTCGCGCCCGGCAAGGGCAAGCTGATGATCACGGAGCACGGCGACCCCTGCTGGATCAAGAACCTGACCGTCACCGACCTCGACGCCAAGTAAGCGTCGGGACGACCATCAAAACAAAAGCCCCGCATCGCGGGGCTTTTTTGTCGGACAGCGAGGGGGCTTACTTCCGCTCGAGCACCCAGATGTTGCGGTAGAAGACCGGGTTGCCGTGGCCCTGGAGCTGGAAGGGGCCGGGCTCGGGTACCTCGGTCTTGAAGCCGCCGCCCGGGGTCGCGCCCTTGAGCTCGAGGCGATCCTGCACGACCACGCCGTTGTGCTTCACGGTCAGGACGGCGTTGGCGGTCTTCTTGCCGGCCGCGTCGAACTTCGCCGCCGTGAATTCCATGTCATAGGTCTGCCACTGGAGGGGCGGGTAGCACATGTTCACCTTCGGGGCGCTGTTCTTGTAGACCCCACCGCACTCGTTATCGACGCCCGCGAGGCCGAAGCTATCGAGCACCTGGACCTCGTAGCGGTTCTGCACGTAGACTCCGCTGTTGCCGCGGCCTTGGCCGCGACCGAGGGGCTTGAACGGGAGGAGGAATTCGAGGTGCAGCGTGAAGTCCCGGAAAGCCTGCGTCGAGGTCGTGCCCGCGGCGAGGAGCTTGCGCTCGTCCATGTGCCCGCCTTTCCAGGCGTCGGCATGGGAGCCGTCGAACAGGATGACCGCCCCGGCCGGCGGCGGGGCGCCCTCGGTCGGGCTATGGCGCACGATGCGTTTCAGGACGAAGCCTTCGCCGGCGGCGTTCTGCCCGGCGATGACCCCGTCCTTGAGCTCGGCCTTGATCGCGCCGGCGAAGCTGACGCCGTCGCCGCTGCGCTTGCCTTCGACCTCGGTCTTGGCGGAGCCATCCCAACCCGCGCCGGGTAGGCCGCCCTTGTGCAGGACCAGGCGGAAAGTGTCCTTGCCGAGCGCGATGACGTCGGCCCCGAGCTTGTCACCGCCGTACTCACCCTGCAGGAGGAAATCGGGGCCGGCGGTCTCCGGCGTCAGGTAGGTCGGCTCGGCGGGCGGGGCGCCGGCCTTGGGGGCGTCGGCGGCCACGGCCGACAGCAGGGACGCGCAACCGGCGCCGAAAAGGAGGGGGAATCGCATGGGGATAGTCAGTGAGTCAACGCGGGGAGGTTTTGGTTGCGTGGCTACGGGATGAATTTCAGTTCGCGCAGCCACTCCAGCGACTGCTGCTGCCAGGCATCCCAGGAGGGGCCTTTGTACCCATTCAGACCATGGCCGCCATTCGGCAGCTCGAGCAATTTCGACGGCACGCCCTTGGCCTGGCAGGCCCGATGGAAGAGGCGGCTGTTCTCGATCGGGACCGGCTTGTCGTCCAAGGCGTGGGCGAGGAAGGTGGGCGGCGTATCCTTGGTCACCTGCTTCTCGTTCGAGAAGAGGTTGGCCAATTCCTCGGTCGGGCTCGGCCCGAGCAGGTTCCTTTTCGAGCCGCCGTGGGTGCCGACGCCCATCGTCACGACCGGGTAGACCAGGATCGCGAAATCCGGCCGGGTCGCGGGAGCGAAATGCGTCGCCGCGGTCGAAGCAAGGTGGCCACCGGCGGAGAAGCCGATGATGCCGACCTTCTTGGGGTCGATCTCCCATTCGGCGGCGCGGGCGCGCGCGGTCTTGATCGCCTCCTGCGCGTCCAGCAACGGGACGAAGGGCCGGCCCGCGGGCAATCGATACTCGAGGACCAGGCCGGTGATGCCCCTTTGGTTGAGCCAGTCGGCGATGCCGTGACCTTCCCCGCCGACCACCAGACCACCGTAGCCGCCCCCTGGACAGATGACCACCGCCGCACCGTTGGGCTTTTCGGCCAGGTGCACGGTGAGCCGCGCCTTGGCGGCGGAGGAGAACTTGCCGTCCCCCTCGGGGGCATCGCCCTTCCAGAGCGGGAGCACCAAGCGATCCGCGGCGAAAGCCGTCAGCGCGCAGACTAGGGGCAAAAGGCGGGAGAGACGCATGGGGTGGGGTCGTGGCAGGATAACCCCGCCCGCGGCGGGGGCAAGACCGCCGAAGCAGCCAAAGCGGCCCCGTGGCAAGCGGTTTTCCCCCGCCCGGCCGCGCCCGCCGGCAACCGTCCTCCCCTGTCCCTCTTGCCTTTCCGGCCCACCTTGGTTCTCCTTCCCCTCCCGTGTTCGCCAACCTCACCGAGAAACTCACCAAGGCGCTCCGCGACCTCCGCGGCCTGTCCAAGCTGACCGAGGACAACATCGCCCCCGCCCTCGTCGAGGTGCGCTCGGCGCTGATGTCCGCGGACGTCAATTTCAAGGTCGCCAAGGACTTCACCGAGCGGGTGAAGGCGGCCTGCCTCGGCACGGCCGTCGTCGACTCCGTGAACCCCGGGCAGATGGCCGTAAAGGTCGTCTCCGACGAACTCACGAAGCTCCTCGGCGAAGGCGACCGCCCGATCGACCCACGCCGCCCGCTGCGCGTCCTGCTCGTCGGCCTCCAGGGCTCCGGCAAGACCACGAGCGCCGCCAAGCTCGCCAAGCACCTCGTGAAGAAGGAAGGCCTCCGCAAGCCCTCCCTCGTCGCGGCCGACCTGCGCCGCCCGGCCGCCATCGACCAGCTGGAGACGCTCGCGAAGAACGAAGGCTTCGACTTCCGGGCGGACCGCGCCGCCACCGACGTGGCCGCCATGGTCGGCCGCCTCGTCAAGGAAGCCGAGGCCGCCGCCGCCGACCTCGTCATCGTCGACACCGCCGGCCGCCTGCAGGTCGACGGCGAGCTCATGGAGGAAGTCCGCCGCGTGCGCGAAGCCTTCCAGCCGCACGAGGTCTTCCTCGTCGCCGACGCCGCCCTCGGCCAGCAGGCCGTCGACGTGGCCAGCAAGTTCCACGAATCCACGCCGCTCACCGGCATCATCCTGACCAAGCTCGACGGCGACGCCCGCGGGGGCGCGGCCCTGTCGATGAAGTCCGTCACCGGAGTGCCGATCCGCTTCATGGGCACGGGCGAGAAGTCGGGCGATTTCGACACCTTCCATCCCGACCGCATGGCCCAGCGCATCCTGGGCATGGGCGACGTCGTCTCCCTCGTCGAAAAGGCCCAGGAGGTCGTCGACCAGAAGGAGGCCGAACGCCTCGCCGAGAAGATGCGCAAGGCGGACTTCGACCTCGAGGACTTCCTCGCGCAGATGCAGCAGATGAAGAAGATGGGGCCCCTCGGCGACATCATGAAGATGATGCCGGGCATGGGCAACGTGCAGGTCGGCGCCAAGGAGGAGAAGATGCTCGGGAAGACCGAGGCCATCGTGCTCTCCATGACCCGGAAGGAACGCCGCAACCCCGACATCCTGAACGGCTCCCGCCGCCTGCGCATCGCCAAGGGCTCGGGCACCCAGGTCAGCGACGTCAACGCGCTGATCAAGCAGTTCTCCCAGATGCGCGAGATGATGCGCATGATGAAGGGCGGCAAGGGCAAGGAACTGATGCGCCGCATGGGCCAGATGGGCGGCGGCCGCGGCGGCTTCCCCGGCGGCGGCTTCCCGGGCATGCGCTGATCGCCATGTCCCGCATGCATCCCTTCGACCCCGCCCTGCTTTCGCGGCGCGGCTGGATCTTCGACTGCGACGGCACCCTGGCCGCGTCGATGTGGATCCACCACCGCAGCTGGACCCACATCATCAGCCAGCAGCTCGGCCGCCCCTTCGACTTCCCCTGGCCGCTGTTCTGCTCCATGGGCGGGATGTCCGCGGTCGACACGTGCAAGCGCCTCAAGGCCGACTACGGCTTCGACCTCGACGTCGACCGGCTGCTCGCCGACGGGCATGCCTTCCTGGAGGAGCACCTCGAGAAGGACGTCACCGCCCGGCCCGAGGTCGTGAACATCGTGCACCACGTCCGCGGGCTCGGCCACAAGACCGCCGTCGCCTCCGCCGGGCGCAAGGCCCACGTGCACACGACCCTCAACCGGATCGACGTCGCGCACCTCTTCGACGCCATCATCACGGCCGAGGACGCGGCGCGCTCCAAGCCTCACCCGGACCTCTTCCTCGCCGCCGCGGCGCGCATCGGCGTGGACCCGGCCGACTGCGTCGTCCTCGAGGACAGCCCGCGCGGCAAGGAAGCCGCCGACGCGGCGGGGATGGCGTGCATCCTGGTCGA
>JBEBDN010000209.1:0-8388 GCA_041156945.1 Verrucomicrobiota bacterium | reverse complement strand
AAGAAGGGCGAGAAATGCAACCATCCTTGCTGCGTCAAGGCGGCGAAGGAGTCCAAGGTCTGCGAGAAGTGCAACCCGGTCGAGAAGGCCGAGCCCGCCAAGAAGTAAGCCGCCGGACTGCTCCGTCGAGGCCGACCGCAAGGTCGGCCTTTTTCATGGACCGAGGCCCAAGGCCTTCGCGGCTCGCCGGCGGTCCATCTCCGAGAGCCGCACCACCGCCGCGAACTCCTCGAAGTCCGTCCCGCGCAGCCGCGGCGCGAGCACCTGGGAGACGAGTTGGGCCGTCGCCTGCGCGTCCGCCAAGGCGGCGTGGGCCTTCACGCGCGTGAGCCCATATTTCTTCGTCAGCAGACCCATCCCGTGGAATTTCAGTTCGGGCAGCGCCCGGCGGGCCAGCTTGACCGTGCAGAAGCCGCGCGCATGGGTCGTGCCGACGCGGAGGCGCGTCCATTCGGGTAGCAGGCAGCGATCGAGGTCGTAGCTCAAGTTGTGCGCGCAGATCGGGCGTTCGCCGAGGAAGCCTCGGAACGCCCGATGGACTTCCCGCGGGTCGGCGCCGTGCCGACGGAGGAAAGCGCGGTCATAGCCATGGATGTCCTCGGCCACGCGCGGAATCTCGATGTCGTGGTCGAGGAAGGCCTGGAACGTCTCGCCCGTCGGTTCCCAGCCGCGCATCCGGACCGCGGCGACTTCGACGACGTGGATGGGCGCGAACAGGCCCGTGGTCTCCGTGTCGATCAAGGTCCATTCGGTCGCGCAACGCATGGGTAGGGGAGGGGTGCCGTCCGTGGGCCGTCGGGTCAAGCGTCGGGCACGGGCGGACTTGCGCTTTGCGCCGGCGGGCCTAGGAACAAGGGCATGCTCCGCCGCCGCCCCGCGCTCACCGCCACCCTTTTGCTGCTGGCGACCATCGGTCTTCATTGCTGGAGCCGGTCGACCGCGGTGGCTTCGGCTCCGGGCGCGCCGGCGGTCCCCGCAGCCCCGGTGGCGCCGGCGAAGCCGGCCTACGGCGTCTGCACCCCTTCGCCGGATGGCATCGGCAAGACCTGGATGGGCCGGGAGATTTCGCACGTGATGGGGCATCCCGGGATCGGTTGGTTGGAGCGCGACGACCGCGAGAAGGAAGAGGCCCCCTCCAAGGCCATCGCCCTGCTCGAGCTGGCGCCGGATGCGGTGCTGGCCGACATCGGGGCGGGGTCGGGGTACTATTCCTTCCGGATCGCGCCGAAGATTCCGCGCGGCAAGGTCGTGGCCGTCGACATCCAACCCGAGATGTTGGAGTTCCTGAAGAAGGAGTCGGCCCGCCTCAAGATCCCGAACGTGCAGCCGCACCTCGGGGCCATCGACGACGTCAAGCTGCCGGCCGCCAGCCTCGACGCGGCCCTGATGGTCGACGCCTACCACGAGTTCGACCACCCGGTCGAGATGCTCGCCTCCCTCCGTTTGGCCCTGAAGCCCAAGGGCCGTATCTACCTGCTCGAGTATCGCGCGGAGGATCCGAAGGTCCCCATCAAGCCCCACCATAAGATGTCGGAGGCGCAGGTCCGCAAGGAGTTCGAGGCGGCGGGTTTCCGCTTCGTGGTCAACAAGCCCGACCTCCCCTGGCAGCACCTGCTCATCTTCGAGAAGCCCTGACCATGCTTCGCCTGTCCTGCCTGGCCGTCCTCGCCTTCACGGGGACCCTCGCCGCCGCCGAGTCCGTGGTCCTCGTCTCCGCCGCGACCCGTTACGAGGAAGGTTGGGCCAAGGTCGTGGCCCGGCTCGAATCCGCCCATGCCGCCGAGGTGCTGGTCTTCCGGTCTTCCCCGGCGGAACTCCACGAGGAGCTGCGTCGGCGACAACCCCGCTTCGTGACGTGGGTGGCCCGCCCTGCGGAACTCGGGCCCAAGGCCGCGGTCGTCATGCATCGGTTGGCGAGCGAGAACGACGCCGACCCCTTTGAAGATTTCCGTTGGGGCGTCGTCACGGGGCTGGATGCGGGGCAGGCGCTGAAGCTCGCCGATCCCGGCCAACCCTTGGTCATCCGCACCGTCGGCGCCGGCACGTCCTTCGCGATGGAGTGCGTCGAGCAGGGGTATTGGTTCTCCGAGTTCAAGGCCGGCGAAAGCTGGGAGAAGCCCGCGGGCGGAGCCCCCCGGGAGGTCCCCGGCGCGAAGGACTCCACCGCGTCCATCGTCGCGAAACTCAACGAGGGCCGCACCGACCTCTTCATCACTTCCGGCCATGCGACCGAGCATGATTGGCAGCCGGGTTACCGCTACCGCAACGGCACCTTTGGCCACCAGGACGGCGTGGTCGTCGGCAAGGCCCTCGATGGCACCATCCATCGCCTTGCCTCCGCCAATCCGAAGGTCTACCTGCCCATCGGCAATTGCCTCATGGGCAACGTCCCCGGCGGCGATTGCATGGCCCTGTCGTGGATGGCCTCGGGGGGTGTCCGCCAGATGGTCGGCTACGTCCAGCCGACATGGTTCGGCTACGCCGGGTGGGGTGTCCTCGATTACTTCCTGGAGCAACCCGGGCGCTTCAACCTCAGCCAGGCCTGGTTGGCCAACCACCACGCCTTGCGGTGGCGTCTCCAGGAGGTCGCGGCCGGTCGCGCCCCCGCCGGCGACCGCCGCGGGCTGGAGTTCGACCGCGACATGACCATCCTCTACGGCGATCCCCACTGGGATGCGCGGCTGGCGCCCGGTCCGCTGCGCTGGACCGAGACCCTGACGACCCTGCCTTCCGGAGAGGTCGAGTGGGTCATCGCGCCGACCGCCGGACCGCGGACGTTTGTCCCGGTCGACACCAATGGCTCCCAGCGGGGCGGCCGCCCCTTGGTCGCCTTCCTGCCGCGCCATGCCGCCGGCTGGGAGGTCGTCGCCGGTCCGGCCCACGTGGTCGCCGCCGACGACTTCGTCCTGCTGCCCAATCCCGGTCCGGACGCGCCGGTGCCCGCCCGGCTCGTGGTGCGCCTGCGCCGCCGCTGACGCCGCCTGTCAAGGGCCCGGCGGATGAATTTTAATAAAATTTAAATAGTTGGTCCGGGTCCCTTGTGCGTTCCGCGCCGACATGGTATCGTGTTGGGATGCGCCTCCTGCTCGCCCTGCTTTCCGGTCTCGGTCTCGCCGCCCTCATCGTCCTCGTCGCGGAGCGGGCGGTGGCGCCCGCCGCGGCGACCGTCCCCGTCCCGGCGGTCGCCGCCACCGCGCGTCCCGCCGCCGGCGGCGGCGAGCCGACGACGCCGGAAGCCCAGTGGGCGCAGGCGCGCGAGGTCGCTTGGCCGGCGCTCATGGCCCGGGCCGCGGCGGGCGAGGCCGCGGCGCAATTCCATCGTGGGATGGTTCATCTGCTCGGCACCTTCGGGCCGGCCGATGCCGCGGAGGGTCGGCGCTGGTTGACCCGCGCGGCCGAGCAAGGCCATGGCCGCGCCCTGAACACGCTGGGTGAGATGCTCGTCTCGGGGGAGTTCGCGGAGCCGGATTACCCCAAGGCGATCGCCCTTTTCCAGGCCGCCTGGAAGGCCGGCGAGCCGATGGGTCTGGTGAATCTGGGCATCTTGGCGGAAACGGGCATGGGTCGCCCCAAGGATGCCGCCGAGGCACTGCGGTGTTTCCGGCAGGCCGCGGAGCGGGGTTGCCCGGCTGCGCTCCTCCGGCTGGGGGTCATTTCCGCCGAGGGCGACCTGTTGCCCCAGGATGATGGCCAGGCCGTCCGCTATTTTCGCCAGGCCGCGGAGAGGGGCTCCAAGGAGGGCTGGATCAACCTCGCCATCGCCCACCAGCAGGGGCAAGGCACCCCCCGTGATCGCGCGGCCTCGCTGGTTTGCGCGCGCCAAGCCTGGGACCTCGGGATGACCGAGGCCGCCTACCTCGTGATCGACCGCTTGGTGGCGGACGGCGGCGACCCGGCCGAAGCGGCCGGCTACCTGGTGGCGGTCAGCCTCCTCGACGAATCGGACGAGGGGCGGGCGCGGGCCGGACGGTGCAAGGGGCCTTGGCTGGATCGGCTCGACGCTTCGGGGATGCAACGGGCGATCGCGGTCTCGGATCGGCTGCTGGCCGCCGAAAGCCGTCGCCGGCTCCGGGAGATCTTCGGGCCGTGATCAGGCGCCCACGCTCTTCTTGATGTCCTTCAGCTGCTGGAACTCGGGCTTGGCGGTGTAGTACTTGTCCAGCGGGTAGCAGCCCGAGATCAGTCCGTTGCGCGGCGCGGTGGTGCAGTCGCTGAAGGTGCGGCAGATGAACTTGGTCTCCAGGGCCCCGTTCTTCGCGGCGTCCGCGAGCATCGCCGGGTAGCTCAGGACGGCCCGGCCGACCCCGATGGCGTCGCTGCCGCCGGTGCGCAGGATGTGCTGGGCGAGGTGCGGGAGGTATTCCTGGACGTAGCTCAGGCCGGAGCTCACCACGATCATGCCGGCCGGGGCCTGCGCGCGGACCTCGCGGACGACGCGCACCTGCCGGGCGACGTCGATGAGCGGGTCGTGCGCGGGCTGGTAGCCGTCGCTGGGCGGGTAGGCCGCGGGGCGCTGGATGTGGGGGTTGTAGTAGGGGGAGCCGGCCGTGGTGTTGAGGATCTTGACGCCGAGTTCGCCGAGCAGTTTCACGAAGGCGAAAGTCTCGGTGAGTTCGATCTCGGTCGGCTTGGCCGGATTCACGCCGAAGGCGTAGCGGTAGGGCAGGCAGGCGGAGTAGTCCTCCGGGATGCCAGGTCCGAGCTTGCCGGGCTGGCTGAGGGCCGGGTCGGGCCGGAACGGCACCATGTCGAAGAGGCTCAGGCGCACGCCGATATCGATCGCATTGCCGTCGGCCCGGATTCCGGCGATGATGTCGCGCAGGATGCGGGTGCGGTTTTCGAAGGAGCCGCCGAACTTGCCCGGGCGCGTGTGGGCGCCCAGGAACTCGTGCAGCAGGTAGCCGTGGCAGTGCTTGAGGTCCACGAAGTCGGCTCCGCAGTCTCGGGCCACGCGCGCGGCCCGGACGTAGCAGCGGATGAGCTCCTCGACGTCGGCGTCGGTCAGCACCTGTTCGTCGGAGGTGACGTTGAACTTCCGGTCCAGGATCGGGTGGCGGTAGGCCACGCGCGATTCCCAGCGCTTCTTGTCATGCGGACGGCAGAAACGGCCGGAGTGCGTGAGCTGGAAGCCGATGACGAGGTCATCGACGGAGCCCCAGCGGGCGAGGTGCTCGGCCTTGAGGATCTGCACCAGTTCCGCGATCCCCGCCTGGTTCGCCTCGTTGATGATGAGCTGGTTCATGTTCGCCCGGCCGTCGGCGCGGACGGCCATGGCCTCGGCACCGCAGATCAATTTGGCGCCGCTCGCGCCGAAGCGCTGCCAGCGCCGCTTCATCTCCTCGGAGGTGCCGCCGGTGGTCGTGCCGTCCCAGCCCTCCATCGGGTGGATGGCGATGCGGTTGCCGATGGTCTTGCCGTTCACCTTCGTGCGCGCGATCGGCTGCGAGAGGGGGTTGCCGGCGCCGGCCTCGATGGCGTCCTCGAGGGGCAGGTCGACGCCGAGCGCGGCGCAGTGGGCCCGGAAATCGGCGACGGTCTTGAGCGACGCGAAGCGGGTGAGCTTGAAGGGGGTGGACATGGCGAGGTTCAGCGGGGGATGTCGAGGCGCTCCGAGATCCGGCGGGTGCGGACCATCGCCTCGGTCATGCGGGCGGCCTCGTCGGGGCCGCGCACGTCGCGGCAGGCGGGGTGCGGTTCGGGCGAGGCGATGACGCCGAGCTGGTGGAGGAGGTGGGCCGTGCTGTGCTTGTAGGCGGCCGCGCTGCCCTTGGCGTCGAGGCGGAAGACCTGGTCCTCGAGGGACTGGAAGGCCTCGAAGAGCTTGTAGACGCGGGTGTCGAAGCGGCCCGTGCCCGTCGGGAACTTCTTCCCGGGCGCGCCGTCCTCGAGCCACATGTCCTTCGCCGCGCAGATCTGCGGGGCGGCGCTGCTGGCCGCGCCGATCAGCAGCGGCAGGCCGGTCTTGATCGCCGTCGCGATCCCGTAGTCGTCGCCGCTGTGCGGGGCGAAGTCGAGCCGCAGGTCCTTGCACATCGCGGCCCAGTAGAGGAAGTGGGGTTCGTCGAGCGTGCTGACCTTGCCGCCGACGAACTTCGGGTGGATGGCCAGCTGGTGCAGGAGCCACGGCTCGTAGGGCGTCGCCCAGGGGACGAAGGCGGGCTCGAGGGCGTGGACGATGCCCGGACGGACGAGCCATTCGGCGATCTGGTAATAGCCGTCGCGGCGCCGCTCGGGGTCGAGCGTGTTCAGCCACCTCGACGTCATGATCATCACCTCGCAGTGGTCGTGGGCCTGGACGATGTCCAGCAGCCCGCGGTAGCGCTCGGCCTTGAAGGCGGTGTCGTCCTGCGCGCCCCGGGCGGTGATGCCGGCGATGAACTTCAGCGTCGGGAACGCCGCGCGGAACCGGCGGAGCACCTCGGCGTACATCCGGTCGTCGAGGTCGAAGATGTAGCCGGTGTCGGCGTTGAGCACGGGCACGAGCTCGACGCCGTAATGCTCGGCGGCGGCCAGCTGCCAGCGGATCTCGGCGACGAAACCCGCCCAGTCCGGCTGGCCGTCCTTGAACGGCAGCAGCACGGCGGAGCACAGGCGGGCCTTGGTCCGGTGGTCGACCAGCGCCTCCTCCGCGGTCCAGGCCCACTTCGTCGCGGACCACGGGGTGGTCGGGGTGAGGTCCTCGGGGCGGTCGATGAGCGGCGTCATGCAGGATGACTTTAGCAGGTTTCTTGCGGCTTGAAAAACATTAGTTTCCAGCAAATTAGAACGGAAATACCGATGGAACTGTACCAGCTGGAATACTTCCTCGCCGCCGCCCGCCACCGCAGCTTCACGCGCGCCGCGGCCCGGCTCAACCTGGCCCAGGCCGCGCTGAGCGAGCAGATCCGCAAGCTCGAGGCCGAACTGGGGGCCCGCCTCTTCAACCGCGGCCGGCGCGAGACGACCCTGACGCCCGCCGGCGAAACCCTGCGGACGCACGCCGAGGCGCTGCTCGCGCAGGCCTTGGCGGCGCGGAGGGCGGTCGGCGACCAGGTCGCCATGAAGGGTGGGCGGTTGGCGGTGGGCGCCATCCCGTCGGTGAGCGCCTGCCTGCTGCCCGCCGCGGTCGCGGCCTTCCGTCGCCTGCATCCGCGCGTCGAACTCGCCCTGCATGAGGGCACGTCCGAGGGCGTCGCCCAGGCGGTGGAGGCCGGGCGGATCGAGCTCGGCGTCGTCCAACTGCCCGCACCCGGCGACGCCTTCCAGGTCACGCCGTTGCTGGACGAGTCCTTCGTGCTGCTCGTGCCCCGGAAGCACGGGCTGGCCCGCCGGCGCTTGCCCAAGTTGGCCAGCCTCGCTCCGGAATCCTTCGTCTTCTACAAGGGGCGGGCCCGCGACGTCGCCCAAGCGGCCTGCCGCGCGGCCGGTTTCGAGCCGCGGACCGCCTGCGAGAGCGGCGAGCTTGAGACGATCCGTTCCTTGGTGGCGGCTGACTTGGGGGTGGCGCTCCTGCCGGAACTCGCGACCCGGGAGGGCGCCGCGGGTTGCGCGGTCGTGCGCCTCGGCGGCGAGCCGATCCGTCGAACGGTGGCGCTGCTCCAGCGGCGGGGGCAGGAACTTTCGCCCGCCGCCCAATCGTTCCGGCGGTTGCTCATCGGCGAGGCCGGCGCGTAGGCTTAAATCCCACCTTGAAGCCGACGGATATCTCCTTCTGATGTCCGTCACCCCATGGCCGACCCCAAGGACACGAGCGCAGCGATCACGAAGGGCATGCAGATGACGCTCCTCGCGGGCTTCCTCGGCTGGATGATGGATGGCTACGAGCAGGCACTCTTTCCCACGCTCGCCGGGCCCGCCCTGAAGAGCATGGTGCCCGCCGTGGTCGCGGCCGAGGGCGCCAAGGCCATCAACGCCTGGGTCGGCGGCTGGATGGGGATCATCACCTGCGCCTTCCTCGTCGGCGCGGCGTTCGGCGGGGCCGCCTTCGGCTGGTTGGGCGACCGCATCGGCCGCGTGAAGGCGATGTCGCTCAGCATCCTCTTCTATTCGGTCTTCAGCGGGGTCTGCTACTTCGCCACCGACCCGCTCCACCTCGCCGGGGCGCGCTTCCTTTCGGCCCTCGGCATGGGCGGCGAGTGGGCGCTCGGCGTCGCCCTCGTGATGGAGGCCTGGCCCGAACGGCACCGCTCGAAGATGGCCGCCGCCATCGGCATGGCCGCCAACCTCGGCATGGTGCTGGTCGGGTGCATGGCGATGGCCTATCCGGCCGACGCCGCCTCCTGGCGCGTGCATTTCCTGATCGGCGCCTCGCCCGCCCTCCTGACCCTGCTCATCCGCCTCTTCGTGCCCGAGTCCGAGAAGTGGGAGCGTTCCGCGGCCCGGGAGGCGGTCGCCGCCGAGCCCGCCCCC
>JBEBDN010000208.1:0-2896 GCA_041156945.1 Verrucomicrobiota bacterium | reverse complement strand
GCCGTGGTGGCCGGCCTCCTCCCCCGCACCGAGCGGGGCGCGATCGTCGTGGGTCCGCATGCCTTCGCCGACCGCCACGAGAGCGCCCGGGCCCTGCAGGAGCTCTCCCAACTGACCGGCTGGCCGATACTAGCCGACGGTGCCGGCACCCTCCGCGGTGACCTGTCCGGGACGGGTCGGTTGATCACGGCCTACGACCTCATCCTGCGCGACGAAAAGACCGCGAAGGCGCTGGCGCCCGAGGCGGTCGTGGCGGTGGGACCTTTGCCGACGAGCAAGGCGCTGCGCGGATGGCTCCGCCAAGCGGATCCGCTGATGCTGCTGGTCGGACGGCCGGGCGAGAACACGGACGCGACGCACGGCCGCTGGACGCGCTTGGATGGGGCGCTCACGCCGGGGGGCGAGGTGCCTGCCAGCCCGGCCAACGCCGCGCTCCGCCGCTGGCAGAAAGCCCAGGCCACCGCCGGACGACGGTTGGAGAAGGTCGTGGCGGTCGACTGGCCGTTCGAAGGCCGCGTCATCGCTCAGCTCGAGACCGCCCTCGGTCCGGACGACCGCCTCTTCGTCGGGAGCAGCATGCCCATCCGCGACCTCGAGTGGTTCTACCACCCCGCCGGGCCCGGCCCGGAGGTCCTGACCAACCGCGGCGCCAACGGCATCGACGGCACCGTGTCCACCGCGCTCGGCGCCTCGCTCGATGGGCGGCGCACCGTACTCCTCTGCGGCGACCTCACCTTCCTGCACGACAGCAACGCGCTGCTCTCCGCCTATGGCCATGCCGGCGACCTCACCGTCCTCGTCATCAACAACCAAGGCGGGGGCATCTTCAACCACCTCCCCGTCGCGCAGGAGACCAGGCACTTCGAGCAGCTCTGGGGCACCCCGCAGGCGGCCGACCTCGGCAAGCTCTGCGCCGCGCACGGCGTGCGCCACGACCTCGCGGAGACTTGGGCCGGACTCGCCCGCCACCTTGAGCGTCGCGGCAAGGGCGTGCGCGTGATCGAGTTCCGCACCGACCGCGAGGCCGACGCCGCCTGGCGCCTGAGGTCTTTCCGCTGAAAAGGGGTCAGGCCGTTCGCCCAAGTGCCTGTTAGTTTAAAGGTCACTTTCTGGCCTCTAAACTAACACTCCCACCCACGAACGGCCTGACCCCTTTGGCTGAGTATTAACCCGCGGGGTATCTTCGCATTAGCCTTGCGACGAGATTTACCCGACGAACCAATGATGGCCCGGCGTCGCCGCCATCTTTCCAACCAAGGCGTCTATCACGTCTATAACCGGGCCGAACTCGGCACGGCGATCTTCGCCAACGACGCGGCCAAGGGGCTTTTCCTCGAAGCACTTTTCAGGACCGTCGAACTCCATGGTTGGGAGTTGTTCGCCTACGCGATCATGACCAACCATTTCCACCTGCTCCTGTCGACGCCACGCGGCAACCTGGACGTGGGCATGCACGCCTTGCAATCCGACTTCGCCAATAAGCACAAAGCCTTCCGAGGCTCCATCGGACATGTCTTCCAGTCGAGATACCGGGCGGACCACTGCCCCGCCGGCCCGCTGGCCGCGGCGCGCATGGACTATGTGCACCTCAACCCGGTGCGGGCCGGGATGACTTCACTGGAGCGACTGGCGGAGTATCCTTGGACCAGTTACCGGTCGCTTCGCCAGCCGGCCTACCGGGGTTTGCTTGCTTTGGGGGTCGGGCTAGAGACGCTGCACGGACTAAAGGACTCGCCGGAAGGATGGCTCGCTTACGAGAGTCGCCTGCGACTGACCTTGATGTCCGATCAGCGTCCACCGACCGAAGCTGAGCTGTTTGGCGCAGTGGCTGCCCGGCGCCGCGGGGCCTTGAGCGAAGCCCAAGGGCCGACATTGCGGACGGCAAAGGGACGATCCGAACTGATCGCCGAAGAACGGGCCCGCTGGGAGGCGATCTTGGATGAGATCCTGCAAGCGGAAGGCCTGACGCGTGAAGAGATGGGCGGGCGCCCGGCCAGCGATGCCGTGAAATTGGCCGTGGCGCTTAAGGTGAGGCAACGCTGCCCGGCCCATTCCAGCTGGCTGGCGCAGCGCTTGGCGATGGGCTCGGCCAGCAATGTGAGACGACTAATTTGGGCGGCCTCGCCCAAGGGGTCAGGCCGTTAGTGGAGCCGGCTGTTAGTTTGGAGGCCTGAAAATGGCGTTTAAACTAACAGGTCAGATCGCGAACGGCCTGACCCCTTTTCAGAAATAAACCCTCAAGGGCTCGGCTTCCTCGGCGGACAGCGGCGAGTCGCCCGTGGCCATGGCGACGGAGGGCAGGAAGCGTTGGTGCTCCGCCGGCAGGACCCGGAACCCATGGCGCCCGTACACGCTCGGCGGCACCTCCGAGAACAGGAGGAACCGCAGGTCGCCGTGGAGGAAGCGCTGCAATTCCATGACGCCGCGCACCAGGAGCGAGGCGTAGCCGCGGCCGCGCTGCGCGGGGGCGGTGGCGACCGAGGCGAGCCCCATCAAGCCGCGACGAAAGCGCAGCGTGTTCAGGCCCGCGACGGGCACGCCCTCCAAGGTCTCCAAGAGGTAGCGCGCGCCGCGCAGGTGATTCCGGCTCTGCTCGTAGCCGGCGATGAAATCGGCAAGCGTCTTACCGTCGCCCCAAGCGTCATAACCAAAGGCGAGGACCGTCGCCAGGTCCTCGGGCTGGACGAGCCGGATCCGCGCCACCGGCGTGAAGCGCTGGCGACCGTCCTCGATCGTGCCTTCGAACATCGGCTGCGGCCTTACCCATGTGCGTGCCGCGGGATTATCGTAGAGGCAACGGTAGAGGACGTGCGGCGAGAGATCCTCGGAATGCGCGGCCTCGCCCAACCGCAGGTAATGGTTGCCCTTGTAGTGGCGGTAGAGGGTCCAGGACATG
>JBEBDN010000207.1:0-2553 GCA_041156945.1 Verrucomicrobiota bacterium | reverse complement strand
CCTAGCCCTGATTCTGAAGCTTGATTTACCGTCCGACCAGCATCCCCCACCAGGTGCGGGTGTAGGGGAGGGCGAGGTTCTCGAGGCAGGCGGCGGTGAAGGCGGCGTCGATCTCCTCGCGCGGGTGCCCGTCGAGCAGGTTGGCCGCCTCGAGTTCCGCGCGGCCCCGGCGGGCCGCGTCGACGATGTTGCGGTGCTTGGCGGCATGCAGGCCGGCGAGGATCGCCGCGATCGCGGAGAAGGTCAGGAGGCCGAACATCAGCGTCCCCTCCTTCATGAAGATGAAGGCGAGCAGCAGGAAGGGCCAGCCGTTGCCCCAGAGAATCATGAACGAGTCCCAGGAGGCTTGGGAGCCGAGCCGGCGGTCGCGGTGCTGCAGGGCATGTCCGGCGAGGCGGGCGGCGCGGGCCACGTCGAAGAGGGTGCGGCCATGGTAGGACTCCGGGGACAGCTTGATCGCCGGTTCGAAGGCCGAATAATAATCGGTGATCGCCAGCGACGTCTCGTCGACGTCGACCTGCTCGATCTTCCCGCGCAGCAGGATGATGCGCGCCGCCTGCGCCCCGCTGATGCCGCGGACGAGCAGCACGCCCCCGTGCTTGCGCGTCAGGGACTTGAGCCGACGGTAGGCCAGCCAAGGCATGGCCAAGGCCACGCCGCCCAGCAGCAGGGCGAGGATCAGGAATTTGGCCTGCCACATGGCCTCCACGGTGGGGTTTCGGAGGTTCCCTTCAAGGACTACCTTGAAGCCCGGACGGGGGAGGGGGATTAGGCCGGATTGAATCGAGGTCGGGCGGGGGGCCCTGCGTTGACCCGGGCTCGCGGGGGCCTTGAATCGGGCCGTCATGAATCCCGAAGTCGTCCGCGAATACCTCCTGGGGCTGCAGGATCGCCTCTGCGCGATCGTCGAGGAGGTCGATGGTCAGGCGAAATACCGGAGCGACGAGTGGACGCGCGCCGAAGGCGGCGGGGGCCGGACCCGCGTGATCGCCGGCGGTGCCGTGATGGAGAAGGGTGGGGTAGCCTTCTCGGACGTGCGCGGCAGCAAGCTTCCGCCTTCCGCCACGCACAACCGGCCCGAGCTCGCCGGCCGGGGCTTCCGCGCGATGGGCGTCTCCGTCGTGCATCACCCGCTCAACCCGTACGCGCCCACCTCGCACATGAACGTCCGCTTCTTCTGCACGGATGGGCCGGATCCGGTCTGGTGGATGGGCGGCGGCTTCGACCTCACCCCCTACTACGGCTTCAAGGAGGACGCCGTCTCGTGGCACCACGCCGCCCGGGCGGCGACCGGTCCGCACTACGAGAAGTTCAAGGCCTGGTGCGACGATTACTTCCTGCTCAAGCACCGCGGCGAAGCCCGGGGCGTCGGCGGCATCTTCTACGACGACTTCACCGAAGGCGGCTTCGAGGGGGCGTTCGCGCTCATGCGCAAGGTCGGCGACGGCTATGGCCCGGCCTACGCCGAGATCCTCCGCCGCCGCGCCGGGATGCCTTACGGGCCCCGGGAGGTCGAGTGGCAGGAGGTCCGCCGCGGCCGCTACGTCGAGTTCAACCTCGTCTTCGACCGCGGGACCATCTTCGGCCTCCAGTCCGGCGGCCGGACCGAGTCCATCCTGATGTCCCTGCCGCCCCGGGTCCAGTGGCGCTACGCCCACCAGCCCGAACCCGGCACCCCGGAGGCAGAACTAATCTCGCATTATCTGAAACCGCAGGATTGGCTGAAGGGGTCTTGATGAACTCCCGCGACCGCTTCCTCGCCGCCCTGCGCCGCCAGCCCCATGGCCGCGCCCCCGTCTGGATCATGCGCCAGGCCGGTCGCTACCTTCCCGAATACCGCGCCCTCAAGGCGAAGTCGGATTTCGTCACGATGGTGCGCACCCCCGACCTCGCGGTGGAGGTCACGCTGCAGCCCTTGCGTCGTTTCCCGGCGCTCGACGCGGCGATCCTCTTCAGCGACATCCTCGTGATCCCCGAGGCGCTCGGCGTCGGCTACCGTTTCCGCGACGAAGGCGGCATCGCGATGGAGCGCGCCCTGGCTTGCGCGGCCGATGTCGACGGTTTGGCCGTCGGCGGCGCCGCCGACCGGCTCAGCTACGTCTACGCCGCCCTCGCGCAGCTGCGCCGCGAACTCGGGCACGACAAGGCCCTGCTCGGTTTCGCGGGCTCGCCGTGGACCCTGGCCTGCTACCTCGTCGAAGGTGGTGGCTCCGAGGATTTCCCCAAGACCAAGGCCTTGGTGAAGTCGGACCCCAAGATGATGCACCGCATCCTCGGCATCCTCGCCGACGCCGTCGCCGAATACCTCACGCGGCAGTTCGCCGCCGGGGCCGACGCGATCCAGATCTTCGACAGCTGGGCCGGCGCCCTCCAAGGGGCCGACTACGAGGAATTCTCCCTGCGCTACATCCGGGCGGTGCTGGAACGGCTCCCGGCCGGCGCCCCGGTCATCCTTTACGCCAAGGGCAAGTCCCCGCAGGCCGCCGCGCTGGCCGCGACCGGCGTGCCCTGTCTCGGCGTGGACTGGACCATGCCCCTTTCGGGCGTCCGCCG
>JBEBDN010000206.1:0-5508 GCA_041156945.1 Verrucomicrobiota bacterium | reverse complement strand
CCGGCGACGGCGAACAAGGCGGGGGTCACCTCGTTGACCTTCTTGTCCGTGCACTGGGCCGAAAGCACCACCGCGACCAGCAAGGTGAACGCGTCCGTATGGTCCAGCGGCACCGGCGTCTCCGGATAGAGTTTCGCCAAGGTTCGGGCGACGAAATCGGCGCGGGCTTGGCGGGTCATCGCCCGACGCTAGGACCTCGTCGCCCCGCCTGGCAAATCCGCTCCCGGAAGTTATTCACAGACGCGTGATTTCGCTCTTAAGCGAAAGGTCCGGCCGTCCGCCGCTTATGACCATCCGCTTCCGTCCTAATACCCCCCACCCCGGGGGCTGGACGATTGCGGGTGACCGTCCGGGGTTCAAAAAAGTGACCCTTCTTTCAGCCCATGGCCCAACTGCCCTACGACCCTTCGAAAATCTCCCGCGAACTCTCCCGCCACTACATCCCGGCGAGCGAGGCGGACGTCCAGGCGATGTTCAAGGCCGTCGGCTCGACGCAGCTGAGCGACATGTACCGGCACATCGCCGACGACGTGAAGTTCGCGGGCCCGCTCGACCTGCCCGCCGAGCTCGAGTACGCCGCGCTCGCGGACGGCATGCTCGCGCTCTCGCGGCGCAACGACGCCAAGCCCGGCTTCCTCGGCGACGGCCTCCAGGTCTACCGCACGCATGAGATCGTCGGCCACGTCTGCTCCATCCGCAACCTGACGACTTCGTACACGCCCTACCAGCCGGAGCGCTCGCAGGGCACGCTGATCACGCACTGGATCTACCAGTCCACGCTCGCCCAGCTCACCGGCTTCGAGGCCGTCAATTCGTCGCTCTACGAGCGGGCCAGCGCCCTCTTCGAAGCCGCCGTCTGCGCCGTGCGCATGGCGGAGGCCGACGCCAACACCGTCCTCGTCGCGGCCAACCTCTTCCCCGGCGACCTCGAGGTGCTCCGCACCCACTGCGCCGAGACCTCGGTGAAGCTCGAGCTCCTCGAACCCGAGGAGGAGACCGGCCGCCTCCGCGGCGCCGCGATCAAGGCCCGCGTGGCCGCCCTCGGCGGCAAGGTCGCCGCGGTCATCTTCCCCCAAATCAACAACCTCGGCCTCGTCGAGGACGCGGACGAACTCACCGACGCCTGCGCCGACGCCGGCGTGAAGTCCATCGCCGTCGTCGACCCGATGCTCCTCGCCACCGGCGGACTCAAGGCCCCCGCCGACTACGGGCGCCGGGGCGCCGACATCCTCGTCGGCGAAGGCCAGCACCTCGCCATCGGCGCGAACTTCGGCGGCCCCGGCCTCGGCGTCTTCGCCGTCCGCCACAACGCCGACCGCAAGAACGAGGTGCGCGAGACTCCCGGCCGCTTCGTCGGCAAGGCCAAGGACAACGCCGGCCGCGAGTGCATCGTGATGGTGCTGTCGACCCGCGAGCAGCACATCCGCAAGGACAAGGCCACGTCCAACATCTGCTCCAACCAGGCCTTCATCGCCACCATCGCCGGCGCCGCCATCCTCGCCCGCGGCGAGGCCGGCATGGCCGCCAGCTGCGCCGCCGGCCGCGACCGCGCGCACCGCGCCGCCGCCCGGCTCCACGCCATCCCCGGCCTCAAGGTCTGCTACGCGAAGCAGGCTTTCTGGAACGAGTTCAGCCTGATGCTGCCCGAACCGGCCGCCGCCGTGCTGGCCAAGGGCCGCGCCGCCGGACTGCACCTGGGCGTCGACATCACGGGGCGCACGCCGTGCCGCTGCCCGCTCCTCAAGGTCTCCTTCAGCGACGTGCAGACCGACGCCGACGTGGAGAGCCTGGTCGCCTTCTTCGAGGGCCTCTACGGCCAGGCCACCGGCGTCGCCGAGCTGCCCGCCGTCCCCGCCCATCTGCTGCGCTCGGCCCCGGTCGGCCTGCCCTCCTTCCCGCTGGCCGAACTCAAGGCCTACTACAGCAAGCTCGGCGAACTCAACGTCTCGCCCGACACCGGCTGCTTCCCGCTCGGTTCGTGCACGATGAAGTACAACCCGCACATCAACGACTGGGCGGCCGGCTTGCCGGGCTTCACCGCGCTGCACCCGCAGGCTCCCGTCGAGGACGCGCAGGGCTCGCTCGAACTCCTCTGGCAGATCCAGCGCTGGATGAAGGCCATCACCGGCCTGCCCGGCGTCACGACCCAACCCGTCGCGGGCGCCCAGGGCGAACTCGTCGGCCTCAAGCTCTTCCAGGCCTACCACCGCCACCACGGCCAGGCCCACCGCGACATCCTCCTCATCCCGTCGACGGCCCACGGCACCAACTTCGCCACCGCCACGACCGCCGGCTACGTCAACCGCCAGCGGGCCGACGGCGCGCCCTCCGGCATCGTCATCCTCAAGTCCGCGCCCGACGGCCGCGTCGACCAGGCCGACTTCGACGCGAAGATCGCCCAATACGGCGACCGCGTCGCCGGCATGATGGTGACCAACCCGAACACGTCGGGCGTCTTCGAGACCGACTTCAAGCGCATGGCCGACGCCGTGCACCGCGCGGGCGGCCTCGTCTACATGGACGGCGCCAACATGAACGCCATCGCCGGCTGGGTGGACCTGGACAAGCTGGGCGTGGACGCGGTCCACAACAACCTGCACAAGACCTGGACCGTGCCCCACGGCGGCGGCGGCCCCGGCGACGGCATCGTCGGCGTCTCCGCGCGCCTGGTCGATTTCCTGCCCGGCTTCCAGATCGAGAAGCACGGCGACCGCTTCGTGCCCGTCCGCCCGAAGCACAGCATCGGCTCCTTCCACCGCCACTGGGGCAACTTCGCCCACAAGGTCCGCGTCTACACCTACCTCCAGCGCCTCGGCCACGAGGGCGTCCGGCGCATGGCGGGGATGTCCGTCCTGGCCAGCCGCTACCTGTTCGCCCGCCTCGGCCGGCAGTTCCCCTCCCTGCCCGCGGCCGCCGACGGCGTGCCCCGCATGCACGAGTTCATCCTCACGCTCACCGAGGAGGACTTCAGGCGCATCGAGGCCGCCGGCATCCCCCGCGCCAACATCATCTCGCGCGTCGGCAAGCTCTTCCTGGACTTCGGCTTCCACGCCCCGACCGTCGCCTTCCCCGAGGTGTTCGGCCTGATGATCGAGCCGACCGAATCCTACACCAAGGACGAGCTCGACCGTTTCGCCGACGCGGTGCAGGCCATCGGCGAACTCATCCGCGCGAACCCCGAGGTCCTCAAGTCGGCCCCGCGCTTCACGCCCGTCGACCGCGTCGACGAGGTCGCCGCCAACCGCAGCCTCGTCCTGAGCGAACACCTGACGGCCCTGCCGAAGGTGAACGAGAACCGGCTCTCGCCGGTGCTGCTCAACGCGATGCCCGTGGCGGAGATCAAGGCGCGCATCCTCGCGACGGCCTGACGCCCGTCAGGCCGTCGGGAGGGTCACGGTGAAGGTGGTGCCGCGGCCGACCTCGCTGGCGGCGGTGATTACGCCCCCATGGGCCTCCACCGTCTGCCTGACGATGGCGAGCCCGAGCCCGGCCCCGCCCGTGTGCCGGGAGCGGGACGCGTCGGCCCGGTGGAACCGGTCGAAGATGCGCGGCAGGTCCTCCGCGGCGATGCCGCGACCATCGTCGGCCACGGTCAGGGTGGCGCGTCCGTCGCGCACGCCCGTCGCGACCGTGACCGTGACGCCAGGAGGATTATGGAGGATCGCGTTGACCACCAGGTTCAGGATCGTCCGGCCCAGGCGGCCCGCGTCGCCCTTGACCGGGGCGCCCTCCAGCCGCCCGACCAGCTTGGCCTGATGGTCGCGGGCGAGCCGTCCGAGCAAGGCCACCGCTTCGTCGGCGAGGTCGGCCAGGTCGCAGTCGTCCGCGGCCACCGGACGCCCGGCGTCGCCCTGGGCGAGCTCCAGCAGGGCGTCGGAGATCGCCTTCATGCGCGCGGCGGAACGCTGGACGGTCGCCAAAGCCGCGCGGTAATCCTCGGCCGTCCGCTCCTGGCGCAGGGCGCCCTCGCTCTCGGAGAGGATCACGGCCAGGGGCGTGCGCAGCTCGTGGGAGGCGTCCGCGGTGAACTGCGTCACCCGCTCGCGGGCCGCGTTCATGCGGCCGAAGGTCTCGTTGAGCACGACCGCCAGCCGCCCCAGCTCGCTTTCCGTATCCTCGACGGCGATCTTCCGGCCGTAGTCGCCGGCGGCGATGCCCTCCGCGTCCGCCGCGATCCGGTCGAGCGGGCGCAGCGAACGGCCGGCCAGGACCCAGCCGACGGCGCAGCCGAGGCCCGTCAGTGCGGCGCCGGCCGCGAACAGCTTCCAGGCCAGCGCGCGGAGCTCCGCCTCGAGCCCCGAGACATCGAGGATGAACGCGACGAAGGTCGGGCCGGGCGGGCGGTGCAGCAGGATGCGGCTCGGGCCGTGCGAGAAGATCAGGTCGACCGGCCGGGCCGGGCCGGGCTCCGTCCCCGGGGGCGCGAGTTGCGCGACGCAGGCGGCGAGAAGGCCTTCGGCGGCCTCGGTCGGCGCCACGTTGGCGAAGAGCACCGTATCCTTGCCGGGATCCGCGACCAGCAGCCGGCAGCCGTCGCGCTCCAGTTCGCGCAGCGCCTGCTCCGCCTTGGCCTTGCGCTGGGCGGGATTGTCGTTGAGCCGCGGGCGGGCCGCATTGGCGGGGGCCGTGGCCGCCCGCGGACCCGCGACGCCGGGCACGACCTCGCCCACGGCCCCCATGCTGGTGGTCATCAGCTGGCGGAGGCGGAGGTCCACCGCCTGCGTGCGGTTGGCCCGCTCGTGCCCATGGAAAGCCACCAGCAGCACGGTGACGGTGGTGGCGAGCAGCCCGAAATTCCAGGCCAGGATGCGCCAGCGGATCGAATGGAAGATCATGGGCGGGCCTTGCCCGCCGGGGCGTCCTCGATGACGTAGCCGAGGCCGCGCCGGGTCTTGATCAGTTCCGCCCCGAGCTTGCGGCGCAGGTTGCAGACGTGCACCTCGAGCAGGTTGGACAGCGTATCCTCGTTCTCGTCGAACAGATGCTCGTAGAGTTCGGCGCGCGTGACGACGGCGCCGCGCCGATGGGCGAGGTATTCCAGCAGGGTGTATTCGCGGCCGGTGATGGGCTGCTCCTTGCCGGCCTTGGCGACGCGGCGCGCGACGGTGTCGATGGCGACGTCGCCGAGGACGATCGTAACCCCGGGGGAAGGGCGGTTGCGGCGGACCAGCGCCCGGAGTCGGGCGAGCAGTTCCTGCTGCATGAACGGCTTGACCAGGTAGTCGTCCGCCCCGAGGTCCAGCCCGACCACGCGGTCCTCGACCGAGTCGCGGGCGGTCAGCATCATGACGGGCGTGCGCTTGACGCCGCGCAACCGCCGGAGCATCTCGCGGCCATCCATGGTCGGCATCATGTGGTCGAGCAGGATCGCGTCGTAATCGCACTCCAGGGCCTTGCGCAGCCCTTCGGCCCCATCGGCGGCGCCATCGACCGCGTAACCCTCCTCGCGCAGGACCTTGAGCAGGCTGGCCCGCAAGGGGGCCTCGTCTTCGACCAGGAGGATGCGCA
>JBEBDN010000205.1:0-5357 GCA_041156945.1 Verrucomicrobiota bacterium | reverse complement strand
GCCAGCAGCTCCTCATCGGCGCCTACTCCGCGCTCTCCCGCCAGATCGGCCTCGGCACGGTGAAGATGTACACCCGCCACGAGATGCTCGACCTCGTCCTCGTCGACGGCAAGGCCAAGGGGATCGTCACCCGCGACCTCGTCACCGGGGCCGTCGAGTCCTGGTCTTCCGACGTCGTCGTGGTCTGCACCGGCGGCTACGGCAACGTCTTCTACCTCTCCACCAACGCCCAGGGCTGCAACGTGACCGCGACCTTCCGCGCCCACCGCCGCGGCGCCGGCTTCGCCAATCCCTGCTACACGCAGATCCACCCGACCTGCATCCCGGTGCACGGCGAGGACCAGTCCAAGCTCACCCTGATGTCCGAGTCGCTCCGCAACGACGGCCGCGTCTGGGTGCCCAAGCACGCCGCCGACTGCGCCAAGCCCGCCGCCGACATCCCGGAGGAGGCCCGCGACTACTTCCTCGAGCGCAAGTACCCGAGCTACGGCAACCTCGCCCCGCGCGACATCGCCTCGCGCGCCGCGAAGGAAGTCTGCGACGAAGGCCGCGGCGTCGGCCAGCTGGTCGACGGCAAGCGCCTCGGCGTCTACCTCGACTTCTCCGCCGCCATCCAGCGCCTCGGCGAGGCCGAGATCCGCGCGCGCTACGGCAACCTGTTCGACATGTACGAGAACATCACCGGGGAGAACGCGTACCGCCAGCCGATGCGCATCTTCCCGGCCGTGCACTACACGATGGGCGGCCTCTGGGTGGACTACAACCTGCAGTCCAACATCCCGGGCCTCTTCGTCGGCGGCGAAGCCAACTTCTCCGACCACGGCGCCAACCGCCTCGGCGCCTCCGCGCTGATGCAGGGCCTCGCCGACGGCTACTTCGTCCTCCCCTACACCGTCACCGATTTCCTCGCGGGCGAGAAGCCCGGCAGCCGCCCCTCCAAGGACGCGCCGGAATTCAAGGCCGCGCTCAAGGACGTCAACGACCGCGTCGCCAAGCTCCTCTCGATCAACGGCACGAAGTCGCCCCGTTATTACCATAAGGCCCTCGGCAAGATCACCTGGGAGAAGTGCGGCATGGCCCGCGACAAGGCCGGCCTCGAAGGCGCGATCCGCGACCTCCAGGCCCTCCGCGAGGACTTCTGGAAGAACGTCAAGGTCGTCGGCTCCGGCGACGCCCTCGCCCCCGAGCTCGAGCGCGCCGGCCGCGTGGCCGACTTCCTGGACTTCGGCATCATGATGTGCCTCGACGCGCTGAAGCGCGAGGAATCCTGCGGCGGCCACTTCCGCACCGAGCACCAGGACGCCGGCGAGGCCAAGCGCGACGACGCGCAGTACGCCCACGCGGCCGTCTGGGAGTGGACCGGCGACGGCCAGTTGCCCGTCCGCCACGTCGAGCCCCTCGTCTACGAGGAGACCCAACTCTCCACCCGCTCCTACAAGTAATCCCCATGGTCCAGGAAAACGGAAAAGAAACCACCCTCGCGCTCAAGCTGCGCGTCTGGCGCCAGCGCCGCGGCCAGCCCGGCGCCTTCGAGGAGCACGCGCTCGCCGCCGTGCCCACCTCCGCCTCGTTCCTCGAGATGATGGACATGCTCAACGAGCAGCTCATCAAGCAGGGCAAGGACACCTTCGCCTTCGACCACGACTGCCGCGAGGGCATCTGCGGCATGTGCTCGATGACCATCAACGGCATGCCGCACGGCCCGCTCCCGGGCGTGACGACCTGCCAGCTGCACATGCGCAACTTCCGCGACGGCGAGACGATCACCGTCGAGCCCTGGCGCGCCCGGGCCTTCCCGGTGCTCAAGGACCTCGCCGTCGACCGCTCCGCCTTCGACAAGGTCATCCAGTCCGGCGGCTTCATCACCGTCCGCACCGGCTCCGCCCCCGAGGCCAACAACATCCCGGTGCCCAAGCCCATCGCCGACGAGGCCATGGACGCCGCCGAGTGCATCGGGTGCGGCGCCTGCGTCGCCTCCTGCAAGAACGGCTCCGCCATGCTCTTCGTCGGCGCCAAGATCAACCACCTCAACATCCTCCCGCAGGGCCAGGCCGAGCGCGATCGCCGCACCCTCGCCATGGTCAAGACGATGGACGAGGCCGGCTTCGGCAACTGCACCAACTACGGCGAGTGCCAGGCGCACTGCCCCAAGAGCATCACGCTCGACGTCATCGCCAAGCTCAACCGCGACTACCTCCGGGCCCGCGTGAAGGAGTTCTTCTCCTCCACCGGCAAGCCCTCCAAGGGCGGCGACTGAGCGCGGCCACCGGCTCCTCGCGGGTCGCGTGGGCCGGGACAGGCCGGCAAAACAAAGGGGCGCCGATCGGCGCCCCTTCTCGTTGGCCGGGAAGGGCAGGTTGGAGGATCCCGCGTGCTGAACAGGGGGGCCGCCGGCCTGACCCGCTGCCGCCCCCCGCGTCATCCCATCACGTGGACGTCACGCGGATTTCGCCGACCGTATCCGTTCGGACCGTACGCTGCGGGTCCACGTAAGCGTTTCACAACTATTTTACTAATGATAGTACAAATAGTTATTGAGCAAATCGCTCATTTGGCACAACGGATGCTTACCCCCAGTCAAATGCGAAATCCCCTCGTGAAGGTCTCCAAGGCCGTCCTGATGACCGCCGCGGCGTTGATTTCATGCGCGCCCCCCGTGAGGGCGGCCACCTATCAATGGGACGTGAACGGCTCTGCCGTCGGGTTGGGCGGGACGGGAACTTGGACGGCCACCGCGGCGTTTTGGGATTTAATCGGAACGGGCGCTGATAATGGAACTGATGGCACCTTTACCCAGGCGCTTTCGCTCACAACGCCCAACATACTGCAGATGGGCGGGCTTGCGGCGGGAACGATGACGCTTTCCGGGCCGAGCAAGGCCGCAGGCTTGATCTTCACCGGCGTCGATGGCCATGCCGTCGGGACCACTACGACGGCGGCCAACACGCTGACTTTGCTGGGAAGCGGTGTGCTCGCAAATAACACGGCGACCATCAGCGGTAACGGCGCCATTGCGATTGGCGCCTCCCAGGCTTGGACCATCGATGCCGGTAAGACGCTGACGATCGCCGCGCCCATTAGCGGAACCTCGGCTTTGGCTAAGGACGGCCTCGGCATCCTCGACTTACGGGGTGCAAACACCTATGCTGGGACGCTTACTCCCAAACAGGGCACCTTGACGTTAAGCAATGCCAACGCGCTTCAGTCGGCTACGCTTAATTACACCGCATCCACCACGGGAGTCCTTGATTTCGACAGCCTAGCGACGACCTATAACTTCAAGAACGTGATCTTCTCGCGCGATGTCGAGCTGAAGGTCATCTATAACTTATCGGCGGCCTCAGGTACGATGGCGAAAGTGCTCTCGGGCGCGGGTGGCTTGTCCTTGTCGGGTGGCGACATGGTCGTCTCTAGCGCAAACACTTACTCGGGACTAACTTATGTTGGCGGCTCCGGCACCACCCTGACGGTGACCAATTCGCAGGCACTGGGTTCGGTGAGCGCAGGTACGATGGTCGAAGGAGCGGGCCAGTTGATCCTCACTCCGCCGGTGACCGGATGGGATTATTTGGGCACCTCCGGCACGCTGCGTTCCTACACCCTGGACCTTTCCGAGCCGCTCACCCTTGCCGCCGGGACGACCGCCGGCAACTACCAGCTTTCTGCGTCATCGGGCGTCAATCGGATGACAGGTACGATCAGCCTTCAGGGTTCCGGGGCGGCGGGTATCAGTGTCGCCGCCAGCTCGACGGCTTATAACAGCGGCTCCGGTGTGATCAGTGTCGGCTCAAAGCTTTACCTCGGACCGGTTTCCGTGGATGCGGTCGCCAAGACGGTTAGGGGCAGTGGTGCCGCAATCGTCGGGTCGGCCACGGGACTCCGCTTGGCGATAGGCAACAACCTGACCGACGGTGTCTTGGTCGCCATGGGCGATATCAGCCTGGGTTCGGGGCGGTTGACGTTCGACAACGGGGCCGCGACGCCCGCGGAAGGTGGTTCGCTCGCCTTGATGGGGGATAATCAGGCGACCACCGGAGGCATGACGCTTTGGGGCAGGGTGTTTGCGGGGACGCCCACGGCCTTGGGGCGTGGCGGCAATGTCAGCCTCACGGACGGCACGCTCAGTTTGTTCAGCGACGTCGAAATCGGCGCGGGCACGTTCACGATGGCAGCCGGCACGATTAACTCCACCGGACGGTTCAGCAATGACGCGGGGCGCGCGATTCTGAAGTTTGATGGAGAGTTGGCCGCGACCGACACCGTCGGGCGAGGCACGCTGAGCGCTCAACAGTTCAACCTAACCGGCGCCGGCACCATCTCGGTAGTCTTGAAGGGAGGACTTGCAGGGGCCGACGCGCTTGTCAAATCCGGCGCCGGTACGGCGACGCTTTCAGGGAACAATACTTTTGATGGCAACGTGCAGATGCGCGGTGGGAAGTTGACGTTGTCAGGAACCAATAGCTTCACGGGGACGCTCACGGTGGGCGTCGCGGCGAACGGGGGCACTCCCGCGGTGGCGGGCGGCATCCTCAACTTGTTTGGCGCGAACAGCGGGGTCGCCGCCATCGCGGTCCATGGTATTGGCTCGCAGTTGGTGGCCGGGGCGCAGGGCGCCCTTGGCGACAGCGCGCGGGGGACGACGGTGAACATCGGGGCCCAGTTGGCTTTGGATACCCAGGCCTCGCCCGGTCAGCCTTACGTCACCGGATCGACGGGCCGGACGTACGACTTCGACAGCGCCGAGCCGCTGGTCATCGGCGGCCAATGGAACGCGAGCACCGCGGCGGCCAAGGTGGGGATCGGCGCCTCGGCGCTCTACAACCTCTCGGGTATCAGCCGGTTGACGGGAGGGGTCACGCTGCTTGGTTCCTCCTCCTCGGCGTCGCCGCAGGTGACCCAGGTCAGCGCGGCCGCCTCGTCGAAGCTGTTCCTGACGGGTCCCGTCTCCCATGAAGCCGGAAAGTACGCCGACCTTGTCATCAGGGTCGCTAACATCGCGAGTACACCCGGCCAGATAAGCCTCGGAGGCGCACTGACGCTCGGATCAGGCAAGCTCACAATCGACGGCACGGATGACGTTAACGGCGGCGCCGTCGCCTTGTTGGCCGGCAATTCGTATTCCGGCGGGACCACGATCGGAACCGCTGGCGCGACCTATGCGAGCGTGGTGGCCGGGGCGTCGGGAGCCTTCGGCACGGGCGACGTCACCCTCGCCTTCGGCAACATCGCGGCCGCGGCCAACCTCAACCTTTCGGCGGCGACCTTCACGCTCGTGCGTGGTTCGGTCTGGGCGGCCGCTTCGATCCCCGCGAAGTTCGCCTCGACGGATTTCGACGACCTGGTGAACAACCCGAGCT
>JBEBDN010000204.1:0-6395 GCA_041156945.1 Verrucomicrobiota bacterium | reverse complement strand
AAGCACGACGCACAGGCGATGGCGATCGACTTCGCCTACCATCGTCCGACGGATGGCGTGCATCTGGCGCGCGTACGGAGGTGCGCGGTGCCGGGGCGGAAAGCGTAGCGCAGGGCGAAAGCCCTGCGTGGGGGCACGTGGGCATGGTGACACGGGGGCACGGGAGAGTATAGAGTTTCGAGTATGGGAGCGACAGTTAGGGCGCGGCCCTACCTAAGGCAGGCTATGTCGTGACGCGGTCCCGACCCTACCTCGATGCAGGCGCTAGGGCAGCACGCGGTGCTGCCCCTGCCTGGGCCGGGGTTAAGGTTGTTCCGGGGGCTTGGGCGGTTTGGGTTTCTTATCTTCGAGGTAGTCGACGTAGTTCCGGTCCGCCTCGAGGATCTCGTCCCAATCGAGATTGGCGATGTCCTCTTCGGTGAGTTCGTCGATGTCCACTTCTTCGCCATCACGGATCTGAGCGGAAGTCGACTCGGGCTCGGTTGGCTCGAGTTCTTCGAAGATGTCGTCAGGATCGATGTCTTGGTCATCAGGATTTTTCATAAGGGCGCGGGAGGATGCAGCTGGCTCGCGTGTGTCAATCGATGGCCCTTGGTGTAGGAAATTTAAATGTCGCACGAAATCGCTGGAGCGTATCGCCGAGACAGCCTGCGCTGAATGTGAGGCGTCGCATGGATGATGCCGGCCGGATTCGCCGAAAAATATTCCTTGCACGGTGACCGGAGAACCACAGAACCCCGCTCCCGTTTTTTGAAAGTCGAAGCCCGAATCGGATCTCACCTCGGTCTGAAACCTAAACCGGACCTCACCGCGGTCAGTCGGCCGTCGATCAAAGGGCCGGAGTCTTCTGCGCAAGCAGTCGGCTCCGGCCCTTTTGCTTTGGCACAGGCGCCACGCGTGTCCGCATGCGCGCAGGGAGCCTACAGTTACTATGACTAAACTCATCCATACCTACAGTCTCCAAGCGTTCCCGACCGAGAAGATCCTCAAGGAGTTCAACCCCGTGCGAGGGATGCGCTTCTCGGGACGCATCGAGCTCGCCCCGAACGATCGGGAGGCGCTCCGCGAGTCCGCCCTCAACCGTCACCTCGACCGCAAGAGCTGGCTAGGCACCCGCGTCGTGCCGGACGTCGTGCCGGTCTTCCGTCTCATCGCCGAGAAGATGGGCTACGATCTCCCCGCCCTGCTCGAGGGCAAGGGTGAGACCGGCAAACCGACCGACACCTGGACGGTGTACGCGGACGAAGGCCAGACACCGATGCTGGTGCGTTGGACGATCGGCGAGGCTCAACTGGTCCTGAGCATCGTCGTCGGGGACGAAAACTTCTCCCCGGATCTGGCCGTCCTCCTTCTTGCCGACGACAAAGCGATGAGCCTACTCGGGGACATCGGTGACGCGCTGCGGGCGCTCGAAGAGGAATTCGTGCCGCAGCGCCAGGTCGACGTCGCGGAAGGCGGCCTCCTGACGCGCTATCTCAGCGGCGGCAGTTTCTGGTGCGATTTCAGCATCCGTTGCCGCATTCACGCCGACCCGGACCAGCCGTTGAGCCCCGAGCGGATGGCCGACCTCATCGCCTTGCGCAATTCGGCACAAGTCATCATCGAGGAAGGCAGCGGCGGGGTGGCTGACAGGGGAGGAATGATGATCAGGAACACGAAGAGCCGCGCGTCCGCGATGTTCTACGCTCCGCACGAACATCCCTCCAAAGAATTCCTATCGATCCTGCATAGCTGGAGCGTCTACGACATGGAACGCGAAATGGAGAAAGCGTTCGGCGCTTACTTTGCCTGGCAGCGAGAGCTCAAGGAGGGAGTGGCCCCCGATGTCTCTGCCTGGGAAGAAACCCCGACGATCGACCTGGAACTGGCAGAGCGCCAGGCCCGCCTCGAACTCATCATCCATGAGTTCACCGAAGATCCGCGCTTCGAAAGGGGCCCAGGCAGAATCTTCCATACGTTCCCGTACCGCCGACCGAGCCTCGGCAAGGGATTCAAGCGCTGCCCGGCGAACGTCCTGCGCGGCACCGGGCCGGACCTGAAGATGAAGGGGGGGCATGTCACCCACTCCAGTGATCTGCTCGACCTTCTTGTCGAAGCCCTCTGCACCCTGCCGGAACAGTATCCCGGCAAAGGACGTTACCGGGCCAAGGTCAAGGTGGACGGCTTCGTCGAAGCTCCGGTGATCGCCGACGGCTATCGGGACAGCAAGCCCAGCCAGACCCAGTTCACTGACATCACAAACCCGTTCTACGCCTCGCACCACGGGGTGCCGGTGCGGGTGGACAAAAGCGTGGCCGTCTGGCGCCGGGGCTGTGATGAAGAAGCCTTGGCGGCGGACTTCTTCTATGCACCGGAGACGAAGGACCTGCATGTCGCGAATTTGTACCGAGTGAAAATCCCGAAGGATTAAAGCCGGGTCTCCGGGCGAGAGCGGAATCCAGGATAGATAAACAGGCCGGGAGGCCCGTTAGGCGTCAAAGCCTGGCGGGTCTCCCGGCCTTTTTTGTTTGGAGGCACGGAGAAGAAGGGCGCGGCGGGACAGGCCGGGCATCGGCACTTTAGCGCAGACTAGGTCGGTACGCAGTGCCGACCCTGCCTGGATACAGCGGATGCGATTTCATCGCATCCCTACCCTAATCTATACTCGATACGCCGTACTCTATACTCTACTACGTTCCCATGGCTGATCTGCAGGACTTCCATTACATGTCGATACTTCGCCAGCTGGAGCTGGAAGCCAACCGACTCAAGGGCGGCCCTGGAGGGACGACGGAACGTCAACCGGTGAACCGGCTGGTGCAGATCTTCGGAGTCGCCAAACGCAAGCTGGCGGCGGTGCGCGTCTCCCAAGGCGAGAAGATCTCGCTGAACCTTAAATTCTCGCGCGAGAGCCAGCTGGAGACAGAAGCGGCCATCATCGATAACCTCCGTCGACTGACCGAGGGCGTGGAGCCGACGGCTGCATCGCGCCGCCTCGCCGGCGAATGGCCACCCGTCATCCCGGTTAGCCGCATGGTTGAACGTTTCACCGCGATGGCCATCGGCCTTCACGCCGAAAACCCCCGCGTCCCGTTCGCCGATAACGCAAAGGAGGCCTTCAAGGCAGCGGTGATTCCGGCTCTTGCCTGGGGGCTGATGATTCGTCTCTATGAACTGCCGGAAGAGCTTCGCGCCGCCACGCAGGCGAAGCTGGTCGAACGATTGCTCAATCCGCAGCTCGCCAGCTCGACGGAAGTCTCGCTCGGCGGCGAAGGCTACCGGAAGGTCCGCTTCGACACCCTGCGTCTGACCGAAGCTTGGCTGAAGCTTTTCGCCAGCAAGGCGCCCTGTCCGCTCGCGACGACCGACATCGTGGAGCTCCGCGGCGCCCTTGCCGACCGCTTCCGACTCCCTTTAGGCGACCTGGATACGCTGCTCTGGCAGGAACTCGGCGGCCTCTATATCTCCACTCTGGCCGGATCCGATCGTGCTCGCGCGGTGGCGCAGGCCGCCGGCAACGCGGCGTTCATCCGCGAACGGCTCGTACTGTTCGCCTCCGCGATGAGTAATGGCATCCAAGAGTTCCGCCTGCGCACCGAGCAGCGACTCGACGACGCGGTCAAGCAGCCGTTCGCCTGCGAACAGGCGGACGCCCCGGACCGCGAGGCCGCCGGCGTCGAAGCCTGCGGCGCGGCGTTCTGGCTGGCTCGCGCCTGCTTCGCCAAGCATGGCTTCCCGCAAGAAGACAAAGCCGCTGGGCGAACCCTGCTCTTGCTGCTCCGAGCCGGCGTGATGCTCCGTCATCAACCTGACCATCTGGCCACCTGCGTGCGTTACGCGGCCGGCTTCGCGACGAACCCACGCTACTGCCGTTCGGGTCTGGTGCTGGATTTCCAGTCCCGTCTCGTCGATCTCTATGAGCAGACCCCGCGCTCCCGCCGCGCCTTGGTCCATCAGTTCCGCGGGCGAATCGCGTGGCAAGAATGGCAGGCGGGCAATCCCAAGGCGAAGGTCCGGGCTCTCAACCACTACATGAAGGCGCTGGAGCTCCACGACCAAGGCGGCGACGGCCTCGATTCCGAAGGCCCGGTGCATTTCTTCCCGGAACTGGTCGTGCTGCTCGGCCAGGCTGATGACGGGAAGCGCGGCGAGGCGGACCTCCAGACCGTGGATTTCATCACCCAGCGCAATTACGGTATCTACTTCGACATCGAGAAAGAAAGGGCAGCGATCGAGGCCGGCCTGAAGGAATACCGCGAACGCAAGGCCGCCATCGATGAGTTGCTGGCGAAGCAGGCCAAGGGTCGCCAGGCTCAAATCGAGGCGGCCGAGCGCACCGAGCAAGATGGCGAGGCGGAGGCGGGGCAGATCGATGGAGGCTCCAATTGGTCCGTGTTGTCGCAGAATCCGGATTACAAACTCTGCGGTACGCTGATCGCGGAGCTGAGAGCCGGGGCCGCGAACTGACGCGGGAAATAGTGCGACCCGCAAAGGCCTGATCCAGCGTGTGATAAGCCGATACTCCCGCATCTGGGTGACGCTAAAATGCCGGGCGTCCGGCGAGAATCAGCGAGTCGCACGATCGATCCAGCGAGCACTTTAACCAATAAATACAGGGCTTTCATGGGCTTTGCGGTGATCCGTGCGACAAACGCCCCGCCGGGGAATCTTCCGCCGGCTCCCTATTAGTCCATGAAATCCACGATCCAAGCGACGGCCCCGCTCAAGGGCTTCCCGACCGAAAAGACCCTCAAGGACCTCAACCCCACCCGGGGCATGGTCATCACCACGTCCATCAACGTCCCGCCGGGCGACCGCTCGGTGCTCCTCCAGATGGAGGTCGGCTCCTTCGACGACCCCCAGGTCTGGAAGGACGGCAAGGTGCTCGTCGACGCCGCCCCGATCTTCGAACGCATCGCCGAGGAGATGGGCTACGACCCTAAGCTCCTCGCCGCGGGCGAAGGCGAGACCGGCATCCCTGAGCACAGCTGGAACACCTACGCCGACGCGGACGCCTGCCCGCTGCTGGTCCGCTGGGAAGCCGGCGCCGCGCGCCTGCTCCTGTGCGTCGGCCTCCCGATGCTCACCGGACGCATCGTCTTCCAGCCGACCCGAGAAGCCTACGTCATCCTCCTCGGCAACCAGGCAGCCGGCGACATCATGAAGCGCGTCGGCCTCGCCCTCGAAGGCCTCGCCGACGGGCTGAAGCCGTGCGAAGCGGAGGTCTCGGTCGGCAACACGCTCCGCAAGGTGAAGATGGAGGAGTGCGGCCACTACTTCGACTTCCAGTGCCGTCTGTCCGTCGACGCGCAGAAGGGCCCGAACGCCGTCCGACGCGCCGACTATCTGGAGCTGATGCACTCCGTGGGACTCTGGCTCGATGACCTCACCAAGCCGCGCCCGATGCACGTCTTCAACCTCATGGACCTCGAAGCCGAGCCGGAAACGGTCCGTCCGGTCGACGGCATGGCGATCAGCCACCTGCGCGACGCCAAGCTGCGCTTCACCTACTCGCCGGAACAGCCGCTGTCGGCGGAGATCCGCGACCTGATCCATCGCCAGAGCGTCCACGACGCCCGCCGGATGATGGACTGGGTCCTGCAGAAGTCGGTCGTGCCCGCGCGGACCGAGCTCCTGAGCGATGGCTTCGGCGCGCAGACCGCGCCGGAGGTGGACATCGAGATCGCGGAACGACGCCAGCGCCATGAACGCCTCTGCGAAGAAGCCGACGGCCGGCCGGCCGAGCAGGACCATCGCCGCATGCATGTGCGTCCGCTGGCGAAGATGTTCAAGAACCAGCTGCCTACGCTCGGGACCGACTTCCGTCACCTGCCCGGTCACGTCCTGCGCGGCACTGGTCCGGACCTGACGATGAAGGGCGGCGATCTGGCGCAGTCCTGGGATCTGCTCGACCTGCTGTTCGCCCAACTCGCCGAGCTGCCGAAGCTCTTCCCGGCGAAGGGCGCGGCCCGCGCCGGCCTCTCGCTGTCGGCCACGATCATCGCGCCGGCGATCGCCGACCAGTACCGCAACCAGTCCGCGGCGAAGCACCGCATCGTGCCGATCACCAATCCGTTCTACGGCATGCACAAGGGCCTGCCGGTGCGCATCGACCGCAGCCTGACGGTGTGGCGCACGGGCGACGAAGAAGCGCTGGCGGCGGACTTCTTCTACGCGCCGGAGACGCGGGATCTGCACGTCGCGAACCTGTATCGCGTGCCGGCGCCGAAGGCGTAGCGCGGCGACGAAAGTCGCCGCGAGGGGGCAAGTGGGCACGGTGACACGGGGGCAAGGAGCAAGACAGGGCTAGAGCCAGAGCCTGGGCTAGGGCCAGGAGAGGCATGCAGGCTCGGGGGCTCGGTGGACCAGAGGGAGACCAAGTTGAAAAGTTGAACGGTTGGCCAGTTGGCCGGAGG
>JBEBDN010000203.1:0-5617 GCA_041156945.1 Verrucomicrobiota bacterium | reverse complement strand
TCCAGCCCGACGGCCGCGTGCTCGTGGCCGAGGCGGCCCGCGGCATGACGACCCGCTTCGACCCGGCCACCTACGGCGCCTTCGCCCGCGACCCGGCCTGCGCCGGCGTCTCGCTCGACGCGGCCGCGCCCAGCCAGCCGCCGCAGCGCCGGTTCGGCCCGCGGACCTGACCGGGGACGGCCTCAGCCCGGGGACGACCGGCGCGTGCAACGGGCGAGCAATCGCAGCAGCGACCGCACCAGCCCCGGAAGCCGGACATACCTGAGGCGACCATCCCCCCTCCGGCGGAAGAGGGAGCGCTCCTCCACGAGCCGCTCCAGCAGGCGACCCGCGGTCGGCCAGCGTACGCCGTGGTCGGCCCCGTCGCCCACCGGGGCCTGCTTCTCCTGCAGGCGGCGCCAGTAGTCGCCGTACAGCTCCAGCAGCTCGGGCGTCGGCCGGACGTGGTAAAGCCCGAAGCGATTCCCGGCCCAGCGCGCCGAGAGCTGCTTGAACCCATGGAAGTGGAAGAGCACCAGGGGCTCGCCGTCGACCCGGTAGCCCGCCCCATCCTTGGCGAGCCCGAAGCGGTTGACGTTCCAGGCGGCCAAGCCGACGCCGGGGTGGTCGAAGACATGCAGTCGGTCGCCCAGGAGCGCGGGCCATTCATCGAGGTACTTCTGGTCGGCGAAGCGCCCGCGTTCCTCGTCGTAGACGTCCTTGCACCATTCGAGGCACTGCGACCGCCAGCGTTCGAGGCAGCCGAGGCCCGCCGGGTCGTTCTTGAAGACCTGGAAGCTGACGTTGAAGGCGCCGAACTTGCGCGCCGACTCCAGTCCGGGCGCGAAGTTGTGCGGGGTGATCAGCACCGAGCGCCGCTCGAGCAGGCCGAAGAGCGGGGTCGGGTCCGCGTAGAAGAGCTGGTCGGCGTCCAGCGTGCAGATGTGTCCGCACCCGTATCGGCGCAGGAGATGAAGGGGCAGGCAGGGGCTTAGCGTGAAGTAGTACTCGACCGGCGACCGGTTGGCCCGCGCGGCCCGGAGGTCGGGATCGGCGGCCTCCAGCTCCGGCAGGCCAATGGGAATCACCCCGGGCTGCTCGCGGCCGACCGCGGCCATCGCCTCATAGGTGACGTCATCGAGGCAGAGGACGTATAGTTCGAACGACGGGCAATGCCGGCGCAGGGACTCGAGGAGCACCAGGCCGCGGGCTAGGTAATTACGGTCGAAGAGCGTGGCGAAATGCACCATCAGCCTTTTCTCGCTTCCATGAAAAGGGAGTCGGGCTTGCGCACCTCTCCGCCGACGGTATCCAGTTCGAAGCCCGACCAGCCGGCGACAAAACTCTCGTCGGCCCGGCGGACGACGGCATCACGGCCACCCGCATCGCTGAGAGCCTTGGACAGCGCGTAGCGGTCGTACATCCACTGGTGCACCTCGCCCCCCAGCCGGAATTTCCCGACCTTCGAATAGGCGGCGCGTTCGTTCCTGAAATAACCGCCCATTCGCCGCCAGAATGACTTCCATCGGGCGCGAAAACCGTCCGTGCGTCGGTTCTTTTCGGCATGCGCGAGCAAGATTCCGCGGATCGTGCGCCCCTCCAGCCCGATTCGCCGGAAAACGAAATCCTCGTTGAGGATGGTTGGCTGCATCAAATAGGCCGCCATCTCCCCGCCGCTGCGGTTACGGGCAGCCTGGTCGAACAGCTCCAACAGGATCCAGTGATGATCGCACCGGATGACCGAATCCGCCGGGTCGCCGAGTCCGGCCTCGAGGAGGCGGAGATAGTTGCGCGCGATCTGCTCGAGGTCAGGTACGGCGACACGCAAGACACCCCCCGGCTTCAGCACCCGGAAGCACTCGCGGAGGAAGGCCTCGCCGTCGCGCTTCGTCATGTGCTCGAGCACGTGGGAATGGTAGACGACATCGAAGGACGCGTCGGCAAACGGCACGCCGTCCAGAAGGTTGTGCGCGAGGACCCCCTTGCCGGTGGAGACGAAATCCAGGTTGGTCCAGACGGGGAGAGAGGAATAATGGTGTCCGCACCCTAGGTTGAGGCATTTCACGGCGACGGAGATGGCGACGGATTTTGATCGGGGAAATTGAAGGTACGCTGGCTTCGTCAGACCGCTTGGCAAGCCATTCGGGGGGCCTGCCGTCAAGTCCGGGTCCGGGGCTGATTCTTACGGACGAAGATGGCTCCCTCCCAGCTGGCCAAGTGCTCGTAGTTAACGTAAACGGGCGGACTGCACCACCAAGGCGGGCGGGCGAGCAGGTCATACCCGGCGGCGAAATGGGCCTCGACGGTATCCCGGGCAAAGAACCAGGCCGGATAGCTGGCCCGGTAGATCTTGGCGGGCACGGTCTGGACCGTCAGCAGGTCGCGCGGGCCCGGGATGAAGGGCGTCCGGTCGAGGATGACGACGTCGAAGCCCTGGGCGGCCACTTCCGCAAGCACGGCGTGGGGATCCGGGAGATACTGCAGGGAGCTGCTGAGGATCGCCACGTTCGGCCGGTGGGCGGCGACGCATTCGGCGATGGAAGCGTGGAAGCGCAGCTGGTCGTCGGCGATCTCGGCCTGGCCAACCCGGACGAAATTCGGCTGCTCCACGATGTGCCACTCGCAGGCGGGCAGTCGCCCGAGGAAGGCGCGGTTCTGGAAGTAGGTGCTGCCCAGGCTGCCCCCGAAATCGAGCACGGAGAGCCGGCCCCCGTTGCGGGCCGCCGCGAACTGGAGACCCGCGAGGAGTCCCCAGCTGTATTGGACCTCTTCGAAGAGGACGCTGTCCCGTTCGTAGGCAGCCTCGCCCGTCTTCACCTTCAGGACGGCGGCGCGGCACTTCTCCAGGATTTCCGCGCCGTCGTAACCGCCGCTCGCGGCGGCCGCCGAGGACCACGAGGGGTAATCGCCCCGCCAGATCCGGGAATTGCGCGGCCGCTTGCCGCCCCGGAACAGGGAACGCCACACCAACCTGCAGCGCAGGCTCCAGCGGGCCCAGGCGGCCCGCATCGACCGGCCATGCCCGCCGGAGGGCGTCGCGTCATCAGCCATGGGAAGGGGCTCCGGAGGTGAGCGCTTGCGTGAAGTCCGCGAGCTTGTCGCTGGCCAGCTTATCCCAGGAGAAGGCTTGCGCGATCTTGAGCCGGCCGTTTTCGCCCAGTTTCGCCCGCTCCTCGGCGGACGCCAACCGGCCCAAGCAATCCGCCAGCCCCGCCGCGCCGCCGGCATAGGTCAGCCCACTGCCTTCCGTGCGCCACGTGTCCTCCACCGCCGCGTCGAGGACCAGCGGCAGACCGCAGGCGGCCGCATCCAGCTGGCTCGTCGACTCCTGCTTCGGCCACACCCCGATGTCGCAGGCGTTGTAGATCTCGGCCAGCCGGGACTGGTCGACGAAGGGGTGGACCCGGCAACCCGGGTGCGCGGCGAGGGCGGCGACCTCGGCGGCGTCGCCTTGGCCCACGAACAAGGCCTTGAAATGGACGTCTCCCCGTTCGTGCAGCCGCCGGAGCGCCTCGGCGAGGAGGAGCGGGGCTTTCGCGGCCACGAAACGCCCGGTGTAGACGCAGACGATGTCGTCGGGCCCATAGCCAAGCTCGGCGCGCCAACCGCGACGGGCGGACGGCTCCTCGACCTTCCGGAACGTCCCGACGTCGACCGCGAGGCTCGCCGGCTTGCACTTCGCCTCCGGGATGCCGAGCTGCTCGACCAGATTGCGCGTGACGTCGGGGGCGATCGGGTAGAACAAGGTCACCTCGGCCGCGAGGCGGGCGCTCCGCCGCCGCCGGAACCAGGCCCGGAGCCGCTTCAGGGGGTCCTTCGGCCGCCGGAGCACGGAACTGTGCAGCCGACTTTCGCAGAAGATGCGGTACCCGAGCCGGCGCCGATGCTCCGCAACGACCTGGTAGTCGGCGTTCATGACCTCGAAGCAGTAGACGATGTCGGGGGCGAGCCGCTCCAGCGCCGCCGCCAAGCCGGGATTGGACAACCCCCCCCAGCGCGAATGGCGCAACCGATGCAAGGTGTAGCCATCCTTGGCGAAGACGCCGGTCGGCACCACGGGCGGACCCAGGTGGGCGCGGTAGACCTTGTCGTACATCTTCGGGTAGGTCGCGTAGACCTGCAGGTCAGTCGTGACGAGATGGACCTCGTGTCCCTGTCGGGCCAGGGCCGCCGGCAGATGGTTCTCCGCATAGCCCATCTTCTCGGAAAACCACTCGGAGACGACGACGATCTTCATGACTTTCTCCAGATGAGGGTTTGGCTCGGCCAGCGACAGGAGGGTACGCTGCCCGGGGCGGCCAAGAGCACCTCGAAGCCATCCGCGCACAGGGCCACGGCGCGGGCGTAGGTCTCCCGCTCGGCGTTGTCGAGGACCAGCAGCCCCCCCCGCTTGACCTTGGACCTCGCGAGCGCGAGGCAGGCCGGTCGGGAACGGCCATCGACGCACACGACGTCGAACTGGCCATCGGGATGGCTTTGGATCGCCTGGACGTAGGCCCGGAAGTCGAAATCCTTGAGGGCCTCGTCCGACGTGCCGAAAAGGGCGGGATCCGCGGGATCGCAGGGCGCGGAAGACGTCCGGCGCTCGGGCCGGATCAGCCGACCGGCCCAGGCCCGGTCGGCGCCGATCTTTTGGCCGAGGACATCGAACCACCCTTGGTCGTGCTCGATCGTGGTCACCTCGGCGCCGCGACCGAGGAAGAAGAGCGTGCTGCCGCCGCCGCCGTACTCGAAGACCTTGTCTCCGCGTTTGACGGAAGCCTCCAGCCGCTCGATCGCCCGGAAAGTCATCCAAGGCCGATGGGTCTCGACCGGGGTGGCGCCGGGCCGGAGGGAAGCCCGCCATCTCCCGAAATACCGCCACTCGGTGAGGAGGTGGCTCGCGGGGGCCCCCAGCCCGACGGCCTGGTCGACGATCCGCAGGAACACTCGGGTCGGCTTGGTCCAGAAGAAGATCGGCCAGAGGAGCAGTTTGAGTGCGATGCGCATGGTCTCGCGACGCTCCGGTGTTTATCGGCCCGCGGGGATCGTGGAAAGCCGGAACCGCGGGACGGGGCGGATTTCGGCCCCACCCGGGCGGACCCGATCACCGCCCGAGGTCGGCGAGGATCTCCCGGACGATGACCTCGGCGAAGTGCTCCCGGGAAAAAGGCCGCGCCTGCGCCGACTCGAGGAACGCGCGGATCCGCCCTTGGTAGGACCGGTAGGCGTCGTCGTCGATCGAGCGCAGGTGCGCGTCGAGCTCGGCCGGATGCGCGAAGCGGCGGCCGTCGATGAAGCAATCGGCGGGCACCAGCTCGGCGATCTCGCGCGGGCCGACGTAGACCGGCACGCAGCCGGCGCGGAAGCAGTCGAAGAGCTTCTCGGTGACGTAACCCGGCAGGTCGCGGCAATTCTCGTGCGCGAGGCAGAAGCGGGCGCGCGTGAGCAGCTCGATCTTGTCGTCGATGGGGCCGCGCCAGGTGGCGTAGGGCGACTTCGCGGGCAGGAAACGGGCGAGGACCTTGCGCAGCTGGTTGCGTACGCGCCCCCAGCGGCCGGGGAGCGCCGCAGGCCGGTCCCAGCCGCGGCCATAGAGATGGAAGTCGGCCGGGGCGTGGCGTTCGTACCAGTCGAGGATCCGGACGCGGGCCTGGTA
>JBEBDN010000202.1:0-17823 GCA_041156945.1 Verrucomicrobiota bacterium | reverse complement strand
TCGTCGCCTCCGCCGAAAAACTGCCCGGGACGCCGCGACGCTACTACGCCCGCGACCAGGGCAGCTACGTCGGTCCGATGAAGTTCTCCGTCTTCAACCAGGCGCCGGAGCGCGCGACTTTCCCGACGCTGGGTTACGCCGCCCAGCCCGAGGTCCGCGCCGGCAAGGCCCCGACCACGGTGGGCAAGGCCGACCCCGCGAAACGTGACCTCGAGGGCGTGGGCGTGGTGGCCAGCGCTTACGAGCCCATCGAGCCCAAGTTCAGCGCCTTCAAGGCGCCCGTCTCGGGCCGCTACCGCGTCAAACTTTGCGGGCACACCGTCTGGGTCGGCCCGGGCGAAGCGAAGCGCTGGTTCATCCCCAACCTCGACAACATCAGCAAGGGCCGCCGGTCCGAGCCGATCACCGTCTACGCCCTCACGCCTCCGCGCGTGATGCGCCGCGTCGCCAATATCGACCTCAACCCCGAGGTGACCGTCGCGGAGATCGACGTGATGCTCACCGCCGGCGAGTCGATCCAGGTCGACGCCGTCCGCTTCTTCCGCTCGCGCCCCGGCGCCGGCCGTTTCCAGAACCCGCTCGCGACCGCCGAAGGCCAGCCCGGCATGGTCATGCGCTGGATCGAGGTCGAAGGTCCGGTCTACGACCGCTGGCCGACCGCCGCCTACCAGGCGCTGTTCGACGACCTACCGGCCCGGAAGACCGACGCCACGCCCCTGAAGGTGGAGGTCACCCCGAGGGATGCGGCCAAGGATGCCGAGCGCCTGCTCCGCCGCTTCGTGCAGCAGGCCTACCGTCGCCCGGTCTCGCCGTCCGAGGAGGTGCGCTTCCTGCCGGTGATCCAGAACGCGCTCAAGACCGGCAGTTCCTTCGCCGAGGCGATGGTCGCCGGTTACACGGCGGTCCTGAGTTCGCCCGGCTTCTTGTACCTGCAGGATGCGCCCGGCCGGCTGGATGACGCGGCCCTGGCGGAGCGCCTGGCTTTCTTTCTCTGGAACTCCGCGCCCGACGCTGAGCTGCGCCGGCTCGCCGCCGAGGGGAAACTCCGTCAGCCCGCCGTGCTGCAGGCCCAGGTGGACCGCCTGCTCGACGACCCGCGCTCCCGCCGCTTCGTCGACGCGTTCCTCGACTACTGGCTCGACCTCCGCAAGGCGGGCGTGACCAATCCCGACGAGAACCTCTACCCCGACTACTACCTCGACGACCACCTCGCCGAGTCGTGCGTCGACGAGAGCCGTGCCTTCTTCGCGGAGCTGCTGCGCGGCGACCTGCCGGCCCGCCACGTCATCGCCTCCGATTTCGTCTTCGTGAACGAACGTTTGGCCGCGCTGTACGGGCTTCCCGGCGTGACGGGGGCGCAACTGCGCAAGGTCGCCTTGCCGAAGGACAGCGTCCGCGGCGGCTTCCTCACGCAGGCCAGCGTGCTCAAGGTTACCGCCAACGGCACGACCACCTCGCCCGTCGTCCGCGGCGCCTGGATCATGGAGCGGCTCCTGGGCCGCAAGCCGCCGGCGCCGCCGCCCAGCGTGCCCGCCGTCGAGCCCGACATCCGCGGCGCGACCACCATCCGCCAGCAGCTGGATCGCCACCGCACGCAGGAATCCTGTTCCGCCTGCCACACCAAGATCGACCCGCCCGGCTTCGCCCTGGAGAACTTCGACATCTTCGGCGGCTATCGCCGGACCTACCGCGCCATCGACGGCAAGACCAAGGACGTCGGCATCGGCAAGAACGGCCAGAAGTTCGCCTTCCACCAGGCCTTGCCCGTGGAGCCGTTCGGCGAACTGGATGGCCACAAGTTCGCCGAAATCCGCGACTTCCGGCGGGTCGTCCTGCAGGATGAGCGGCAGGTGGCCCGCAACCTCCTCGGGCAGCTGACCGTCTTCGCCACGGGCGCCCCGGTCGGTTTCGCCGACCGCCCCAAGGTCGAGGCCCTCCTCGACGCCTCGGTTCCGCGCCAATACGGCGTCCGGAGCCTCATCCGTGGGCTTGTCTCCAGCGACCTCTTCCTCAACAAGTAACCCGTCCCCATGAGCACCCCCTCTGGTTTCAGCCCGTCCCGGGCTCCGCGCGTCGCCTTCCGCCGCGCCCTCGACCGCCGCCGCTTCCTGGCCGGCACGGGCGTGCTCCTGGCCTTGCCGCTCCTCGACGCGATGACCCCGGCTTTCGCGGTCGCACCCGCTGCCTCCGCGAACCCGGGCGGCAAGCCGCGCCGCATGCTCGGCATCTGCAACAACCTCGGCCTCGTGCCGGAGTACTTCTTCCCCAAGGGCGCCGGCGCCGACTACCAATCCTCCGCCACCCTCCGGCCGCTCCAGGAGCATCGCCGCGACTTCTCGGTCTTCTCCGGCGTCTCGCACCCCGACGTCGACGGCGGCCACCCGGCGGACAACTGCTTCCTCACCGCGGCCCCGCACCCGAGCAGCGGCGGTTTCCGCAACACCATCTCCCTCGACCAGTTCGTCGCGGAGCGGGTGGGGCACCTGACCCGGTTCCCGTCCATGACCCTCGGGGTCAATTGCGCCAGGGGGTCCCGCAGCCTCTCCTGGACGGCCGGTGGCATCATGATCCCGACCGAGGAGAAGCCTTCCGAGGTCTTCCGCCGCATGTTCATGGGCGGGTCCCCGAAGGAGATCGCCGCCGCGGAGCGCCGCCTCGAGCTCGGCAAGAGCATCCTCGACGCCGTCGGCGGCCAGGCCGGCGACCTCGGCCGCAAGCTCGGGGCCCAGGACCGCGACCGCCTCGACCAATACTACACCAGCGTCCGGGAACTCGAACGCCGCATGCAGATGTCCAAGGAGTGGGAGCGCAAGCCCCGCCCCGTGGCCACCCGCCCGGCGCCGCTCGACCCCGCCAGCCCCAAGGAGTACATGGACAAGGTCCGGCTCATGTACGACATGGCGCGCCTCTGCTTCGAGACCGATTCCTCGCGCGCCGTGACCCTCATGCTGGACAGCGTGAACTCCCCTGCCATCGAACTCGACCACGAGCACACCACGAGCGACGGCTACCACAACCTCTCCCACCACGGCCGTTCGGCCCAGAAGCTCGCCCAGCTCAAGTCGATCGACGAGTGGCACATGAAGCTGCTCGCGAAGCTGCTGACCGACCTCAAGTCGGTGAAGGAGGACGGCGACACCCTGCTGGACCGCACGATGATCCTCTACGGTTCCAACCTCGGCAACGCCAACACCCACGTCACCACGAACCTGCCGACGATCTTCGCCGGCGGCGGCTTCCGCCACGGGGAACACCACGTCTTCGACACGGAGCGCAACTACCCGCTGCCGAACCTCTTCGTCTCCATGCTCCAGCGCATGGGCCTGGAGGCCGACAAGTTCGCGTCGTCGACCGGTTCGATGCGCGGCCTGAAGATGGTCGGCTAAGCCCCCGGCGGCCTAGTCGTCGTCATCGTCGAGCTCCGGGTCCAGCACCAGGCCGAGCGCCGCGAGCCCGCGGCCGTGCGCGCCGGCCCATTCCGCGGGGTAGCGCTCGCCGGGCCGCGTCTGCAGCCACGTCGCGCGGTTCATCGTGTCCTCATGGATCAGGTCCGGCCGCGAGAAATCCATCTTCTCCATGCGCGCGATGACGAGTTCGTCGCTCGTGCGCGTCGGCAGCCAACCGGCGGTCTTCGGTTTCGGCTTGGGGCGGGCTTCGTTCAGCGGCGTGGACGGCACCAGGTGCTGGAACGGCTCGAGGTTGGCCTTCTCCGCGAAGCAATCCTCCATGGTGGGGGAGGCGGCGACGACCTGGTTGAGGGGTTGCAGGCCGAGGATGCGGCACATCGTGTGCAGGACCGAGGTCTGGTTGTAGAACTTGCTGATCACCGCCCCGCGCTTGGCCCAGGGGCTGATGACGAAGCAGAAGGAACGGTGGCCGTCGACGTGGTCGCCGCCGGTCTGGGGGTCGTCCTCGTTCACGAAGATCGCCATCTCGCCCCAGAAACGGGAGCGCGTCAGGCCCTCCACGACGCGGCCGAGGGCGAGGTCGTTGTCGGCGAGGTAGGAGTTGGCGGTCAATTCGGACGCCGTGTGGTCGTTCGGCAGGTAGATGATCGTCAGGTCGGGGAAGGTGCCTTTCCGCTCGAACTCCGCCAGCTCCTTGAGGAAGGCGTCGGCCCGTACCTGGTCGGGGATGGACATCTCCCAGCCCGGGAAGTCCTTGCTGCTGTATTGGCGGAGCGTCTCGATCTGGTAGCTGGTCGCGAAGACCGCCTTGCCGTCGCGCTGCTGCCAGGTGCCGAAGAAGTCGGCGTAGGACTTGCCCTTGAGCTTCACGGTGTAGTCCATCTCGCCGTAGTTGCGGAAGGACTTGCCGCCGAGCAGCGCATGGTCCCAGAGGAAGCCGCAACCGGCGTAGAAGAGCGCGTCGGTGCCGAAGTCGTAGCCGCAGCGGTAGCCGACGCGGTCCTTCTCGCGGTAGGGGCCGACGATCCCCTGCGTGCCCCACGCGTGGCCGTCGGAGGAGTTCACGCCGTTGCAGTAGTAGTTGTCGAGGAGCGGGAAGCGGTCCGCGATGGCGTGGTGGTTCGGGGTGATCTTGCGCGGAAAGATGCAGAGCTTCGGTTCGCCGTTGCCCTTGCCCAGGTCGCCCAGCACCTGGTCGTAGGTGCGGTTCTCCTTGATGATGTAAACCACGTGCTTGATGACGGAAGGTTGGCCGGGTTCGGCGGGGACGGGTACGGGCTTCACGCCGGGCTGGGTGGTGCGAGGCGAGGAGCGCAGGGCGTAGGCGAGGTGGGCCGCCCGCCGGGCGCGGGCATCGAGCTGCTCGACCTGCGCCGGCGTCGTGGGCAAGGTGGCCTTCTGCAGGCCGTTGCGGACGTTGGCGACGAAGAGGGCCCCGTTCCGGACGCGGACCGCGCCCGGGAACCAGCCGGCGGGGATGAGCTTGGGCGGGGTGTTCGGCTGCGTGAGGTCGAGGCAGCCGACGGCGTTCAGGCCCGCCAAGGCGGTGTAGAGCATCTTGCCGTCAGGGGAGAGGGCGAGTCCGTCGGTGAGGGTGCCCCAGGCCAGGTCGACGTTGGGCTTGGTCGGGAGGGTGCGCGCGACCTTCCGGGCGACGGTGTCGACGACGCTCACGCTGTCGGCGCCGACGTTGGCCACGTAGAGAGTGCGCCCTTCGTCGGCCAGCAGGAGTTCGCTCGGGTGCAGGCCGACGGCGAGCTGGGCGACGGCCTTCGGGGCGCCGGCGACGTCGACGATGCTGAGGGTGCCGCGCAGGGCGACCGCGCGCGGGTCGACCGCGACCAGCGAACCGCCGGAGGATTCGGTGACGTCGGTCGCCTCGGGGCGGGCGCCGCCGAAGTTGGAGACGTAGACCGTGCGTTCATCGGGCGAGAGGGCGACGCCGTAAGGGCAGATGCCGACGTCGACGGAGGCGACCACCTTGCCCGTCTTCAGGTCGACCTTGGCGAGGGTGTTCGCCATGGAGAGGGCGACGTAGGCGAAGCGGCCGTCCTTGGTCAGCGCGATGCCCAGCGGATTGACGTTCTTGGCGCCGCCGGCGACGTCGATCGAACTGCCCCAGGTGAACTTGCCGTCGGCCGCGACCTGGGCGACGTAGAGGTGCGTGCGGCCGCCCGAGACGACCGCGGTGGCGCCGTCGGCCGAGATGGCCAGGCCGTGCATGGAGCCGCCGCCCTTCGCCACCGGGAACTCGGCCTTCGCGATCAGCTTGAAGGATTCGGGTTCGAAGGTCGCCAGCGTCGTCGTGGTCTTGAGCACGAGCACCTTGCCGCCTTGGGCGAACTCGATCGCGAGGAGCCGCCCGCTGACGTCGATCAGCGCGCCTTCCGGGTCGAGCTGCTGGCCGCTCTGCAGGACTTCGCCGGCCTTCACGCGGGCGTTCATCCACGCCTCGTCGGCCACGGCCGACTTCTTGTCGACGTAGGGCGTCGGGGCGGCGACGAGCGAAGTGGCCAGCAGGAGCCAAGCGGGGAGGGCGGGGCGCATGCGCAACGGATAAATCCGGACGGAGCCGCCTTCAAGGGCGCAATCCTCCGTTTTAGGCCTGAAATCGGACCAATAGCGTTTGCCTGCGCCGGTGCGGTGGCTAGGTTGCGCTCCACCCCCGCATGGCCGCTCCCCGTTTCGATTGCCACGTCCACCTCGTCGGTAACGGCCTTTCCGGCAGCGGTTGTTGGCTCAAGGTGCCCGGGGGTTGGCACCGGTTCCTCGCCGAGTTCATGCGCCGCGGGGTCGGCCTGCCCACGCGGCTCGACGATCCCGGTTTCGACGCCGCCTACGTCGCCAGCCTGGTGGAGCTCCGGCGCGGCTCCGGCCTCGACCAAGCCCTGCTGCTGGCGCAGGACGAGGTCTACGCCGAGGACGGGCGGAAGCTCGACTTCGGCTCGTTCCACGTGCCGAACGACCACCTTTTCGCGGTTTGCCGGGCGCACCCGGAGTTCCTGCCGGCGGTGTCCATCCACCCGGCGCGCCCGGACGCGCTGGCCGAACTGGAGCGTTGCCTCGCGCTCGGCGCCCGCGCCCTGAAACTCCTGCCCAATTGCCAGAACGTCGATTGCGCCTCGCCGCGCTACGAGGCCTTCTGGCGGCGCATGGCCGCGGCGAAGCTGCCGTTCCTCAGCCACACCGGCGGGGAGATGACGGTGCCGGTGATGCGGCGCGACTTCCAGGACCCGCGCATCCTGCGCCGGCCGCTCGAGCTCGGCGTCACGGTCATCGCCGCGCACGCCGCGAGCCACAGCCATTTCTTCGACACGAACTACTTCGGGGAGCTCACGAAGCTGATGGACGAGTTTCCGCGCCTCTACGCCGACACCAGCGCGCTCAACAGCCCGATCCGCAGCGGCGTGCTCAAGTCGGTCCTGGCCTCGCGTTGGCGGGAGCGTTTCCTGCACGGCAGCGACTACCCGGTGCCGGTCGGGCCGCTGTGGGCGCGCCTGCGCGGCTTGATCACCGCGGAGCAGCGCCGGGAGGCCGGCCGGATCGACAACCTCATCGGCCGCGATGCCTACCTGAAGAAGGCGATGGGCTTCGAGGACGCGCACTTCACGCGCCTCGCGGAAGTGTTGCGCCAGGTCTGAGCCGGCTCAGAGCGCGCGGAGCAACCCGCGGATGTCCACCGACTCCGCGATCATCTTCTCGATGATCGGGATCTTGTCGGAGTCCTGGCGCATCGTCTTCACCGTCATGTTGTTGATGCGCGCGGTGACGGCGAAGGACTCGGCCTCGACCGCGGCCATCGGCAGCCCGGCCTCCTTGAGTCGGCGGACGATGTCGTCGTTGGGCAGGAGACCGTTGGAGAAGATCACGCCGGTCAGGGACTTGCCCCCGCCGGCCGCGAGGAAGGCCTCCAGCAGGTCCTCGCGGTCGCCGGGGACGATCACGAGGGTGCCGGGGACGCGCTGGTATTCCGCGGAGCGCCGGGCCGACATCGCCCCGATGACGACGCGCCGGACGCGGCGCAGGCCGGCCGGCTGGTGGATCCAGCGGGCCTTGGTCTCGTCGGCCACCTGGTCGAGGTTGGGGTAGACGAGGGTCTCCTGCAGGGGGACGACCCCGAGCAGGGGCACGCCGAGCTTGCGCAGGCCCCGGCCCGCGAAGTCGCGGATGAACTCGAGCTTGTCGGGCATGACCTTGTTCAGGATGGCCCCGACCACCTCGACGCCGGCCTTGTCGAACAGGGCCTTGTTGAGGGCGATCTCGTCGATCGGCTTGCCGATGCCGCCCGCGGCGACGAGGAGGGCCTTGGAGCGCAGGACCCGGGCGTTGTCGGCGTTGGAGGCGCCGAAGACCGAACCGACGCCCGCATGGCCGGAGCCCTCGACCACCACGATGTCCTTGCCGTAGGCGGCGCGGTCGAAGGCGCGGCAGATGCGGTCCTTGAGCTGCGGGCCGATCTCCTCGGGGTTCTCGAGGTATTGCTTGGTGAAGTCGGGTCCGATGGCCACGGGCGACATCGCGGCGATCGGGATGTCGAGGTTGAAGAGCCCCTCGATCAGCAGCGTGTCCTCGTCGACCTGGTCGTCGCCCGATTGCACGATGCGCTGGGCGATCGGCTTGATGTAGCCGACGCGCATGCCCATCGACTGCAGCGCGGCGGTCAGGCCCAGGCAGGTCGTCGTCTTGCCGTCGTTCATCCGCGTCGCCGCCACGAAGATGCGGCGCGTGTCGTGGTTCATCGGGCTCAGCAGGAGCCCGGGCACGTTGTCGGCGAAACGGCGCTTCATCGCCATCGTCGTCAGGCGGCGGGGCCGTCCTTGCGGATGGGGTACAGGTACGACTTGTCGACCGCCTGCGCGGCGACGATGACCGCCGTGCCGAAGATGTCGTGCGCCGAGGCGCCGCGGGAGATCTCGGCGGCGGGGCGTTCGAGGCCGGTCAGGATCTGGCCGTAGGCGGGGATGTCGGCGATGTGCTGGGCCATCTTGGAGGCGATGTTGCCGGCGTTGAGGTCGGGGAAGATGAGCACGCTCGCCTTGCCCGCGACGGAGCCGCGGACTTCCTTGGCCTCGGCGGCGAAGGGGTTGAGGGCGGCGTCGGCCTGCATCTCGCCGTCGATCTCGCAGGCCACGCCGAGTTCGCGGGCCTTGCGGCGCGCCAGTTCCGCGGCGGACTGCACGCGCTGCACCGAGCTCAGGCGCGGGTTGGCGGCGTGGGTCGAGTAGGCCAGCATCGCGACCTTCGGGACGGTGTTGGTGAGGTGGCCGGCGAGGCCGGCCGTGGTGATGGCGATGTCGGCGAGCTGCTCGGCGGTCGGCTCGGGGATGACGCCGCAATCAGCGAGGAAGAGCACGCCTTCGATGCCGAACTTGGCCTCCTCGGATTCGAGGATCTGCATCGAGGAGACGGTTTCGACGCCGGCCTGGCGCGGCATCGTCTGGAGGATGGTGCGGAGGCCCGAGGCGGCGTGGGTCGTGGCGCCGGAGATCAGCGCGTCGGCGCCGGCGGTCGCGACCATCATGCAGGCGAAGTAGTTCGGGTTGAGGGCGAGGACCGCCGGGTCGCCCTGGAGGTTGGTGTTCCCGTAGCGCTGGATGGAGGCCAGCTTCTCGGCGTAGGACTTCAGCTCGTCGCTGCGTTCCGGCTCGATGATGCGGATGTCGTCCAGCTTCACGTTGAGCCGGGCGGCCGTGACCTTGATGCGCTGGCGGTCGCCGACGAGGATGGGGATGCCGAGCTTCTTGTTGGCGAACTGACGCGCGGCCTGGATGATGCGCGGGTCGGCGCCCTCGGGGAAGACGACGCGTTTCGGGTGGTTCTGGAGGCGGGCGGAGAGGCGGGAAATCAGGGACATGGGAGGAGCGGGCGGGACGCGTGGGGGCGGCTTCGGAGTGGCCCTTGATTAGGGCAGGTTTGACGACGAGGGCGAGGCAGAAGGGGGTCCAAATCCCCTCGTAACCGCCCTTTTACTTGGCGGCCGGGCGGGCGACGTACCGGTAGGGCGGGAAAGCCTTCAGCGCGTCCTTGGTCTCGGCGCTCACGGGGTAGCCGAGGAGGCCGAAGAAACCGGAGACGTCGACCTTGGCGGCCAGGCCGTAGCGCCGCACGAAGCTGTCCTGCTTGGCGGCGAGGTCGCCCTTGGCGGGCGTCTGGGCGTAGGAGCGCAGCGTCGCGCGCAGGGGATCCCAGCCATGGTCGCGGATGAGCGCCATGAAGGGGGCGAGCTGCTCGAAGGCGCCGAGGTTGGGCGGGTTGCCGAAGCGCTTCGCGAGGTTGCCGTCGAGGTCCTTGATCGAGCCGTGGCCTTCGCCGCGCGGCAGGCCCACGAGCTTCTCCATGCAATAGAGCGAGAAGAAGTTGCAGGTCACTTCGGTCTGGCCGGGGAAGGTCCAATCGGTGCGCTGGTGGTTGTGTCCCAATTCGTGGAAGAAGCCCCAGTTGCCCTTGGTCGTGAGCTTGGCCAGGTCGACGATGTCGGCCTCGCTCGGGTTGAGGAAGCACATGAACGGGTAGCCCGAGTGCATGAAGCCCGCGGAGATCTGGAGGTCGGGTACGACGCGTTCCGGCGCGAGGCGCTCGAGCGCGACGAGGTCGTCCTGCAGTTCCATCGCCTTGTCCCACCACTCGGTGATGGGCTTGGGGTCGGCGATCTTCTCGGCGGTCGCGCGGCGGACGTGCAGGACGGCGTGCCTGGCCACGAAGGTCACCCACGGGGCCGGGCTGGACGCCAGGGACTGCTTCCAGGTCTCGGCGGTGTCCTTGCCGAGCACGAAGGTGGGCATGGCCACGGCGTGGCCGAACTCGAGCACGGCGGGGCCGGGCTTGGGGGCGGGCGCGGAGCCTGGCGCGGCCTTGCGGGCGCCGGTGTTCTTCACCTGGATGAAGAGCTGACCGCCGAAGGCGTTGGCGACCTTGTTCTCGCCGGGGCGGAGGTCGAAGGAGCGGCTGACGATCGGGAAGCGCTGCCACTTGTCGAGCTTGAGGAGGCTGTCGCGGTGGCAGCCGATGACGATGCGGACCACGCGGCCCTCCGGCATCACGGGCGCCTTGACGGTCACGACCTCGCCGGGCGCGGCGTAGAGGCCCGTCTCCTGCCAGGCGTCCGGCCCCGTCGCGAGGTTCGGCGCGTTGTGGGCGTTCGTGTCCCAGCGGGCGACCAGCGTCGCGTCGAAGGCGACCGACCGATTCACCCGTTCCTTGCTTTCCACCGCCCCGGGGAAGTCCTTGGCGGCCGGGTGGGCGACGACTTGGGCCGGCGGCGTGGCCATGTAGCCTTGGATCGCCTGATGCAGCTCGGCGCGTTCCGCCGCGGCGGGCTGGATGAAGGGGGCCTTGGGGCGGGGGACGACGTCCTCGGGCTTGGGGGCGGCGACGGCCAGGGCGGCGAAGCCGAGCAGGGTGCAGGTGCGGAGCATGGGTTCAGCGGGTGAGGTGGAGTCGCGTCAACTCCCGCCCGGCTTCGGCTCCGACCAGGCGGACCGCGCAGGCGGCGGGGGTGACGTGGAAAAGCATGACGGTGGCCTCCTCCTTGCCGGAGGGCTTGGGGCCGCCGCCGATCATGACCGGGAAAGGCGGGGTGGAAGTGACGGTGCCCTCGAGGAACTGGCTGTCGCGTGGGCTGGCTTGGAAGCGCACGGACAGCGGTTGGCCCCGCGCCAGCAGTTTCCAGCCGTGGTCGTGGCCGGCGAACGCCGCGTCGACGCGTCCCGCCTCAAGGGTCGGCGTCCAGGCGCGTCGCGCGTGCTCGGAGTTCCAGATGTTGTCGTTGAAGAGCGGGATGTGGGATAGGAAGAGCCGCCACCGGCCTTGGGCGGGGGCGGAGGCCAGTTCGGAGCGGAGCCAAGGCGTCTGCCGCTCGCGCAGCGCATTGAAGACCTCCTTGTGCTTCTCGAAGTCCTCGCCGGTGTCCGCGAAGACGAGGAACGCCGGCCCGGCGGCGAAGGCAAGCGTCACGTCCTGTTCGCCCGGCGGGGCCTCCGGTTGGAGCCGGGGAGCGACGAAGAGGCGGGCGAGCTGGGGGGCGAACGGGCCCCGGAGGTCGTGGTTGCCGCGGACGTAGAGCATCGGTTTGCGCGCCGCGTCGAGGCGGCGGACGAAGCCGTCGAGGGTGCGGAACACGCGCTCGGCTCCGTTCTTGCTCTGCGGGTCGTTCCAGCAGTCGCCGAGCAGCACGGTGAATTCAGGGGCTTCGGCGGACATGTGCGGGAGCAATCGGTCGAGGGTCGCCAACTGGTCGTGGATGTCGTTGAAGACGGCGAAGCGGAGCTCCTTCGCCGCCGGGTCGATCGGCTTGAATTCGATCCAGGGACCTTCGCGCCCGTCGATGGTCAGTCGGTAGGCCGGGACGGCTCCCGCCACCAGGCCCTGCAGCCGGACGCTCCAGCGCGTCCAGGGCGTGCCCGGGATGGGCAAGGCCTCGGGGGCGGGCGCTTGGGCCGACGGTTGGGCGGGGGCGGCCCGCCACTGGACGGCGACCTGCCGGGCCGTCCGGCTGACGAGGCACACGGTGACGGCATCCGCCTCCGGGTGCTGCAGGTAGGGGCCGATGTGCTCGGGCAACGGGGCTTCCGCGGTGGACTGGGCCCGCGCGCCGGGCAGCGCGAACAGGAGCGTAAGCAGGAGGACAAGACGGGGCACCTCGTCATCCAAGCCAGCCCACGAGCTCTTTAAAGCGCAAACGCGCTATTGAGCGAAACACCTCCTATCAGAAGACGACGGTCTTGTTGTTGCCGGCGAGCAGCACGCGGTCCTCGACGACGGCGCGCAGGCCGCGGGCGAGGACGACCTTCTCGATGTCCTTGCCGAGCTGCACCATGTCCTCGGGCGTGTCCGAGTGGTCCACCCGGATGACGTCCTGTTCGACGATCGGACCTTCGTCGAGTTCGGGCGTCACGAAATGGCAGGTCGCCCCGATGAGCTTCACCCCGCGGCGGTGGGCCTGGTGGTAGGGCTTGGCGCCGGCGAACGAGGGCAGGAAGGAATGGTGGATGTTGAGGATCTTGCCCGCGAAATCCCGGCACAGCTTCTCGTCCAGCACCTGCATGTAGCGGGCCAGCACGATCAGGTCCGCCTGCTCGGCGCGGAAGATCGCCTCCATCTTCCGGTAGGCGGCGTCCTTGTTCTCCGGCGTCACCGGGATGTGGTGGAAGGGGATGCCGTGGGCCTCGACGACCTTGCGGTGCGCTTCGTGGTTGGAGATCACGCAGGGCACGATGAAGCGGAAGTCCTGCGAGACCTGGCGGGCGAGGAGGTCGTAGAGGCAATGCTCCTGCTTGGAGCAGAGGATGACGACGCGGCGCGGGCGGTCGGAGTCGGAGAGCGTCCAGGCCATGCCGAGCTTCTCGGCGAGGGGGCGGAAGCGGTCGCCGAACTCCGCGGCGGGGAAGTCGAGCGAATCGGCCTCGATCTCGACGCGCATGAAGAAGCGGCTCAGTTCCGCCTCGGTGTGCTGGCTCGCCTCGGCGATCGAGCCGCGGTGGCGGGCCACGAAGCCGGCGACCTCGGCGACGATGCCGGTCGCGTCGGGGCAGGAGAAACTGAGGGTCAGTCGGCGGGGCATGGGGAGATAAGGGGTGGGGCGGGGGCTCGGGTCAAGCCGGTCGGCCTATTGGGCGTTGCCCGTGTTGTTGTCGCCCTGCTTCTCGTCGGCGCCGGCCATGGCCTCGTTCTTGGAGCCGAACAAGGGCCCCTGGCTCTTCTTCGCGCCCGGCTTGGCGGGAGGGAAGTTGGCCGGCATCCAGGGCTTCAGGGTGCCTAGCGAAGTCTTCATCGAGTCGGTGTACGGCCAGGCGAAGTTGGCGAAGTAAGGCCCGAGGTTGTGGCCGACCTCCTTGGACCAGGTGCGCACGAAGATGTCCTTCTTCCGCTCGTCGGAGTCGGACTTAGAGAGCGCGCCGAGGGCCTCCTTGATCCTCTTCTCCTCCTTGGCGATCTCGGCCATGCGCGCCTCGGCGGCGACCTTGTCCTCGTCCTTCTTCTCCCGGAGGGCGGCCTTGATCCGGCGCTCCAGCTCGTGCTTCTCCTTGTCGAGCGCCTCCTGCTGCTTCTCGACCTCGCGTCCGGCCAGGCCGAGGTTCTTCTTCACCAGGCCGTCGGCCTTGCGGATGTCGCGGCGATCGGACAGGGTCTCGAAGGTGTCGCGCAGGCTCTTCCAGCCGAACTGCTTCACGGGGTGGTAGTACTGGGCCAGCAGGTGGAACGGCGAGGCCGCGTGCGCCTTCGGGTCCAGCGCCATCTCCGCCGCCATGACCGCGAGGTCCTCGCCGTGGCCTTCGCCGAGCTTCTTGCCGGAGATCTTCTCCATGCAGTAGAGCGAGAAAAGGTTGTTGGTCACCTCGGTGTAGCCCGAGTAGGTCCACAGGCTGGATTGGTGGTTGTGGCCGAGCTCGTGGTAGAAGCCCCAATTGCCCTCGGTCCGCAGCTTCTTCACGTTCACCGAGTCCTTGGCGCTGTCCAGGTAGCACTTGATCGGGTAGCCCGAGTGCATCCAGCCGATGGAGATCTCGGCGTCGGAGACCACGCGCTCGGCGGAGCGGCGGGTGCCCCAGGCCGCCAGCCAATCGCACGCCTCCACGGTCTCCATCCAGGTCGCCATCAGTTCCTGGGCTTCGGCGAAGGGCAGCTCGCGGATGTACTTCGACGGTACGGAGACGACCATGTGGTCGCTGACCATCTCGGCCCAGGGGGCGGGGGCGAGGCGGCGGTTCTCCCATTCGGCGCGGGTGGTCTTGCCGTGGATGAAGATCGGGGCCTCGACCGCGCCGACGATCTCGACGCGCACCTGGTCGCGGGACTTGGCGTTCTTCTCGCCCCCCGGCATGTCGATGAAGATCGGACCGCCGAACGGGTTGGCCAGCTCGACCGTGCGTTTGTTGAGCGCGACCGAATTGCAGATGACCGGGAAGCGATGCCAGCTTTCGCGCTTCGTCGCCCCGACGATGTCGTCGGAGTGGCAGCCGATGCGCGCGACCAGCCCGAGGTCGGCGTCGCCGGAGGCCAGGCGGAAGGTGATCCGTTCGCCCGGGGCCGCGTAGGTGCCGGTCGAATGCCAGCGCGAGCGGTTCACGGGGATGTTCACGGCGGTGATGACGCGGTCGGCCGGCTCCAGCACGGCGCCGGGGAACTTCGCGGCATCGGGGTGGGGTACGCAGCGGTCGGGGTCGATGTTGGCCCAGTACTCGTCGACGGTCCGGCGGATCTTCGAGCGCAGCCCGCTGTCGCCGGAGGGCACGGCCAAGGGACTGTCCGGGGAGGCGCGGAGCTCATGCGCCGCCTTGGCCTCCTTGGTGATCCGGGCGGGGTCGCCGACGTGGGCCTTCACGATCCGCGTCGAGACGGTCCGGTAAAAGCGGTTGTACTTCAGTTCCGCCTCCTTCACCTCGGGCGCCGGCTTCATCGGCTTGGGCGGTTCGCTCATCACGACCGGCGGCGGGGGCGGGGGTGGGGGCGTTTGGTCGACCACGACGACCTTGGTTTCCTCCTTGGGGATGACCTTCGGGGCCTCGGGCGGAGGGGTGTCGACCACGGGCGGCGGCGCCTCGCCCTCGGTCAGGCGGCCATGGAGGAGGAAGCCCGCCAAGGCCAGGAGGCCGAGCAGGAGGAACCAATAGAGCGGACCGCCGGTGAAACCGGAGGTCTCGGTCGGTTGGGTCGGTCGGCGAGTCGGTCGGCGGGGCGGGATGGCCATCGGCCACGTTTTTGGCCCGGTTCCGGGGGAGGGTCAACCCATGCCTGCGGGATTGACCAGCCCGCCTCCGCTCCTACGGTGGGCGTTTACCTTTTCCGCCGATGGCCAAGACCTTGTTCCAGAAAGTTTGGGAAGCACACACCGTGCGTAAACTGCCGAATGGGCAGACCCAGCTGTTCATCGGTACGCACCTCATCCACGAGGTGACGAGCCCCCAGGCCTTCGGCATGCTCCGGGACCTGGGCCTGAAGGTTAAGTACCCGCAGCGGACCTTCGCCACCGTCGACCACATCGTGCCGACGAACGAGCTCAAGGAGCCGTATTCCGACCCGATCGCCCAGGAGATGATCGAGGCGCTCCGCAAGAACACCAAGGACTTCGGCATCCGCTTCTTCGATACCAACACCGGCACCCAGGGCATCGTCCACATGGTCGGGCCGGAGCAGGGCATCACCCAGCCGGGTACGACCATCGCCTGCGGCGACTCGCACACCGCCACCCATGGCGCCTTCGGGGCCATCGCCTTCGGCATCGGCACCACGCAGGTCCGCGACGTCCTCGCCACCCAGACCCTCGCCCTCAGCCCCCTCAAGGTCCGGCGCATCGAGGTCAACGGGTCGCTCGCCCCGGGCGTCTACGCCAAGGACGTCATCCTCCACATCATCCGCGTCCTCGGCGTCAACGGCGGCATCGGCTACGCCTATGAGTACGCCGGCTCGACCTTCGACAACTTCTCCCTCGAGGAGCGCATGACGGTCTGCAACATGTCCATCGAGGGCGGCGCCCGCTGCGGTTACGTCAATCCCGACCAGAAGACCTTCGACTACATCAAGGGCAAGCCCTACGCCCCGAAGGCCGCCGATTGGGACGCCGCCGTGGCCCGCTGGAAGTCCTTCGCCTCGGATCCGGGCTGCGCCTACGACGACGTCGTCAAGTTCGACGCCGCGTCGATCCGTCCGACCGTCACCTGGGGCATCACCCCGGGGCAGGCCGTCTTCATCGACGAGAAGATGCCGGCGCTCGAGACCCTCAACGCCGCCGACCGCGCCACCGCGGAGGATGCCTACAAGCACATGAAACTGTCGCCCGACACCGCCATCAAGGGCACCAAGGTCGACGTCTGCTTCCTCGGTTCCTGCACCAACGGCCGCATCTCCGACCTCCGCGAGGCGGCCAAGTACCTCAAGGGCCGCAAGGTCAGCCCGACCGTGAAGGCGATCGTCGTGCCCGGTTCCCAGCTCACCGCCATCCAGGCCGTCCACGAGGGCCTCGACAAGGTCTTCACCGAGGCCGGCTTCGAATGGCGCGGCGCCGGTTGCTCCATGTGCCTCGCGATGAACCCCGACAAGCTCGTCGGCGACCAGCTGTGCGCCAGCTCCTCGAACCGGAACTTCAAGGGCCGACAGGGTTCCCAGACCGGCCGTACCGTGCTGATGAGCCCGATCATGGTCGTCGCCGCCGCCATCACCGGCCAGGTCGCCGACGCCCGCGAAGTCTTCAAGGTCTGATGTCCGACTCCGCCGTCACCCGCGCGCTCGCGCGCGTCGCCCAAGGCGACGCCGTGCCGGCCGCCTGCGCCGCGGAGGGCCTCTCTTGCCGGGCCGACGTCGTCGTCGACGCCCATTACGACGGCAAGCCGGTGTGCACCGTGACCCTCCCGTGGGTCGTCGAAGGCCATGCCGTGCTGTTCGCCGACGATTCCGCCTTGGCCGAGGAACGCCTGCGTTCCCTGGCTGCCGCCCTCGCCATGCCCGTCTGCGTCGTCCGCCGGGCCGCCTGACCTCCCTCCAAACTCCATTCTCCTCCTTCTCGACCATGTCCCTCGCCAAAGTCACCCAAGTCAAAGGCCTCGCCCTCGCCGTCCCCGGCGATGACATCGACACCGACCGCATCATCCCCGCGCGCTTCCTGCGCTGCGTCACCTTCGACGACCTGGGCCAGCACGCCTTCCGCGACGAGCGCACCGGCCCGGACGGCAAGGAGAGCAACCACCCGATGAACTCGCCGCAGGCCGCGCGCATCGCCGCCGCCAAGAAGGGCGTCATGGTCGTCGGCTTCAACTTCGGCTGCGGCAGTTCCCGCGAGCACGCCCCGCAGTCCATCTGGCGCTTCGGTTTCACCGCCCTCGTCGGCGGAAGCTTCGCCGAAATCTTCTTCGGCAACTCCACCACCCTCGGCGTGCCCTGCGTGACCCTCTCCAAGGAGGACCTCGCCGACTGCGACGCCTTCGTCCGCGCCAACCCGGACGTCGAGGTGACCGTGGACGTGGAAAAGCTGGTCGTGACCGCCGGGGCCAAGTCCTGGAAGGCCAGCATCGCCGCCTCCGCCCGCGAAGGCCTCGTCAACGGCAAGTGGGACCCGATCGCCGACCTGCTCGATGGCGCCGCCGCCGTCGACCAGACCGCGGGTTCGCTCGCCTACGTCGCCGGCAGGTAAGCCCAGCTAGCCAGGCATGAAGAAGGCCGCCCAATGGGCGGCCTTCTCGTTGGGGATTTCGCCGGGCCTCAGCCGAACTGGACGCCTTGGGCGTCCTTGGTCACGGTGATCATCTCGACGATCGACCAGATGGGGTTCACCAGCAGGCCCACGCCGCAGGCGATGAGCAGGACGAGCTTGATGACGCCCTGCTTGGTGTGGCCGGAGTAGAAGTTGTGGATCCCGAGAGTGCCCAGGAAGAGGGCGAGCAGGATGTAGGCGAGCCGGGTGCGGGGAGCGGCGACGGGGGGAGGC
>JBEBDN010000201.1:0-5597 GCA_041156945.1 Verrucomicrobiota bacterium | reverse complement strand
AGAAGCACGATGGCCCCGATGGCGACCCGCTGAAGTGCGGCCTCGCGCGTCCCCACGGCATCTGGGTCGACCCGGACGGCACGGTCTTCGTGGGGGATTCGGAGAACCATCGGATCCGTATGCTCAAGCCCTGACGCGGGGACGACATTGGGTTGGCAAGCGTTCGGCCGAGGGCTATCAAGGCCCCGTGCCCCGCTTCAGCCCCTTTACCCTGCTGCTCGCCCTCGGCGTCGCCGAGGTCGCCCTCGCCGCCACCCCGATCCGCGTCGAGACGTCGCGCGACGCCTGGATCTCCTCCTTCCCCGCGGAACAGGAAGGCAACAACGGCGGCTCGCCGAAGCTGAAGCTGAAGGGGACGCAGGAGTTCTTCCTCATCGACTTCGATCCGACGAAGTTCCGCGGCAAGCGGGTGGTCCGCGCGACGCTGCACCTGCACCTGGAAGCGGCGCCCATCCTCGGTCGGACGACGGTCTCGACCATCGCCCAGGAATGGGTCGAAGGCAAAGGCACCGGCTACGCCAAGGTACCCGGCGCGAGCAGCTTCCGCTGGGCGCGCACCGGCGAACAGCGCTGGCAGGGCGACGGCAAGGACGTGACCGCGGTCTCGCTCGGCCTCGGCGGTTCGCTCTGGGGCTTCGGCGACCCCACCCCGCCCGACGAAAACCGCTGGCAGGTGATCCCGCTCGAACCCGCGGTCGTCCAGGCCCGCCTCGACGGACGGAGCTACGGCTTCCTGGTCATGGACGACGTCGGCAGCGAATACCAACGCGAAGGCGATCGGTTCACCTACACGCTCTTCCCGAACCGCTACGTCGCCAGCAAGGACAGCAACCGGAAGTCCGCGCCCTACTTCACGCTCTGGCTCGAAGACGATCCAGCCCCGACGGTGGCCTTCCCGCTCGATCCGACGCTCAAGCCCGCCAAGGCGGCGGAACTCCCGCCCCTGCCGAAGCTCGCGGCCGCGGCGTCGATGGTGAAGGCCACCGATGCGGTCGGCCTGCCGATCCCGGGCCTGAGGCTTTTCGCGGCCAAGGGCGAAGCGGTGACGATGCTGCTCGAGGAAGCCCCGCAAGGAATCGTCATCGACCTCCCGGTCCGGCGCTTCGATGTGCTCAAGGTCGGCGCGCACCAGGACCCGCTGGTGGCCTCGCCGAACGGGCGCCTGCTGGAGTTCCAGATCCCCAAGGGCGCCCCGCCCGGGGAACACCGCGGCACCCTCCGCCTCGGCGGCAAGGACGTGCCCTTTTCGGTCACGGTCTGGAACTTCACCCTGCCCGACCGGCTCTCCTTCATCGCCCAGATGAACGGCTACGGGATGATGGACCAGGAGCGCCCGTGGTTCCGCCTCGCGCATGAGCATCGCCTGACGCTCAACATCCTGACCTACGGCTGGAGCGGCCGCGTCACCGCCGCGCCGAAGCTCCGCCCCGACGGTTCCTTCGACTGGACGGTCTGGGACGCCCGCTTCGGCCCGCTCGCCGATGGCTCGGCCTTCACCGACCTGCCCCGCGGCAAGGTGCCGACCGAAGCCCTCTACCTACCGCTCAACGAGAACTGGCCGATGGACCACGAGAAGCACTTCAGGGGTGGCTACTGGATCGAGCATGCCTTCGGGCCCGACTACTGGCGGGAGTTCGCGGGCGCGGCCGCCGAGTTCGCCCGCCACTTCTCCGAAAAGCGCTGGGGCGAGACGATGTTCGAGTTCTACCTGAACAACAAAGTCTACTTCAAGAACGGCAAGAACGGGAAACCCGGCAGCTGGAAGACGAGTTCCGCCACCTGGATCTACGACGAGCCCCAGCACACGCAGGACTTCTGGGCGATCCGCCGCTTCGGCGAGGAGTTCCGGAAGGCGACGGCGCCCTTCGCCGACGTCCGCACGGTCTTCCGCATCGACATCTCCCGACCGGAGTGGCAACGCGACCTGCTCGACGGGGTCACGAACGTCGACGTGGTGGCCGGCGTGCTCCGCGAGTACCCGCAGCGCGTGATCGGACGCAACCGCCGGGACGGCAAGCTGACCTACATGTACGGCAGCGCCACCAAACTCGGCCAGCCGCTCGTCGGCAACGCCGCCTGGTGCGCCGAGACGTGGGCGCTGGGGGCCGACGGCGTGGTACCCTGGCAGACGATCGGCACGAAGGTTTCGCTGACCAAGCCGGACGACCTCGCGGTCTTCTACCCGGGGCCCGATGGTCCGATGCCCAGCCTGCGCCTCAAGGCCTTCCGCGCCGGGCAGCAGCTCGCCGAGTACCTCGCCATCTACGCGGCCGCCTCCGGCCAGGACCGCGACGCCGTCGGCGCCGCGGTGCTCGCCCTCCCGGGCCTGCGCGCCGGCACCGTCAAGACCTACGCGGACGATGCCGGCAGTTCGGCCTTCGGCGACGGCGCCGCCCGTTCGGTTGCCGAACTGCGCCTGCGCCTCGGCACTTGGCTCGACGCCCAAGCCCCAGCCCCGCGCGAACGCTGGCACGATCCGCGGCCTCACGCCCAGGATCCGAGTCGCCTGAAGCCGATCAGCGCCCTGCCCCCGCCTACCTCGAAGTAACATGCCCCTCCGTCGCCTCGCCATCCTCGGCCTTCTCCCGTTCACGCTGGCCGCCGCCGAACCGCCCACCCACGACGACGCGGCCTGGCTGAAGGAGAAAGGCAAGCTGCTCTTCGCCGACACCTTCGACCGCGAGGAGACGGGCAACGGCCTGAAGGCCCTCGGCAACGGCTGGGAAAGCGCCACCGCCGACCGCGTCCCGCAGGTCAAGCAGGCCGACCTCGACGAGGGCATCCTGAAGGTGAACAGCGCGACCAAGGCGGCGGGGCACTCGATCCACATCCACCACGACGCGGGCTTCGCCGACGGCGGCGTCACGCTGCGGTTCCGTTTCCCCGGCCTGAACAAGGGCGAGTCGCTGCAGCTGGGCTTCGTCGACCGCTCCCTGCCCGGGGTGCACGCCGGCCACCTCGGCTATGCGATCCTGTCCCCGACCCAGCTGACCCTGAAGGACAGCATGACGGGCGAGATGAACCTCGCGATCCGCAAGCAACGCGAAGCGGCCACGGCCGCGAAGGCGAAGCTGCCGCCGGAACTGGAGGCGCTGCTGAAGCGCAAGGTCCTGGCGACGCCGCTCAAGGCCGACACCGAGTGGCACGCCTTGACGCTCGTCACGGAGGGCGACGAGATGCGCTGCTCGGTCGACGGGAAGCTGGTGGCCCGCCACCGCTCCGAGGGCTTCGCCCACCCCATGAAGCGCTGGTTCAGTTTCCTCGCGCCCAGCACCGTCTGGATCGACGACGTCAAGATCTACCAGGTGAAGTAACATGCTCCGCCGCGACTTCCTCACCTCCACCCTGCTGGCGACCTTAGCCGCCGGCTGCGCCGCCCCTTCCGGACGCGCGCCCCGCATCCTGCTGCGCTCCTCCTGGCAGACGGTAAACATCGGCGACATCGCCCACACCCCGGGCGTGCTCGCCCTGCTCGAGCGCCACCTGCCCGCGGCCGAGGTCACCCTCTGGCCCGGGGATGTCGGCAACGGCGTGAAGGAGATGCTGCAAAGGCGCTTCCCGGCCCTGCGGTTCGCGCAGACCTCCGCCGAATTGACCGAGGCCTTCGCCCGCTGCGACTTCCTCCTGCACGGCTCCGGCCCTTCCCTCGTGGGGACGGACGCGGTCGAACGCTGGGCGAAGTCGACCGGCAAGCCCTACGGCGTCTTCGGCATCACGCTGGTCGCCGCCAGCGCGCCGGAACGGGTCCTCCGCCTGCTGACCGGGGCGCGCTTCGTCTACTTCCGCGACAGCGTCTCGCTGGCCTTCGCCCGCGCGCAGGGCGTCGCGTCGCCGTTGATGGACTTCGGGCCGGATGGCGCCTTCGCGGTCGATCTGGCCGACGAGCCCAAGGCGACCGCCCTGCTGCGACGGTTCGACCTCCAGCCGGGTAAATTCCTCTGCTGTCTGCCGCGCTACCGGCAGACGCCCTATTGGACCATCCCGCGGAAGAAGGCGGCCTTGGACCCGGTGAAGCAGGCGATGAACGACCGGCTGAAGGACCACGACCATGCGCCCCACCGCGCGGCGATCGAGCGGCTGGCCCGCGAGACGGACCTCAAGGTCCTGCTGTGCCCGGAGGACGAGACGCAGATGGCCCTCGGCAAGGAGATGATCCTCGACCGGCTTTCGCCGACGGCCCGCGCGCGCTGCGCCTGGAAGCCCGACTTCTGGCTGACGGACGAGGCGCTGAGCGTGTATCGACTGAGCGCCGGCCTCTTCGGCAACGAGATGCATAGCCCGATCATGGCCATCGGCAACGGCATCCCGGCCATCGTCTGCCGCTGGGAGACCCAGACGACCAAGGGCTTCATGTGGCGCGACCTCGGGCTGGGCGACTGGCTGTTCGATTTCGACGACGAGGCGCAGGTGGCGCGGCTGCCCGACGCCGTCCTGGCGATGGCCAAGGACCCGGTCGGTGCCCGCGCCAAGGCAGCCGCCGCCCGGGACCGCGCGGCGGAGCACCACCGGGGCATGGTCGCCCAAGTGGCCCGCGCGGCGGGCTGAGCCAGCTCACCAGGTGCTGCGGATCGTGTAGGTGACGACCTTCTCCTCGTTGGGCTGGACCGGCACGACGAACTCGAAGGTCGTGGCGTCCACCTTCTCGTGGGGCTGGCTCTGGGCGGTCAACGTCCACTTGCCGCCGCGCGTCGCATGCTCGCGGACGCGGATGACCACGGGCTCGGCCTTGCGGTTGCGCAGCTTGACCTCGATGGTCTGCGTGGCCACGCGGTTGGCGCCGTCCTCGGTCTGGTTGACCTGCCGGCGCTCGCCGACGAGGTCGAAGCTGTTGCCGGTCAGGACGCGGATGACCTCGCCCTTCGGCGTGTGGTCGATCGTGTTCTCGCCGACGAACTCGAGCTGACGGTCGCCGTCCTGCGAATAGAAACGTACCTTACCCTTGGGCAGGGCGAGGCCGAGCTTGTTGGCCTCGGAGTTGCGGAACTCGCGGAAGACCTGGACCTTGCCCGGGGCGCCGCGGCGGGTGTTGCCGCGGCCTTCGAAGATGTAGATTCGCTCGGCCTTGACGCCCGTCGCGCGCACGAACTCGACCTGCTTGGTCTCCTTGTCGCGCAAGGTCGCCGGGTTCGCGAGAGTGTAGAGGTGGAATTCGTCGAAGGATTTCTCGGTGACCACGGGGGCATCCATCACCATCCCTCCACGGGCCGCGGCCATCGCCATCGGCGGATGGTTTTCCGCGACGCGCTGGACGTCGCCGGCCATGAGCTTGATCTTGGCCTCCGGGAAGGTCATCCCGCTCTGGTTGTTCATGGTGATCCAACCGACCACGTCCAAGGTATCGCCCTTCTCCTCCGCCACGAGGTTGTAGCTGGCCTCCCAGGTGAAGCCCCGGCTGAGGTAGGCCACCTCGGCCTCGAACTTGCCGGCGGTCGCGGCCTGCAGTTTCCAGTTCAAGGTCGGCTTGAGGACGTTGTCGGTACCCAAGGACGGGAAGACCGGCTCGCCGGGCAGCGAGAACTGCAGCTTGCCGTCGACCTCGATGATGGGCTCGACGAATTGCCCCCCCGGGACGAAGCCGCTGCGGACGACCTTGCCGG
>JBEBDN010000200.1:0-5340 GCA_041156945.1 Verrucomicrobiota bacterium | reverse complement strand
TGGGCAACTACATCGCCTTCAACCACGGCGCGAAGGACATGTTCGGCCGCATCATGTCGGTGCCCGACGCGACCATGTGGGTCTACTACGACCTGCTCCTGCTGACCACCCCCGAGGAGCTCGCCGCGCTCAAGGCCCTGCACCCGATGGAGGCCAAGAAGCAGCTGGCGACCAGCCTGACGGACAAGTTCCACGGCGCGGGCGCCGGGGCGAAGGAACGCGCCGAGTTCGAGAACGTCTTCTCCAAGGGGGGCGTGCGCACCGACATGCCGGAGTTCGCGTGGGACGCGCTCTCGGGCGGAGCCGCGGAGGTCGGCATCGTCGATCTCCTCGCCGCGACGAACCTTTTCCCCTCCAAGAAGGAGATCCGCCGCCTGATCGAAGGCGGCGCGGTCAAGATCGGCGAGGGGAAGGTCGCGGACCCCGCTCACAAGGTCGCCCGCCCGGCCGGGGAACTCGTGCTCCAGGCGGGCAAGCGCACCTTCGTGAAGGTCAAGTAAGCCGCGGTCGGCTCAGCGATCCCGTTCCGCGCGGGCCTTGACGATCCGCAGGATGTAATCCTGCAGGTCGGCCATCACCCACTCGGTCCACCAGGCGGCGTAGGCGTTGAACCCGGTCGCGAGCCGCTGGTCGCTGGCGAGGTGCAGGCGCACCCGGTCCGGGCCGAGCTCCTCGATCCAGTAGGTGCCGTGCAGGACGTCGAAATACGGCCCGCCGATGATGACATGTTCATCCAGGGTGGTCGGCGGGATGTTCGCGGTGTCGGCCTTGATGGAGAAGGAGAGCCGGCGATTTTCGTCCCACTCGGTGACCTTCTCCACGAACAGCAGGTCGCCCTCGAAGCGGGCATAGCGGACGGAGCCGACGCCCGTGCCCTCGAGCACGGCCTCGGTGGGCCGGGGGAAGCCGACGCGGTGGTGCCAGGAGAAGGTGTGCTCGGCTTCCGTGATGCGCGGAACCGAGCGGATCTGCCGCCAGACCTGAGCGGGCGTCGCGGCGATGTCGATGCTGCAGGCGACGGTCCGGAGCTCGTTCGAGCGGGTGCGCAGGGCTTCCAGCGGCCCCGCGACGAAGGGCAGGAGCGCGACGGCGGCGACGCAGAGCCGGCGCCCCCCGTCGGTCTGGACCTTGGGACGGGCGAAACCGGCGATGACCCCGCCGAGCGAGGCCATGAACAGGATGACCGGCAGGGCCATGATGACGCAGATCCAGCCCTCGAGCTGGAGCGCCACGGTGCAGAGCGTCATGATGAGGGCGGAGACCCACGGGCCGAAGAGCATCCGCGCCCAACGCCGCTCGCCGCGCTCGAACCAGATCACGATGAAACCAAGGGCGGCGGGCACGAGGAACAGGAAGCTGATCGACATGATGCCGAGCAGCGCCACTCCGACCGGGCCGAACGCCTGGCGGACCCATTCGTCGAAGCCATGGAAGAGCACGCGGCAAAAGAGGCCGTAGAGGATGCCGAGGCCGACGCCGAGGTGCATCTGCTTGCGCAGGGAGAAGCGGCTTTCGCTCATGGTTGGGAGCTTTCTAGCCCGGCCCGGGACCGGGGCAAGCCCGCCTGTGGACAAGTCGGCCGCGGACCGCGGATTATCCCCTTCCCCTGCCCTCCACGCCCTCCCTAGTATCCCCTCCCCGCATGGCCGACCCGGACTCCATCAGTCGCGACTTCGTGCACCTCCACGTGCACACCGACTACAGCATGCTCGACGGCTGCAGCCGCATCGACCGGCTGATGCAGCGCGCGTGCGACATGACCATGCGCGCGGTGGCGATCACCGACCACGGCAACCTCTTCGGCCTCTTCGACTTCTGGAGCGAGGCGAAGGCCCGCTCGAAGGGCGAGGTGAAGCTCAAGCCGCTGCTGGGCTGCGAACTCTACCTGGTCTGGGACCACGCGCTCACCGACAAGCCCGACCGGCGCGAGCACAAGTACTACCACATGGGCGTGCTGGCCCGCAGCTTCAAGGGCTACCAGAACCTGACCAAGCTGGTCTCGGACGCCCACGTGCGCGGGCTGCACTACAAGCCCCGGACCGACCTCGAGCAGCTCGCCAAGCACGCGGAGGGCCTCATCGGCTTCTCCGGCTGCCTCCAGGGGGTCATCCCCCAGGCCCTGCTCCGCGGCGACTACGAAGCCGCCCGCAAGGCCTGCGGCCGCTTCATCGAGATCTTCGGCCGCGAGAACTTCGTCATCGAGCTGATGGACCACGGCCTCGAGGAGCAGAAGCGCATCATCCCCGACCTGCTCAAGCTCGCGGGCGAGTTCCGGCTGCGCGTCGTCGCGACGAACGACGTCCACTACGTCGACGCCGGCGACAACGTGGCCCACGACGCGATGCTCTGCATCCAGACGGGCGCCCGGCTGGCCGACGAGCGCCGGATGCGCTACAACGCGACGGAGTTCTACCTGAAGAGCCAGGCCGAGATGCTCCGCGTCTTCGGGGAGGTGCCGGAGGCGGTCACCAACACCGTCGCCATCGCGGAGATGTGCGACGTGCAGCTGCCGGTGGGGCAGAACAACTATCCGGTCTACGTCTTCAGCGAGGGCGTGAAGCCCAAGGCGGGCAAGAAGATCGACGCCATCCTGGACGGCTACGAACAGCTCAAGAACGGGCTCGCGGTGGCCGCCGGCAAGAAGGGCGACTTCGCCATCCCCGAGGACAAGCGCGCCCCGATGCGCCCGAACGGCACGTACCTGCTCGAGCAGGTGAAGGGCGGCCTCAAGGAGCGCTACGGCGTCGACTACGACGACCCGAAGGCCTGGACGGACGAGGCGGTCCCGGGGCCGGGGCGGGCCAGCCCGGCCGAACTCTGCCGGCGCGTGGACTACGAGATGGGGGTGATCGCGGGCACGGGCTTCGTCGACTACTTCCTCATCGTCTGGGACTTCATCGACTGGGCGCGCCGCCAGGACATCCCGGTGGGGCCGGGCCGCGGCTCCGGCGCCGGCTCGATCGTGGCCTACTGCCTGAAGATCACCGACATCGACCCGATCCGCTTCGGCCTGCTCTTCGAGCGCTTCCTCAATCCCGAGCGCGTCTCCGCGCCCGACTTCGACATCGACTTCTGCATGCGCCGCCGCGACCAGGTCGTCGACTACGTGCGGCGCAAGTACGGCGCCGACCGCGTGGCCAACATCATCACCTTCGGCACGTTCGGCGCCAAGATGGTGGTGCGCGACCTCGCCCGCATCCGCGACCTGCCGTTCATCGAGACCAACCGCCTCGCGAAGCTGGTCCCGGACGACCTCAACATCTCCCTCGACGACGCGCTCAAGAAGTCCAACGAACTCCGCGAGGAGGTGAGCGTCAACCCGCAGGCCGCCAGCATCATCGAGACGGGCCGCGTCATCGAGGGCATGGTCCGCAACAGCGGCAAACACGCGTGCGGCATGATCATCGCCGACCGCCCCCTGACCGACATCATCCCGGTGACGATGCAGGAAGGCGACCTGACGACCCAGTACGCCAAGGACCCGGTCGAGAAGCTGGGCCTGCTGAAGATGGACTTCCTGGGCCTGAAGACGCTCACGGTCATCGACGACGCCCAGAAGCTGGTCCGGAAGCACCGCGGGAAGCCGGACTTCGACATCGAGAAAGTGGGCTTCGACGACGCGGCGACCTTCGCCCTCCTCAACGAGGCCAAGACCATCGGCGTGTTCCAGCTCGAATCCGGCGGGATGCAGTCGCTCTGCCGCCAGTTCGGCATCTCCGTCATCGACGAGATCGTCGCGCTGATCGCGCTCTACCGCCCGGGGCCGATGCAGTTCATCCCGGACTACATCAAGGGCAAGAAGGACGCGAACCACGTGAAGTACGCCCACCCCCTGCTGGAGAAGGTCGCCAAGGAGACCTACGGCATCCTGGTCTACCAGGAGCAGGTGATGGAGGCGGCCCGCGTCGTCGCCGGCTACACGCTCGGCGGCGCCGACATGCTCCGCCGCGCGATGGGCAAGAAGATCCGCGAGGAGATGGAGAAGCAGCGCGACATCTTCGTGGCCGGGGCCAAGGCGGCCAACGGCATCGAGAAGAAGAAGGCCGAGGAGATCTTCGCCACGCTGGAGAAGTTCGCCGAGTACGGCTTCAACAAGTCCCACTCGGCGGCCTACGCGATCCTCTCGTACCGCACCGCCTACCTGAAGGCCAACTTCCCGGTCGAGTTCATGTCCGCCATCCTGACCTCCGAGCAGGGCAACGCGGACAAGCTCGCCGAGTTCGTGGCCGAGGTCGAGGCCCTGGGCATGCGCATGCTGGGGCCGGACGTGAACCAGTCGGACACCGACTTCACCCCGGTGGCCAAGGACAACGCCATCCGCTTCGGCCTCGGCGCCATCAAGGGCGTCGGCGAGATGGCCGCGCGCGCCATCGTCGCCGAGCGCGAGCAGGCCGGCCCGTTCAAGGATTTCGGCGATTTCGTGGGCCGCATGGGCGAGGCCGACCTCAACGCGCGCACGCTGGACTGCCTGGCCCGCGCCGGGGCCTTCGACTTCACCGGCGAGAACCGCCGCCACCTGGTCGACTCGATCGAATCCGTCCGGCGGCATTTCTCGTCCGAGCGCAAGGAGCGCGAGCGCGGCCAGGGCAACCTCTTCGACCTGCTCGGGGCCGAGGACGCCGGCGCGGCCCGCCCGTCCGACCTCATCCTGCGCAAGTCCGAGCCGATGCCGAAGCTGGAGATGCTCAACAACGAGAAGCAGCTGCTCGGCTTCTACCTCAGCGGCCACCCGCTCGCCGACTACCACGGCCTCGACGAGGCGGTCGCGACGTTCGCGACCACGCCCGACCGCATCGAGCTCGACCGCAAGGAGCGCCACACCGTCCGGATCTGCGGCATCCTGGGCGGCCTCGAGAAGAAGATCTCCAAGAAGGACAACCGGCCGTGGTGCCTCTTCACCGTCGCGTCGCGGAACGTCACCATCCCCGTGAGCATGTTCTCCGAGGCGTTCGAAGCCGCCCTAGCCGCGCGCGACGGGGACCAGCCGCTCCTGGCCGACGGCGCCCACGTCATGGTCGACGCCCGCCTGGCGTACCGCGAGGAGCGCGGCGAGTGGAACATCAGCGCCCACGCGATCCAGCCGCTCCGCGGCGCGCCGGCCCTGATCAAGAGGATCCTCTTCGCCCTCAAGCCCGGCCCCGAGGCCGGCCCGTTCATGGAGCGGCTCGTCGCGCACACGCGCAAGGTCGACGGCCCCACGATCGTGCAGGTCGGCTTCCTCCAGCCCGACGGCCGCGTGCTCGTGGCCGAGGCGGCCCGCGGCATGACGACCCGCTTCGACCCGGCCACCTACGGCGCCTTCGCCCGCGACCCGGCCTGCGCCGGCGTCTCGCTCGACGC
>JBEBDN010000199.1:0-8598 GCA_041156945.1 Verrucomicrobiota bacterium | reverse complement strand
CCGAGAACGGGTGGTAGACGCGGGCGCGTCGCAGGGCGACCTCGTAGGCGCGGCCGGCGTGCTCGAAGCCCTGGGGGCCGAAGGATTCCGCGAGGGCGGCGGAGACGACCCAGCGGCCCAGCTCGACCTGCCCGGCGCCGAGCACCGTCACCAGCGCGAGCGGCGCGTTCGGGTTGTTGTCGTCGAAGCTCTCCGGTTGCGGCTTGAAGGCGAGCTTGGAGGTCGACCCGATGCCCTTGGTCACGTCGATGGCCTGGCCGTCGGTCAGCTGGGATTGCGCGCGCAGGGTCGCGTTGCGGTGGTAGGCGTCGACGCGCAGGGTGAGGCCGGGGGCGGCCTCGAAGCGGGTGTCCTTGGCCAGCAGCGCGTCGGGGATGGCGGTCACCTGGTCGGTGCCTTTGCCGGTCTTCGCGATCAGCACCAACTCAAACTCGCGGAAGGCCTCGGAGTAGTCGCGGCTTTCGCCCTGGGGGATGATCATCGCGGACTCCTCCTGGTAGAGGGCGGTGACGAAGCCGCCGGCGAGGAGCAGCAACAGGCCCCCGTGGATCATCGCCATGCCGAGGTGGCGGACGCCCGTCTTGAAGTGGCGCAGGTGGGCGAGGGTCAGGTTGAGGATGAGGAGCGCGCCGAGCAGGAATCCGCCGGGCAGGGGGATGCGCGCGACCGCGGTGTCGTCGAGCGGGTAGAAGCAGACCCAGGAGCCGAAGTAGGCCTTTTGGATGTGCCAGACGCCCCAGTGGACCTGCTCCAGCGTGCCGAGGAAGACCAGCAGGATGGAGAGGATCAGGAGCGTGACCGTCAGCCGCAGGCCCGCCAAGGTGTCGAGCAGGCGGCGGCCGGTCTCGGCCTTGTTCCGGAAGTCGTCGTTCACGGCAGCTTGGATTGGGCGAGGAACTTCGTGAAGGCGTCGGCGTGGGCCTGCACCGCGGCGGTCTCGCCGCTGAGCTTGCAGAACCACGTGGAGCCGTTCTTGGGCACGAGGACGGCGTCGGTGCACTTCGCGCCGTCGCCGGAGACCATCACGAAGCGCTGGCCTTCATCCGCGCCCACCTTGCCGGGCTTCGCGGCGGCGAGGATGTCGGCCTCGCTGGCCGGGGGCAGGCCGATCTGGCCGCGCCAGCGGTTCACGTTGGCGGTGAGTCCGCCGACGTTGCCGGGGAAGACGGTCACGGCGAGCTCGGCCTTGGTGCCGTTGGGGCCGGCGATGGTCCAGCTGCCCTTGCGCATGGCGTTGGGCGGACCGACCGTCCATCCCTCCGGCAGGGCGGCCCAGGTGGGCTGCCCGGCTTGCGCGGCCTCCGCCTGCATCGCGGGGGTCGCCTGCATCGCGGGTCGCGGCGCCGGCGCCGGCGCCGCCGCGACGGCTTCCTTGGCCGCGGGCGGGTCGGACTTCACCTCATAGGTCGAGACCTTGGGGGTGGGGCGGCAACCGGCGAGGAGCACGGCGGCGGCGAGGAGGGAGGGGAGTCGCATGAAGCAAAAGTTGGGTGGGGTCACTTGTTGGCTTTCTTGCCGGCCTTCTTGGCGGGGGACGTTTCGTCCTCGGTCACCTTACCGGTCTTGGTGCGTTCGACGTATTTTTCGTCGCGCGGTTGGATGATCCCTTTCTGGACCAGTTCGGCGACGCTCATCTCGCCGACCGGTCCGCAGTGCGCGACCCAGCGGTCGCACTCGGCGCGTAGTTCGGCGAGTTTGGCCGCGTGGGCCGGGTCGGCCGCGAGGTTCTTGACCTCCCATGGATCGCTGGCCGTGTCGTAGAGTTCCTCGGGGGCGCGCTGCGGGTTGAAGTAAAGGGCCTGCACCGGCGTCAGCGTGCCGGCGGCCTGCGCCTTGCGGAGCGCCTGCATGGTCTGGCCGACTTCCTGGTAGGCGACCTTGCCGGCTTCGTCGACGCCCGGCGCCTGGTTGCGAACGTAGCGGTAGCGCGCGTCGCGCACCGAGCGGACTCGGTCGAAGCTCTCGTCCATGTAGTCGCGGAATGCGTAGACGTACTTCGGCGGGTTGGCCGCGGTGGGCAGGAAGCAGTGGCCGTCGTATTCCTTGGGCACGGGTACGCCCGCCAAGGTCAGGGCGGTCGGCGCGAAGTCGATCCAGCTGGCGAAGTCCTCGCGGACCGTGCCCGGCGCGATCTTGGCGGGCCAGCGGACGATGAGCGGCACGCGGGTGCCGGTGTCCTTGGGGGACCGTTTGTAGCGCGGCATCCCGCGGCCATGGTCGCCGGTCAGGATGACGATGGTGTTCTCCTCGAGGTTGTTCTCCTTCAGCCAGCTGAGCACGCGTCCCAGGGTGTAGTCGACGGCCGTGACGAGCTCGTGGTAGTGCGCGACCTCGCGGCGGACCTCCGGGGTGTCGGGGTAGAAGGGCGGCAGTTCGACCTTGGCCGGATCGCGGCGGTCGGCGGGCTTGAGGGCCGAGGTGTTGCGCGCATGGGCGTCGTCGCCGGCGCGGACTTGGCTCTCATGGCTGACGGTGTCGTTGATGTAGGCGAAGAACGGCTGCTTGGGCGGCGCGGTCTTGGTCGCGGGCCGGTTGCCGTAGTTCACCAGGAGCTCGCGGGAATCCGCCAGGTTGCGTTCCCGGATCCCCTGGAAGTCCGTCTTGCCCGGCCACATCACGTGGTAACCGGCTACCCTGAGCTTTTCGGTGAAGGGCGCCGGCGGGTTGATCACCTTGGAGCGCATGTTCTGCCCGCCCCAGGTCAGCGGGTAGATGCCCGAGACCATCCCGCTCCGGGAAGGGGCGCAGACCGCGCAATGGGTGAAGGCCCGGGTGAAGAGCGCGCCCTCCCGGGCGAGCCGGTCCATGTTGGGGGTGATGGCGTCCTTGCAGCCGTAGGCGCCGGTGTCCGGCCCCATGTCCTCGCCGATCACGAGCACGATGTTGGGCCGGTTCTCGGTCGTCGCGGTCGCCGCAAGGAGACCGGCGCCGACGAGGGCGAGGAGGAGAGGTGGGACGAGCCGCATAGGGGTTGGACAGGACGGTTGGGCGATGGTTGCCCGCCCCCGACGGATGGCAAAGCGAAAGGGCGGTCCGGAGGCCGCCCTTGAGGGTAGTCGCAGCCTTTGCGGGCCCCTCGGCTGGCGCTTATCAGTCGGTGAAGCGGAACAGGGCCACGTCGCCGTCCTTGAAGAGGTAGGACTTGCCCTCCAGGCGGTAGCGGCCGGCCTCGCGGGCGGCGGCGACCGAGCCGTTCTTGACCAGGTCCTCGTAGGAGACCACTTCCGCCTTCACGAAGCCCTTCTCGAAGTCGGTGTGGATGACGCCGGCGCACTGCGGGGCGGTCATGCCGTGGCGGAAGGTCCAGGCGCGGACTTCCTTCTCGCCGGCCGTGAAGTAGGTGGCCAGGCCCAGCAGGTGGTAGGCGCCGCGGATCAGCGCGGAAACGCCGGAGTCGGTCACGCCGAGGGACTGCAGGAACTCGGTGGCTTCGGCCGGGGAGAGGTCGCACAGCTCGGCCTCGACCTGGGCGCAGATGACGACGTGCTCGCAGCCGTGGCGCTGGCCGATCAGCTGGGCGACGGCGGCGACGTGGCGGTTCTTGGACGGGTCGGCGAGGTCGGACTCCGAGACGTTGCAGGCGAAGAGGACCTTCTTCGAGGAGAGCAGGTTGTAGGTGCGGAGGCGGGCGCGTTCGTCGTCGGTGACCTCCAGCGACGAGGCCGGCAGGTTCTCGTTGAGGTGCTTCACCAGCTTGGCGAGCAATTCGACGTTGGCGATGGCGTCCTTGTCCTGGCTGCGGACCTTCTTCTGGTTGCGGTCGAGCTGCTGCTCGGCGGACTGGATGTCGGCGAGGATGAGCTCGGTCTCGATCACGCCGATGTCGCGGACCGGGTCGACCTTGCCCATGCTGTGCACGATGTCGTCGTTGTCGAAGCAGCGCACGACGTGGATGATGGCGTCGCACTCGCGGATGTTGGAGAGGAAGTCGTTGCCCTTGCCTTCGCCCTTGGACGCGCCCGCGACGAGGCCGGCGATGTCGACGATGTCGATCGTGGCGGGGATGACCACCTTGGTGCCGGCGATCTTCTGGAGGGCCTGCATCCGGTCGTCCGGCACCAGCACGACGCCCACGTTGGGCTCGATGGTGCAGAACGGGTAGTTGGCCGCCTCCGCCTTGCGGGAGCGGGTCAGCGCGTTGAAGAGGGTGGACTTGCCCACGTTGGGGAGTCCGACGATGCCGGCCTGGGTCTTTGCCATGGAAAGGGCAACGTGGGCATCCGTCTCCCCAAGGTCAAGAGCCGGGAGGGCGGGGCGGCAGGGCTTGGGCCGCCCGGGTCAGGTCGGTCGAGGGCAGGACAGCTTCGTCCTCCGGGCCGGGGGCGCCGCGGAGCACCGTGGCGACGGCGATGCGACCGTCGAGGCGGGTGACCTTGAGCCAGCCGGTGGGCCGGAGTTCCGGGTCGCGGGTCACGAGGTACTCCTCGCCGCGCAGAGGGTGTCCGAGGGCCAGGGTCACGACGCGCCAAGGCGCCCCGGGTTCGGCGGGCGTCAGCCGTCCGACGGGCAGGTTGCGGGAGGCCCCGGCCGGCCGGGCGAACGGGTTCGCCGGCGCCGCGGCTTCGGTTTCCGGGGCCGGCGCCCCGGCGCACCCCGCCAGGAGGGCGCCGGCGAGCAGTCCGGCGAGCCGCCTCATCCGCGGGGCGGGAGCGGGCCGTCCTGCGGCTTGTTCATGAACGCCTCGAGGGCGCCGCCGGAAGGCACGTTGCCGCTGAGCGGGCCGGATTCCTCGGCCTCCTTGTCCTCGTCGGAGATGAACTGGTCGAAGCCGGGACCGGAGGTGTCGAGTTCGCCCTCGAACATGCCCTGGAGCTGGCGCATGCGCGTCGGGTGGCGCATCTTGCGGAGCGCCTTGGCCTCGATCTGGCGGATGCGTTCGCGGGTCACCTTGAAGTGGCGGCCGACCTCCTCGAGCGTGCGCTGCACGCCGTCGAGCAGGCCGAAGCGCAGGATCAGGACCTCCTTCTCGCGTTCGGCCAGCGAGCGCAGGACGAAGTCGATCTTCTCGCGGAGCAGGCGGGTGGAGGCGGTGTCGGACGGGTTCTCGGCCGACTTGTCCTCGATGAAGTCGCCCAGCGAGGTGTCCTCGCCGTCGCCGACGGGCGATTGGAGCGAGATCGGCTGCTGCGCCATCTTCATGATCTGCTGCACGCGCTCGATGGGCATGTTCATCTCGTTGGCGACCTCCTCGGCGGTCGGCTCGTGGCCGAGCTCCTGCGTGAGCTGCTTCTGGACCTGCATGACCTTGTTGAGCGTCTCGATCATGTGGACCGGGATGCGGATGGTGCGGGCCTGGTCGGCGATGGAGCGGGTGATGGCCTGGCGGATCCACCAGGTGGCGTAGGTGGAGAACTTGTAGCCGCGGCGGTACTCGAACTTCTCGACCGCCTTCACGAGGCCCATGTTGCCCTCCTGGATGAGGTCGGTGAACAGCAGGCCGCGGTTCTGGTACTTCTTGGCGATGGAGATGACGAGGCGGAGGTTGTGCTCGACCATCTCGGTCTTGGCGCGCTGGGCCTCGTCGAGGTGCTTGCGCACCTGGCGGCAGACTTCGACCAGCTCGGCCGGCGACAGGCGCCAGCGCAGCTCGATCTCGCGGGCGCGGGTGACGGAGATCTCGGCCTTGACGGCCTTCTTGGCCCGGACGGGGCCGCGGTTCACGAAGGCCGGCTGCAGCAGGTTGCGGGCGTCCTCGAGGTCGTTCTTCACCTCGGGCGTCTCGAGCCACTCCTCGAAGAGCTTCATCTTGAAGCAGAACTTGCGGAGGATGGGCTTGGCCGGGGCCTCGGACTTCTTGTACTTGTCGCGGGCCTTGGCGCGTTCGGCGTCGTCCTTGCACTCGAGGACCTTCTCCCATTTCTTGCCGAGGTCCTTCTCGAGGGTCTCGCAGTCCTTGATGACCTTCTCGAGGTCCTTGTAGTAGCGGTCGCGGGACTCGACCTTCTTGTCGATGACGACCTTGTCGAAGCGCTCCTCCTTGCGCTGGACCTTGCGGGCCAGGTCGAGCTGGTAGGGTAGGGTCAGCCAGATGGAGAAGAGGAAATCCTGGGCGCGCAGTTCGGCGTCCTCGATGCGCTTGGAGATCTCGACCTCCTGTTCGCGGGTGAGCAGCGGCTTGTGGCCCATCTGCTTCAGGTAGACGTTGAACGGGTCGTAGGGGGCGTCGGCCGGGACGGTGCGCGAGGCCTCCTCCTCGGAGTCCTCCACCTTCTTGATGAACGCCTCGACCTCGTCCTCGTCGAGGAGCTTGATGTCGAGGTTGTCCAGGATGTTCATGATGTTCTCGATCAGCTCCGGGTCGGTGGCGCTGTCGGGGATGACCTCGTTGATGTTCTGGACCGTCACGAAACCGTTCTTCTTGGAGAGGCTGACCAGCTGCTGCACCTTCTCGTTCACGCCCTTCGGGACGACGGGGGCGACGAGGCCCTTCGAATTCGGGGCGGGCCTGACGAGGGGCGCCGGCTTGGCCGGGGTCTTGGCCTCCGCGGCGACCTTGGCGGCGGGCGCCTTGACCGGGGCCTTGGCGGACGGCGCGGCCTTGGCCGGGGTGGCGGCCTTCGCGCCGGCTTTCGCCGTGGCCTTGGCGGGCTTCGCCGCGGTCTTGGCGGGGACGGCCTTCACGGGCGGCTTGCCGGCGGGCGCCTTGGCGCCTTTGGCGGGGTTCTTCTTCGCGTTCTTGTCGGGCATGGGTGGATCAGAGGGAAAGGGCGGGCGGGTTGCCGTGCAGCCTGCGGAGGCGGATCTTCTCGGTCTGCAGGGCGTTGAGGGCGGCGACGTCCGCCTTGTCGGCGGAGGCGATCCGGGCGTCGACCGCGCGGATCAGGCCCTGGGTGTGGCGGGCGTGGAAGGATTTGAGGATGCCGTTCACGTGCGGCAGGACCTCGTCCGGCTGCTCGGCCGGACTGAAGGAACCGGCGGCGAGCCGGGCGGCCTCCGAGCGCAGGTCGTCGTCGAGCGCGTTGAGCGCCTCGCGGACGCCGCTGAAGTGGCCGTGCACGGCCTCGTTGAGGAGGGCCATCAGGAGCAGGCCTCCGCGGCCGGCTTGGTCGATCCAATCGAGCGGGAGGGCCTGCGCGACTGGGACGAAGAAGGCGTCATGCCGAAGGAGGAAGAGGACTAGGTCCTCCTCGGGGGTTGTCAAGCCCCCCCCCTTGACAACGGGGGCAACGGGGGGCTCGGCGGCCCCGAGCTGCAGGGCGGGGCGTTGCGCGGCCACCGTCGCCACATGGCGCTCGTAGGCCATGTGCATCTCGCGGATGCCGATGCCGGCGTGCCGGGCGGCCTCGTTGAGGGCCTCGCGGACGATCTCCTCGGCGCCGGCCTGCTGGACGATGGGGAAGAGCGCCTCGAGGAGGGAGAGGCGGCTCGCCAGGGGCAGGTTGGACGAACCTTCGGGCACGAGCGACTGGACGCAGAACTGCATCGCGCTGCGGGCGGTCTTCGTGAGGGCCGTCCATTGGGAGGCGTCCTGCGTGGAGAAGTATTCGTCCGGGTCCTTGCCGCCGGGCAGCGACAGGAAGCGGATGTCGAGCCCCTCCTTGAGGCCGATGGGCAGCAGGCGCAGCGCGGCCTTCTGGCCCGCGGCGTCGGCGTCGAGGAAGACCAGCAGGCGCTGCGAGAAGCGGTGCAGCTGCTGCAGGTGGTCCTCGGTGACCGCGGTCCCTTGGGCGGCGATCACGCCCGGGATGCCGGCGCTGTGGCAGCGGATCGCGTCGAGCTGCCCCTCCACGAGGATGAAGGGCTCGTCCCCCTTGCGGTTGGACCGGGCGCGGTCGAGGTTGAAGACCGTGCGGGATTTCTTGAACAGCTCCGTCTCCGGCGAATTGACGTACTTGGCCTCGCGCGACGGGTCGTCGGCGGGCGTGATGTCGAGCTGCCGGGCGGTGAAGGCGATGACGCGCCCCTGGACGTCGCGGATCGGGATGGTGAGCCGCCCGCGGAAGCGGCAACGCCACCGCGCCGGGTCGGGGATGCGGTCGGTGCCGAAGAACAGGCCCGTCCCGGCGAGCGCCTCCTTGGCGAAACCCTTCTTGAGCAGGCCGCCGATGAGCTTGGAGTCGTCCACCGGCGCGAGCCCGATCCCGAAGTCGTCGGCCACCGCCAGGTCGAACCGCCGCGTGCGCGTCCAGTAGTCGCGGATCCATTCGCCGTGCACGGGGTCCTCCAGGAAGCAGCGGCGCCAGTAGTCCGCCACCAGCCCGTGGATCTCCAGCAGCTGGCCGCGGAGCGAGCGCTCGTTCGCGTCGGCCCCGCCGTTCTCGTACTCGAGCGGGAAGCCGAAGCGCGTGGCGACGCGCTCCACCGATTCGGGGAAGTCGAGGCCTTCGCGGGCCATGACCAGTTTGAAGGCGTCGCCGCCCTGCTGGGTGCTGAAGCAGTACCACAACCCGGTCTCGGGGTTCACCTTGAACGACGGGCTCTTCTCGGACTTGAACGGGCTGAGGCCCCACCAGTCGCGCCCGCGCTGCTTCATCTGCGTGTAGTCGCCCGCCAACGCGACGATGTCCGCGCGCTGGCGGAGGTCGTCGATGGATCTGCGGGAAATACGGGCCACGGCTGTCAAGGGGTGCGTGTCAAGGGGGGCAGGGCAATGGAAAT
>JBEBDN010000198.1:0-5135 GCA_041156945.1 Verrucomicrobiota bacterium | reverse complement strand
AGGATGGCCGCATCAAGACCACCATCGGCGGGCGCGCCATCGACCTCCGCGTGTCGACCCTCCCGACGCAGTTCGGCGAGTCCGTCGTGCTCCGCATCCTGGACAAGACCGTCGTCAACCTCAGCCTCGACGCGCTGTCGATGCAGGACGACATCAAGGAGGGCATCCGCGCGATGGTCGGCCGCCCCAACGGCATCTTCATCGTCACCGGCCCGACCGGCTCCGGCAAGACGACCACCCTCTACTCCGCGCTCCGCGAGGTGAACACCGAGGACGTCAAGATCCTGACGGCCGAGGACCCCGTCGAGTACGAGGTCGAGGGCATCATGCAGGTGCCGATCAACCACCAGGTCGGCCTGACCTTCGCCGCGGCGCTCCGCTCCTTCCTCCGCCAGGACCCCGACACCATCATGGTCGGCGAGATCCGCGACCTCGAGACCGCCCAGATCGCCGTGCAGGCCTCGCTCACCGGCCACGTCGTGCTCTCCACGCTCCACACCAACGACGCCCCGGGCGCCGTGACGCGCCTCATCGACATGGGGCTCGAGCCGTTCCTCATCTCCGCCTCCCTCGAAGGCGTGCTCGCCCAGCGCCTGCTGCGCCGCATCTGCAAGGGCTGCCGCACCGCCTACGAGCCCGACAAGGAGGTCATCAACATGCTCGACGTCGACGCGCTCGAGATCGCCAACCGCAAGTTCTACTTCGGCAAGGGCTGCCCCGAGTGCAACCGCTCGGGTTACCGCGGCCGCCAGGGCCTCTTCGAGCTGATGACCATCAGCGACCCGATCCGCACCCTCGTGACCCAGAAGGCGCCCACGCTCGTCCTCAAGCAGAAGGCGATCGAGGTCGGCATGCGGCCGCTCCGCGAGGACGGCCTGCGCTGCATCTTCGACGGCCACACCACCATCGAGGAAGTGCTGAAGTACACCTGAACCCCTTACCCTTACCCATCCCCATCCCATGCCCGACTACAAGTACAACGCGATCGACCGCAACGGCGCCCAGACCTCCGGCAAGATCGACGCGGCCAGCGAGGAGCAGGCCCGCCAGAAGCTGATGGCCCGCGGCCTCATGGTCACCACCCTCGCCGGGGACGGCGGCGCGGCCAAGCCCCTCGTCGGCGGCGCCCCCGCCAAGAAGGCCGGCTTCAGCTTCGGCGCCAAGGTCACCCAGGACGACGTCACCGTGATGACCCGCCAGCTGGCGACCCTCATCGTCGCCGGGCTGCCGCTGCTGCGCGCGCTCGAGCTGATCCACAAGCAGGAGCGCAACCCCGTCTTCAAGGGCATCCTCGCGAACATCGCCGAGAGCGTCTCCCAGGGCAACAACCTCTCCGAGGCCCTCCAGGCCCACCCGAAGGTCTTCGACCGGCTCTTCGTCAACATGATCCGCGCGGGCGAGGCCGGCGGCGTGCTGGACAAGGTGCTCGACCGCCTCGCCAAGTTCCGCGAGAAGGCGTCCCGCATCCAGAAGAAGGTGAAGTCCGCGATGGTCTACCCGGCCGTCGTCGTGACCGTGGCCGTGGTCATCGTCTTCATCCTCATGGTGAAGGTCGTGCCTTCCTTCCAGAACCTCCTCAGCGGCCAGAAGACGCAGATGCCGGCCCTCACCGCGTTCGTCGTCGGCATCTCCAACGCCCTCGTCACGTACTGGTACGTCACCCCGATCGCGCTGGTGGGCCTCGTCGTCGGCTTCAAGGCCTGGCTGGCCTCGCCGAAGGGCAAGGAGCTCTTCGACCGGATCGTCTTCAAGCTGCCGAAGGTCGGCGGCTTCGTCCAGATCGTCTCCGTCTCGCGCTTCGCCCGCACCTTCGGCACCCTGATGGCCTCCGGCGTGCCGATCCTGCAGGCGATCAACATCACCCGCGACACCCTGGACAACGTCGTCATCGCCAACTCGCTCGAGCGCGTCCACGACCGCGTGCGCGACGGCGAGCCGCTCTCCGTGCCGCTCGAGCAGACGGGCGTCTTCCCGCAGATGGTCACCTCGATGATCCAGGTCGGCGAGGAGACGGGCCAGCTGCCCGAGATGCTCAACCGCGTGGCCGACATCTACGACGAGGAGGTCGACAACGCCGTCGGGGCGCTGACCTCGATCATCGAGCCCGTGCTCATCGTCTTCCTGGCGGTGGTGGTCGGCACGATCGTCCTCGCGATGTTCCTGCCGCTCATCGCGCTCATCACCAAGATGTCCGGCGGCTGAGCCCCGGAGGCCCGCGGCGCGAAGAAGCCCGGACCGCGAGGTGCCGGGCTTTTCGTTGGCGGGTCGGGGAGGGGGAGGCGTCCCCCAAAAAAGGAGGCGGCTTGCATACCCCTATGCAAGCCGCCTGTTTTTTACTGCTTTATCTTACTTACCCCATTGTCCCGTAGGACAAAGTTAACAGGAGATATCGTTCAAATACTCCAAGGACTGACAAGTTTAAAGTGCTAGGTCTTTTTACCCACCCAGAAACTATTGAATAAGAACGATTTAAAATTGGGTGCAGGGGTAGGATTTGAACCTACGACCTTCAGGTTATGAGCCTGACGAGCTAACCGGGCTGCTCCACCCTGCAATCAGTGGAAGGCCGACTACACGGGGGTCGCGGCGGGGGTGCAAGCCCATTTTTAGGGGCCCGCCGCCCCGCCGCCGCGCCGTGCCCTGGGGTCGAGAAAGGGGTTGAAGGAAAAAATCCCCCATCAACAATCCTCCTCACCCCGAGTCGTCCGATGAGCGAAGAAACTCCCCCTCCTCCCCCTGCGGATGACGTCGTCCCGACGGATGTTCCGCCGTTGCCCGAGGGCCAGCCGGACGCCGAACCGAAGACCACCCGGAGCCGGCGGTCCTTCTGGCAGAAGCTCGGCGGCGAAGGCCTGACCATCTCCCTCGCCATCCACGGCGTGCTCATCCTGATCGCCGCCATCTGGGTGATCTCCACCGTCACCGACTCCGTCAAGAAGGACCCCGACAGCTTCGCGACCGGCGCGGGCGGCGGCAATTCCGGCGACCGCGCCAAGGTCCAGCCGCACAAAATCCAGCCGAAGAACGCCAAGACCTTGGCCAAGAACGCGGCCCGCATCACCTCCAAGAGCACCACGGCGACCATCTCGCTGCCCGACCTCCCGGTCTCCTCCAGCGCCTCCATGATGTCCGGCATGACCGCCGGCGGCGGCTCCAAGGGCTTCGGCGGGGGTTCCGGCGGCGGCATCGGCTCCGGCATGGGCGTCGGCGTCGGCAATGGCCGCAACTTCGTCGGCAAGTCCGTCATGGGCGCCAAGATCTTCGCCGCCAAGATCGCCGTCTTCATGGACGCCTCCGGCTCGATGTCGGGCTACATCGACCGCGTCGAGGCCGAGATCCGCAAGCAGTTCCCCGACGCCGACGTCTTCTGCTACAACGGGCTCTTCATCACCGTCCAGGACGGCATGGTGATCGGCGGCGACGGCTTCCGCGGGCAGCCGGTGCGCTCCTCCGGCCTGGGTGTCCGCGAGACGGACCAGAAGAAGCTCACCGGCGTCGGCAAGAACATCTACAAGAAGTTCGACGACAACTTCAAGATGGGTTCCGCCGGCGCCTGGATCGACGTCATGCGCCAGCAGCGGTCCTATGACGCCCTCGTGCTCTTCTCCGACTTCCAGGACGGCGTGACGCAGTACCGCATCAAGGGCGAGAAGGCCGACAGCAACGTGCAGGGCGGGGGCTATCCGATCGTGTACTACGACGGCACCAACACCAGCATCGCCCGGGGCAGCGATGCCCGCAAACCGACGGAGAAGCGCTGGGAGGAGGAGTGGCTCAAGTCCTTCAACGACGCCAAGGACGGCAAGGGGCCGCGCCTCTACTGCTTCTCGACGCAGGTGGAGCCGCAGCAGCTGCTCTCCCGGTGCGTGACCGCCTCCGGCGGCCAGATCAAGATGGTCACTTGGCTGCGGACGGGCGGACAGCCGCCCCCCGAACCCGCCGCCGGCGATCCGGCCGCGGCCGCGACGGCGCCCGCCGCGGGCGTGCCCTTGCCGGCCGCCAAGGGTTACAAGCCCCCCCGCTGAGGTCGCCTCCTCAGGTGATGGACTCCACGGCCCGACGCTTGTCGGGCCTTCTGTTTGGCTAGCCTGCGGGCATGCCTCCCGCCGTCCCTTTGCTTCAAGTCCGCCGCGCCCCGCGTTCCCTCCGGGGTTTGCTCGCCTCCTTGCTCGTCCATGTGGGCTTGGTGGCCCTCGCCGCCTGGTATGTCGTCTCCCGGGTCGCGCCGCCGGCGCCGCGACCCGAGCCGACGGCGATCGCCGTGGCTGGGGGCGGCGAAGCGGGGCGTGCGCGCTCCGACCGGGCGATCCGTCCGCCCGCCCGCCCGAACTTGCCGCTTCGGCGCATCGCCGTCGCGGGGCCCAGCGAGCTGAGCATCCCCGACCTTCCCCTGTCGAAGTCCTTGGGGGGCTTGGGCGATGCCTCCGCGGGCGCCGGCCTGCGCGGGTTGGCGGGCGGCCGCGGTTTCGGAGGCGGCGCCGGTCAGGGCGTCGGCGCCGGTTTGGGCTCCGCCGGCGGGTTCGTCGGCAAGCCCGTGCTCGGCACCACCATCCTCGCGCAGAAGGTCGCGGTCTACCTCGACTGTTCCGGCTCGATGAAGCCATACCTCGAGCGCGTGGACGCCGAAATCCGGAGGCAGTTCCCCACCGCCGACGTCTTCCGGTTCGACGGGGCCCGCGTGGTCGCGTTGGACGACGACATCGTGCACGGGCGGCGTTTCCGCGGCGAGCCTCCGAGGTTGCGCGAGGCGTCCACGGAGACGGTCGTGGCGACCTTGACGGACTCCGGTCAGCGGCTGCAGGCCAAGATCCGCGAAGCCTGCGAGAAGGGCTCCCTGGGCGCTTGGCTGGACCGCCTGCTGGTCGAGCCGTACGATGCCCTCGTCGTGTTCTCGGATTTCCAGGATGGGGTCCGCATCTACGAGGAAGGGCCGAAGGGGACGCCGCGCCTCATCTACTCCGACGGCGCGTATCATCGGGTGGATGAGCGCAAGGTCGCGAGCTACCGCTGGGAGCAGGCCTGGCTCGAGGCCTTCGCCCGCGCCCCGCGACGCCAAGGCCCCCGGCTCTACCTCTTCAGCATCCAGGCCCCGCCGCAGGCTTTCCTCCTCAAATGCGTCCAAGTGTCGGGCGGGG